>NZ_VJWX01000740.1 GCF_007713715.1 Amycolatopsis rhizosphaerae
ACCACGGACGGCGCAGGAGGCACGGACGGCACGGATGGGCCCCCCTCGCTGAACCCCGCGGCGACGGTAGCGCCGGGCGCTTGCGGCGCGAGGATGCCGGACGGCGGAGTCGGCACGTCCTCGAACCCGCCGGAATGCAGGAGCCCCCCGTACGCCGAGGGGGCCGCAGGCAGCCGGATGGGACCGGTCCCGGCCTCTGGACCGGCCACCTGGTCCACTATGGACCCGGCGGGTCCGAGTGGAAGCGGTGTCCCGCCGGGCGGCTGCCCGAGCGAAGGCAGACCGGTGGCGTTCGGCTCGGCCGGAACCGGTGGCACTCCCAGCGAAGGCTGCACCGGAACCACCGCGGCTTCCGGAACCGCCGAGACTGCCGAGACCACCGCGGCACCGGCCACCGTCTTGTCCACTGTGCACAAAAGTGAAACGGGCAGTCCGGTGGCGGCGCTGAGCAGACCGAGCTGCCCCTGCGGGGAACGCGCACCCGGATGCGGGTCGACCACCGGCTCCGGCGGGCCGCCCGCCGCCGCGGCGGCCCCGCCCACCCGCTGGACCAGACCGTTCGTCAGCGACGAAAGATTCGCGGTGGTCCCCCGCAGCACGGTGTCCAGTCCGAGCAGCGCGGCCGGATGCCCGGCGGCGGCCGCGCCGTGCGCCGCGTCCCGGTTCTTCGCGGCTTCGGTCAGCGTGCGCACCATTTCCACCTTGGTCGCGCCGATCTCCTCCGCCGCGCGCTCCAGCCGGTCGGCGGCCTCCCCGGCACCGCGGGCCGCGGTGGTCAGGCGGCCGTGATCGGGGTGGGCGAACTCCGCCCACCGGGCGGCCGCCGCCTCCGCCGAAGGGCCGCTGAGCGCCCCCAGCGCCCTCGCGGCGCTCCGGTCGGCATCGGCGGCCAACGCGGTGAGCCCGTCCTGCGCGGCCCGCCACGCCTTCGCCTGCTCGCGCAGCTTGTCCTCGTCCGCCCGCGGCCACGACAGCCCGGCCTCCGCGGCGATCCCGGCCAGCTCCTCCGGCAGTTCGACACCCATCCCTAACCCCCGGCCGCGTCGGCGATCGAACGGCGGGCGGCGTCCTCGCCCGAGGAGTACCGCCGCGCGGCCTCGGCGAAGGAGGTCCCCAGCTCGCTCAGCTGCCCGGCCAGTGCGCGGATCCCCTCCGCGGTCTCGTTCGCGGGACGGACGTGCCCGGCCGCGAAACTCCGCCCGACCGCGTCGTCACCCCAGGCCGCCGAGGCATCCGCCAGCGCACGCGCCAGTTCCGCCGCGATCCGGCCCGCCCGCCCGGCATGGCCGTCGAAGTCCTTCGCCCCCGCGTCGAGCCGGTCCGCATCCGCTTCGAACCCGCTCACCGGACCATCCAGTTCTGGTCCTCGTAGCTGTCCTCCTCGGCCACCGGCTTCGGCGGCGCGATGTCGGCGGCCTCGAGGTCGGCCGTGCCGAACAGGACGGCTTGCGGATCGGTACCGGCGGGGAGGGCGGGCGCGAGCACCTCCGCCGCGGCGGCCAGCGCCCGCACGGTCGCCGCCCCGGCGGCCCGCACGATCTGGTCGGCCAGTTCGCGGGGCCGGTACCGGTGATAGGCCTCGTCCGAGATCACCAGTCCGGTGAGCGCGCCGCGCGCACCCACGGTCGCGGTGAGCAGGCCGTCCGGATCACTGGCCGAGGCCGTGACCGCCCCGAGTTCCCGGTGCACCGAAGCGAGCTGTTCCCGGCTGCGCCGGTAGTCGGCCAGCAGCTCGTCCACCTGTGCGCGGTACTCGGTCACGGCACGCCTCCTCGGTAGTACGGCGGTCGGCTTCGAGTCGGACGCGGCCCGGCGCGGTCCGGTTCCCACTCCGGGAAAATCGTTCCCTATCCGGCCGTCCGCCGCACCGCGGCGCTACCCCGCGATCGCCCTGACCACCCGGGAGGGGCTCGGCCGCCCGAGCCGCTCCGCCATCCACCGGCTGGTCGCCACCAGTGCGTCGAGGTCGACACCGGTCTCGATGCCGAGCCCCTCCAGCATCCACAGCAGGTCCTCGGTGGCGAGGTTGCCGGTGGCCGACTCGGCGTACGGGCAGCCGCCGAGACCACCCGCCGAGGAATCCACAGTGGACACTCCGCAGCGCAGCGCGGCGAGGGTGTTCGCCAGTGCCTGCCCGTAGGTGTCGTGGAAGTGCACGGCCAGGCGGCCGGGGGCGACTCCGGCCTCGTCGAAGGCCGCGATCAGCCGTTCCACGTGGCCGGCGGTGGCCACGCCGATCGTGTCGCCGAGGGAGAGCTGGTCGCACCCGAGGTCGAGCAACCGCTGCCCGGCCCGCACCACCTGCTCGACCGGGACCGGCCCCTCCCACGGG
>NZ_VJWX01000741.1 GCF_007713715.1 Amycolatopsis rhizosphaerae
GTCCGGCGGAGTCCGCCGCCGGACCGGGCCCGAATTTCGGGGAGTATGGGCATGACCGTTTCCGCCGCCAGGAAATCACGCGAGATCGTCTTCGCCCCGCGGATCGCGGACCTTTTCCGCCGATACCGGGGCGAATCCCTGTTCCGTCTGGAACCCGACACGGTCGGGGTCGCCGGTGCCGGATTGATGGACCGGCTCCTGCTCAGCCGTCGCGCGAACGCGGAAGAGCGCCCCACGTTCAAACCCGTACTGGGCCGCCACATCACCAAAACCGAATCGGCCACGCTGATGCGCGCGGTCGGCGCCGATGTCCGTGCCGCGCTGGGGAAACCGCCGGGCGAGCCGGACCTCACCGGGAGCTGGCCGCAGGTTCCCCACAACTACCTGCGCGATCTGGTGTTCGGTGCGGAGCGCCTGCGGTTCCGGATGCTGGTCGACCGCCGCCTCGAGCTCACCCCGAAGCTCACCTGGTCGGCCGTCACCTGGGCAGCGGCGCTGTTCGGCAGGCCCGCGCCCGAAGTCGCGCTCTCCTCCCTCGCGCGGCTCGTGCTGGAAGCGGACAGCTTCGCCGACCGCCGGTTCGCGATGTACCTCTACCGGCGGGTCGCGGGCCCGGTCTGTTTCACGGTCGCCGCGCTGGTCACCAACGCACTGTGGCTGGGCGCGCCGTTCGCCGGGGACGTGCCGGACGAGTACCTCCTCAACGAAACCCTCCGGCTGCTTCCGCCGTCCTGGAACATCCTGCGCCGCCGCTCACCGGAGTTCACCGCGGTCGACAGCCGGATCGGGCCGCGGGACGACGTCCTGCTCCTGCCGCTGCTCAGCCACCGCGACCCCGCTCTGTGGGAGGCTCCCGACGAGTTCCGTCCCGAGCGCTGGGCCGAGCTGGACCCGGACACCCACCCCGGCTACCTCCCGTTCGGCCACGCCACCGAACGCTGCTGGGGACGGCACATGGTGCTGCCGCTGGCGGCACGCCTCCTCGCCCTCGCGCGTCGTGACGGGCTCACCGTGGATCCGCGCCAGGCGAAGGGCCGCGTGCACCTGGACGGCCTGCTGGAGGTGTCGGGCGTGCGGGTCGTCCGTTCGTGACCCTGGCGCGGCGGGCGAGCCCTCTCGACGCGACCGAGAAGCCCCTCAGTCGCGGGTGAGGGTGCCGTCCACGCGGCGCCAGACCCCTTCGGGGTTGCCGTCGCGCAGCACCGGCGGCAGCAGTGCGGCGGGCACGTCCTGGTAGGCGACGGGCCGCAGGAAACGCTCGATCGCGAGCGAACCGACCGACGTGGTGCGGGCGTCGGAGGTGGCGGGGAAGGGACCGCCGTGCACCATCGCGTGCCCGGCCTCGACGCCCGTCGGCCAGCCGTTGACCAGGATGCGCCCGGCCCGCAGTTCCAGCAGCGGCAGCAGTGCGGCGGCCAGTCCGTGGTCCTCCGGTTCGGCGTGCACGGTGGCGGTGAGCTGGCCCTCCAGGCCGTGCAGCACCGCGGTCAGCTCCTCGGTGCCGGAACACCGGATCACCACCGAGGTCGCACCGAAGACCTCCTCGTGCAGTGCCGGATCGGCGAGGAAGGCGGTGGCGTCCACAGTGAACAGTGCGGCCGCACCGCAGGCGGCACCCGCACCGGAGGCGCTGTGGGCCAGTTCGGTGACCCCGGGGCGTCCGGCGATCCCGTCCCGGCCCTCGGCGTAGCCGCGGGCGATGCCGGTGGTGAGCATGGTGGCCCCGCCGTGCGCCGCGACGGCCTTGGCGGCCGCGGCGAGGAATTCGTCGAGACCGGGGCCGTCGAGGACCAGCACCAGCCCCGGGTTGGTGCAGAACTGCCCGGCCCCCAGGGTCAGTGACGCCACGAAGTCCGCGCCGAGCCGCCCGGCCCGGGCCGCGAGCGCTCCCGGGAGCACGACGACGGGGTTGACGCTGCTCATCTCGGCGTACACCGGGATCGGTTGCGGCCGCGCCGCGGCGGCCCGCACCAGCGCCAGTCCGGCGGCACGGGATCCGGTGAACCCGACGGCCCGGATCCGCGGATCGGTGACCAGCCGCGTGCCCAGTTCCGGCCCGTCCCCGACGAGCAGGGAAAACACGCCTTCGGGCAGTTCGCAGGCTGCCACGGCGGCGCGGACGGCGGCCGCGACGAGTTCGGAAGTGCCCAGGTGCGCGTCGTGCGCCTTGACCACGACGGGACAGCCCGCGGCCAGCGCGGAGACGGTGTCACCGCCCGCCACCGAGAAGGCGAGCGGGAAGTTGCTCGCGCCGAACACCGCGACGGGGCCGAGCCCGATCCGGCGCTGGCGGAGGTCGGGGCGGGGCAACGGGGTCC
>NZ_VJWX01000742.1 GCF_007713715.1 Amycolatopsis rhizosphaerae
GAGCTTTTTCAGCCCGCACGACAACACGAAGCTGAACCAGGACGACGCCGACCTCGGTTCCGGGGGGCCGATGGCGCTGCCGTCGGGCTTCGGCACCAGCAGCCACCCCCGTCTCCTCGTCGAGGTCGGCAAGGACGGGCGGATCTACCTGCTCGACGCCGACCACCTCGGCGGCGCGGGCCAGGCCGCCGACGGCGGCGACGACGTGGTGGGGGTGACCGGACCGTTCCAGGGCGTCTGGGGCAGGCCCGGCTTCTGGGGCGGCGACGGCGGTTACGTCTACGTCGTCGGCAACAACGGGCCCTTGCGCGCGCTCAAGTACTCGGCGCAGGGGCCCTCGCTCACTTCGGTAGGCACCACCAGCGACAACTTCGGCTACACCTCCGGCTCGCCGGTGATCACCTCCAGCGGCACCACCTCCGGTTCCGCCCTGGTCTGGGTGGTCTACAGCACCGGGCCGAGCGGGGCGAACGCGCAGCTGCGCGCCTACGACCCGGTGCCCGTCAACGGGGTCATGCAGCTGCGGTACTCCGCGCCGATCGGGACCGCGGTGAAGTTCTCCGTGCCCGGCACCGACGGGGGCCGCGTCTACGTCGGCACCCGTGACGGCAAGGTGTACGGCTTCGGCAGGCCGACCACGGCCGTGCTGGCCACCAAGCCCTACGACTTCGGTTCCACCGCCGTCGGCGGCACCGAGAACGCGACCGTGACGGTCACCGCGAACCGGGATCTGACCGTCACCGGCGTGTCGACCGCGTCCCCGTTCGCCGCCTCGCTGAGCACGCCGGTGACCCTGACCAAGGGTCAGACCCTCGACGTGCCGGTGAGCTTCACACCCGCCACCTGGGGTGCGGCGACCGGAACGCTGACCTTCGCCACCGACGCCGGCAGCACCGCCCTGGACCTGCACGGCCTTGGTACGCAGTCCGGTCTTGGCGCCACGCCCGCTTCGCTCGACTTCGGGCAGGTGCGTACCGGCGCCGCGAAAGAGCTCGGGGTGAACATCCTCAACACCGGCACCACCGCGGAGACGATCACCGGCGTGACCGCGCCGACCGGTTCGTTCGCCGCGACCACCCTGCCCGCCGTGGGCACCGTGATCGACGCGGGCGCCTCGGTGACCGTGCCGATCAGCTACACGCCCACTTCGGGGACCGACACCGGGGTCGGCGAGAGTTCGCAGCTGGTCGTGACCAGTGACCAGGGTTCGGTCACCGTTCCGGTGAGCGGCGTCGCGCTGTCCGGCAAGCCCGAGCTCACGCTCGACCCGACGGTGCTCGACTTCCACACCGTGCCGGTCGGGCAGTCGGTGACGCTGAAGTTCACCGTGGCCAACACGGGCACGGTGCCGCTGACGATCACCAAGGCGAAGGCCCCCGCCGGGGTGTTCCACAGTGAGAACCAGCTCGCGGAGGGACAGGTGATCCCGCCGGGTGACTCGCTGGACCAGACGGTGACGTTCACGCCGACGGACGCATATCCGGCCACGGCCGCGTACCAGATCACCGGTGACGACGGCCAGGCGGCGAAGACGGTGACGCTCAACGGCAACACCGATCCGATCACCGACTACTACAACCAGCTCGGCGGCGCCCGCGGTTCCTACCTGAGCGACCCGGTTTCGCCGGAGTACGACACCGCCGGCGGCGGTAAGGCCCAGGACTTCCGCGGTGGCAGCATCTACTGGTCCGCGGCGACCGGGGCACACGCCGTGACAGGGGCGATCCTCGTCCGTTACAAGGCGCTCGGCGGGCCGGGCAGCAGCCTCGGCTATCCGATCACCGACGAGACGGGGACACCGGACGGAGTGGGGCGGTACAACCACTTCCAGATCGGGTCCATCTACTGGACGGCGAACACCGACGCGTGGGCGATCCAGGGTGCCATCCGGGACGCGTGGGCGGCGTCGGGCTGGGAAGCCGGTCCGCTGGGTTATCCCACGACGAACGAGACCACGACCCCGGACGGTGTGGGGCGGTTCAACCATTTCAGTGGTCCGGGTTCGGTCTATTGGTCGCCGAACACGGGTGCGCACGCGATCTATGGGGCGATTCGGGACAGGTGGGCGGCGTTGGGTTGGGAGGCCGGTCCGCTGGGGTATCCGACGACGGATGAGTTGGGTACGCCGGACGGTGTGGGGCGGTACAACCATTTCAGTGGTCCGGGTTCGGTCTATTGGTCGCCGAACACGGGTGCGCACGCGATTTACGGGGCGATTCGGGACAGGTGGGCGGCGTTGGGTTGGGAGGCCGGTCCGCTGGGGTATCCGACGACGGATGAGTTGGCTACGCCGGACGGTGTGGGGCGG
>NZ_VJWX01000743.1 GCF_007713715.1 Amycolatopsis rhizosphaerae
CCACCTGCGTGCACTGCGAGTCGAAGGTGCCGAGGCCGGTGTCGGTGCCGTCGGCCTTCTTCGGGTGCAGGGTCAGCTTGATGTCGCCGACGGTGATCGTGGCGGTGCCCGCCTTGGTGAAGGTCATCGACGGCGCGCTGCCGGTGGCGGTGACCTGGAACGAGCCCGAGGAGGGCACCGGGGTCGGCGGGATGGTCGCGGGCACGGTGACGGGCAGGGTGCCCTGGGGCGCGGTGACCGTGGAGGCGGCCGCCGCGCTGCCCTCGACGGTGGCCGCGCCGACCAGGGACAGGCCCTGGGTGGCGGTGGACGGCACCGTGGAGACGGTCTTGACGTCGAACGCGGGGACGGGCTGGCCGACGGTCGCGGTGGCGGGGATGTCGGCGCTGAGGGCGATCTGCAGCGTCTGGGTCCCGATCAGGGGGAACGGGCAGCTGTAGTTGAGCGTGAGCGAAGCCGGTGCGGCCGCGCCCGTCCCGGCCCCCGCCAGCAGGGCGGTGACCGCCGTGCCGGCGACCACCGCCGAGGAACTGGCGGCCGCGATCACTTTTCTCATTCTCTTGGGATTGTTCACTCTGCTCCTCCGGGAGTATCTCCGGTGATACTTCGAACTGCGTGAGGAAATGGCGGAATCGAATGTCCTACCGGCGAGTAAGGTAGCTTTGTGAAAAGTGGGGCCGCAAGGTTTTCCGGCGAGGGCGGCGGGAAGTTGTCACCTTTTCACAGGGCGGGTGGCGGCCGGATTGGCATGCGGGGGCTAATGTTGGCGGGAGCGCCGGGGCGCTCCCTCTTCCGCGCGAAACACCCGGAGTGTTGTTGACCTCGCGCCAGGAACCTCCGTAGCTTCGTCGGATGCCTGACTGCGTGACCCTCGAGCTCGTCGTCGACCACCCGAGGTCTGCCGTCTGGGAAGCGCTCACCGATCTGGAGCTCTACCCCCGCTTCTTCCGGGGAGTGGGCGTCTGCGAGCGCAAGGACGACGGGGGCACCGGGCAGTGGTACCGCCTGCGGGCGAACGTGTGCGGGCCGCCCGCCGAGCACACCCTGCGGGTGTTGCTCAACCGCCGCGGCGAGCAGTTCGTCCTCGACAGCGAACCCAACACGGCAGGCTGCGTCTCGGTCCAGCTCACCGACGCCGAGAACGGCGGCACGGCGCTGCGGTGCATCTTCTTCCGCCCCGACGGCGGTTTCCGGCGCAGTGCGGCCGAGATCCGGCAGTGGGCGCGCGACGGGTTGGAGCGCCTCGGCCGCCACCTGGCCGGTGAGCCGGAACCGCTGCCGTCGCCGCGCCCGCCGACCACGCTGCAGATCGCGAACACCCTGGTCACCGCCGGGGTGATCACGCCAGGACGACCCGACCGGCTGATCCGGCAACTGGCTGCGCTCAACCGCTGGGGCGCCACGCTGGCCGGCGGCTACACCGCGGCCGCCGCCCGCTCCCCGCACGAGACGGCCGTGACTGACGACGAGGGTACCCAGTGGAGCTTCCAGGAACTGTCGCGGCTGGCCGACCGGCTCGGGGGGCTGCTGGGCAAGCTCGGTGCCGGCGAAGGGGCGCCGGTGGCGCTGCTCGCGCGCAACCACGCCTGGTTCGTGCTGACCCTGCTGGCCTGCGGCAAGATCGGCGCCGACGTCGTGCTGCTCAACACCGGTCTCGCCGAACCGCAGGTCATCGACGCCGTGCTCCGGCACGAGGTGCGGGTGCTCATCGCCGACGACGAGTTCGCCGGGGTGCTGCGCGCGCTGCCCGCCGACGCCGTCGTGGTGAGCACCGGCGAGCTGGGCAAGCTCGTCGAGGACGCACCCCAGGTGCGGCTCGGGCCACCGTCCCGTCCGGGCAGGCTGGTGGTTCTCACCTCGGGGACCACGGGGGCGCCGAAGGGCGCGCGCAGACCCACGCCGAAGGGGCTCTCCACGGCCGTCTCGCTGCTGTCGCGCATTCCGCTGCGGGCCGGGGAGCGGATGCTCGTCGCCGCCCCGCTGTTCCACGCGTGGGGTCTGTCGGCCCTGCAGGTGGGCATGCCCCTGCGCGCGAACCTGGTGCTGCAGCGGCGCTTCGACGCCGAAGCGTGCCTGCGGGCGGTGGCCGAGCACCGGTGCACCTCGCTGTTCGTGGTGCCGGTCATGCTGCAGCGCATCCTCAACCTCCCCGAAGAGGTGCGAGCCCGCTACGACACCTCCAGCCTGCGCGTCGTGGCGAGCAGCGGTGCGGCGCTGCCGGGTGCGCTGGTCACCGCCTTCCAGGACGCCTTCGGTGACGTCCTCTACAACTTCTACGGCTCGACCGAGGTCT
>NZ_VJWX01000744.1 GCF_007713715.1 Amycolatopsis rhizosphaerae
GCCCGAACAGCCACCACATCCCGGCACCCCCTTCACCGCACCGCGATCTCCACGCGGCGTTCGTCGCCGCGTCCCGTGGGTCTGGTGTCGCCGTAGGCCCTGGGGATCAGCCGGTTCGAGGGCACACCGGCGGCGCTGAGGGCTCTCGCAACCCGTTCCGCCCGGGCCCGCGAGAGGGCCAGCGCGGTGGCCTCGCTGCCCGGTCCGGCCGCGGCGTGCCCGCCGATCTCGAAGGTCGTCCCGGGCGGGGCGGTGCCGAGGAGCCGGGCGACCTCGGTGAGACCGCGGGGGTCGAGCGGGTCGGCACTGTCGGGGGCGAAGGTGATCGGATGCGCGAGAAGTACCCGATCGAGTGAGCCTTGCAGGCCTGCCGGGTCCGTAGCGGGGGTGGTACCCGACGTCAGGTGGGCTCGCAGCGCGGGGCCCTGCCACTCGACGACCGCAACCGCGAGCAGCCCGGTCACCAGCACCGCGATGACCGGAAACCAGGTTCGCGTACCGGACACAGCCGAACCCTAAGCCGGGCCGCGGACTGCCGCGACCCGGCGGGGGAAGGCGGATCAGGTAGCGGGCGCGTGGTCCTCGGCGGACTGGTGCTGGATCACGATCGGCGCCAACTGCGGACGCTTGGGGGACAGGCCGTCACCCATGGACTCGCCACGGAGCTGGCGGCGGATCCACGGCAGCAGATGCGTCTTGGTCCAGGCCAGATCCGAGCGCCGGGCGGTGATCCAGTCGCGGTGCAGTTCGAGCGCGGGCCACGGTTCGCGCCAGTCCTCGGCGACCGGGACACCCAGCAGGTCCGCGGTGCGCAGCGCGATCCGGTGGTGCGCTTCGGGGGTGAAGTGCAGCCGGTCGTCGCTCCACGCGCGGTGATCGCGCAGCGCGTCCATCGCCCACAGGTCGACCACGCGAGCGCCGTGCCGTGCCGCGATGGCCCACAGGTGCGTGTTGTAGATGCCGATCTTGCCGCGCAGCACGCTCATCACCGACAGTGTCTTGGTGTCGGGCCCGTTGAACAGCAGTACCTCGATCCCGGCGCCGCGCAGCTGCGCGACCACGGTGTCGATCTGGGCCGCGATCTCGTCGACATCGCTGCCCGGCACGATCACGTCGTTACCGCCGCCGCAGAAGGTGACCAGGTCCGGTTTGGTCTCCAGGGCTACGGGGACCTGTTCCTCGACGATTTCGGCGAGCATCTTGCCCCGGAGCGCGAGGTTCGCGTACCGGAATCCGGCTTCGCCGCCGGCCAGTATCTCGGCCAGGCGGTCGGCCCAGCCGCGGAAGCTGCCGTCGGGGAGTTCGTCGTTCAGACCTTCGGTGAAGCTGTCGCCCAGTGCGATGTAGCTGTTGTAGCCGTACACGCCACAGTCCCCTCTCGCCCAGCACGCATTGTTATTCGCCCCTGAAACAACATCGCGAGGATGCACCTGTAATCCCGGTCTGAGCCACAGTCGGTTCAGCCGAGGGTCACAGTCTCTTCTCTTGTCGGCCATCCGCGCCTCTTCATTACCGGAGACGGCGTGATGGATGTGGCGAAGATCTCGCCGCCGCCTGACCTGGACGGCGGAATGGGGCACTCTGTCAGGGTGAGCGCAGCAACGACGCCGGAACGGGAATCGCTGGCCAGTGTGCTGGGCGGGCGCAAGGGCGCGGTGGACGCGAGCCTCCCACCGCTGGCTTTTGTGATCGGCTGGTTACTCGGCGGCAGTTCGATCGGCTGGGGTGCGGTCGCGGCGATCGCCGCGGCAGTTCTCGTGGGGGCGTTCCGGATCTTCCGTGAACACACAATGCGAGCGAGTCGTAACGCGGTGGTGAGCCTGGCCGCGGTTATCGTCGCCGCGCTCGTGGCGTTGCACACCGGACGGGCCCAGGACTTCTTCCTGATCCAGTTGCTGTCCAATGTGGCCAGTGCGCTGCTGTGGGCGGCGAGTGCGGCGGTGCGCTGGCCGCTGCTGGGCGTGGTGGTGGGGCTGCTGCTCGGGCAGAAGACGCGGTGGCGCAAAGATCCGGCGCTGCTGCACGCCTACTCCCTGGCCAGCCTCACCTGGTCGGGTCAGTACCTGGTGCGCGTCGCGGTCTACCTTCCACTGTGGTGGTCGGGACAACTGGTCGCACTCGGCGTGGCGCGGACCGTGCTCACCTGGCCGCTGCAGGCGCTGACGATCGCGGTCAGCGGCTGGGTGCTCTACCGCGCCCTGCCCGAAGGGCATCCCGGCCTGCGGCTGGGGGAACGGCCGCCGGAAGCGGAAACGGCGCACCTGGACAAGGGGGACTG
>NZ_VJWX01000745.1 GCF_007713715.1 Amycolatopsis rhizosphaerae
CCGCAGAGGACCGCGCCGATCACGAAGATCGCCGCGCCCCAGGTGAACGCGGTGGTGTAGCTGTGCACCGCGGCCTCCACCATCAGCGCGGGGGTGGGCTGCTTGCCCGCGATGAACGAGGTGGCGGCGTTCGCGGCGACCGAGCTGAGCATCGCGGTGCCGATGGAACCGCCGATCTGCTGCGCGGTGTTCACGGTGGCCGACGCGACCCCGGCGTCCTTGGCCTGCACCCCGGCAGTGGCCACGTTCATCGACGGCGCCATGGACAGGCCGATGCCGATGCCGGTGACCATCAACGGGAACAGCACGCCGTTGGCGTAGGTGCTGCCGACACCGAGCCCCGACAGCCACCACAGGCCGACGGCCGCGATCAGCATGCCCAGCGCGACCAGCGGTTTCGGCCCGAACCGGGGCAGCAGCACGCTCGTGGCGACGGTGGCGCTGACCATCAGGGTGCCGACCATGGGCAGGAACGCCAGTCCCGAGCGGATCGGCGAGAAACCGAGGTTCTGCTGCAGGTAGTAGGTCAGGAACAGGAAGATCCCGAACATCCCGATGCCCAGCATGAACACGGCGAGATAGGCGCCGCCACGGTTGCGGTCGAGCACCACGCGCAGCGGCAGCAGCGGATGCGGCACGCGGGCTTCCAGTGCCACGAACACGGCCAGCAGCACGGCACCGGCGACGAGGAAGCCCCAGACCGACGTGGCCGACCAGTCGTGCGTCTCGGCGTTGGAGAAGCCGTAGACCACCGCGAACAGTCCGGAGGAGGCGGTCAACGTGCCGGGGATGTCGAGCTTCGGGCGATACGCGGAGCGCCGGTGGTGCAGCAGCACCAGTCCGCCGATCAGGGCGAGGACGGCGAAGATGATGTTCACGAACATGCACCAGCGCCAGTCGAGGTACTGGGTCAGCACGCCGCCGAGCAGCAGGCCGACGGCGGCACCGCCGCCGGCGATCGCGCCGAAGATGCCGAACGCGCGACCGCGTTCCTTGGCGTCGGTGAACGTGGTGGTGAGCAGGGACAGGGTGGCGGGGGCGAGCAGCGCGCCGAACACCCCCTGTGCGGCGCGCGCGATGACGAGCATCTCGAACCCGTTCGCGGCCCCGCCGACCGCCGAGGCGGCGGCGAATCCGGCGAGCCCGATCAGGAAGGCCCGCTTGCGGCCGAACAGGTCGGAGACGCGGCCGCCGAGCAGCAGCAGGCTGCCGAAGGCCAGTGCGTAGGCGGTGACCACCCATTGGCGGCCGTCAACGGAAAAGCCCAGCTCGTGCTGGGCGGTGGGCAGGGCGATGTTCACGATGGTCGCGTCGAGCACGACCATCAGCTGGGCCAGGCTGATGACGACGAGGATCGGCCAGCGGCGGGCGTGGTGCGGATCGGCGGGCGGGGCGGTGCCTCTGGACGGCTCCGCCACCGCTGTGGTGGCTGACTCGGACATGCGGTTCCCCTCAAGGATGTGGAGTAGGGACCTCCCTTTCCATCTCAACGCTACAGAAAGCGGAGATGATTCCTCGACTTGTTGGGTAGGATGGATTTCATGACGCGGGACACACCGCGGACCGCGACGACGCGTCCGCTCCGGCGCGATGCCGAACGCAACCGCCAGCGCATCATCGCCGCCGCCAGGGAGGTTTTCCGCGAGCGCGGGTTCGAGACGACCCTCGACGACGTCGCACACCACGCCGGGCTCGGCGTCGGCACGGTCTACCGCCGCTTCCCCAACAAGGAACACCTCGTCGAGGCGATGCTCGCCGAACGGCTGGACCAGGTCGCCGAGCTCGCCGGCAAGGCGATGAAGGACGCGGACGCCTGGACGGCCTTCCAGGAATTCCTGTGGCAGGCGGCGGAACTGCTCACCGGCGACCGCGGGCTGCACGACGTGCTGCTGAGCACGCAGTTCGGGCACGACCGCGTCGCGCAGGCGAGGGACAGGCTTGTCCCCGTCATCCGGGACCTCGTCCAACGCGCCAAGGAAACCGGGCAATTGCGCGCGGACTTCGAGCCCGAGGACCTGCCCCTGCTGTTCAAGATGATCGGCGCGGTAGCGGAGTACACCCACACCGTCGCGCCCGATGCCTGGCGCCGCTACGTGGGCCTGCTGATGGACAGCCTGCGGGCGGCACCGGGGCCGTCCACGCCGCTGCCCGTACCCGCGCTGGACATCGACGCCCTGCAGTGCGCCATGGACCAGCCGTGCCGCACCCGCGTGCCCTGACGCCGGGCCCTGACCAACAGCGCCGTGGAGGGGTCGAACAACGGGAGCTTGGTCG
>NZ_VJWX01000746.1 GCF_007713715.1 Amycolatopsis rhizosphaerae
GCCGTGAGGGAGTCCCTCACGGCCGTTCCTGGTGGCGGAGAATGAAGCCGGTCAGCCGGCCTCGGTGGGGGCGGGTACCGCGCCGGCGACCGGGCGGGACTCACGGGTGACCTTGAGCAGGCTCAGCATGACGGCGCACAGCACCAGGCAGCCGATCGGGAAGTACAGGCCCACCGTGACATTGCTCGCGGTGGCGTTCTTGCCGACCACGTACGGCCCGAAGAACCCGCCCAGCGCGGCGATCGAGTTGATCGCGGCCAGCCCGACCGCGGTGTACTCCTTGGACAGCACCCGTGCCGCCAGTGCCCAGTAGGGCGCGAGGTAGCCGAGTACCCCGATCGCGACCAGCGACAGGCAGATCAGCGCGGCCACCGGGGTGTGCCGGAACTGGATGGTGCCCAGCAGGCCCAGCGCGGCGAGCAGCATCATCGCCACCACGTGTCCGCGCCGCTCGCCCGTCCGGTCGGAGTTGCGGGCCACCAGCAGCATGCCTGCCGCGCCGACCAGCCACGGGATGACGCCGAGGAAACCGATGTTGGTGGCCGAGTACGACGGGTCCATCTGCTTGACGATCTGCGGCAGGAAGAAGGTGAACCCGTAGAGGCCGCAGGCGGCGAACAGGTTCGCGAACGCCAGGTAGAGGACCTTCCGGTTCTTCATCACGCGCAACTGCCCGAAGAAGGTCTCCTTCTGCTCCGGCACGTAGTCGGCGTTGATCTCGCGCTCCAGCCAGGCGCTTTCCTCCGGCTTGAGGAACCGGGCCCTGGACGGCGTGTTCGGCAGGTACAGCAGCACGATCACGCCGATCAGCACCGAGGGCACCCCCTGCAGGATGAAGACCCACCGCCAGCCGGACAGGCCGAACCAGTGTGCGTGGTCGAGGATGAGACCGCCGGTGAGGCTGCCGATGACCATCGCGATCGGCTGCGCGATGGCCAGCGTCGCGATCGCGCGGCCGCGTTCCTTGGCGCGGAACCACAGCGTGAGGTAGAGCAGCAGGCCGGGGTAGAGCCCGGCCTCGGCGATCCCGAGCACGATCCGGGCGATGTAGAGCTGCGGGATGTCGCGCACGAACCCGGTGACCACGGTGACGATGCCCCAGCTGATCGCGATGCGGGCGAGCCACAGTCGCGCCCCGACCCGTTTCATGATCATGTTGCTGGGGACCTCGAACACGACGTAGGCGAGGAAGAAGATCGCCGACGCGGTCCCGAACACCGCCGTGTTGATGGCCAGTTCGTGCTGCATGCCGAGCTGGGCGTAGCTGATGTTGGAACGGTCCATGTAGTTGGCGACGTACAGCAGCGCGACCAGGGGCAGCACCCGCCTGGTCACCTTGCGGATCGTGCGGCTGCCGACGTCCCCGTCGGCAGTGGGTGCGGAACTGTCCATCGTTCTCCTCGTCATTGAGATCTCACACTGCGATGTAGCGAGCACACCCGGCTTTTCAGGCACGCCGGACGGCGTTGCGGCCGGCGATGCGGCCCATGGTGAGGGCGTTGGCCACGGCGTTGCCGCCCCCGACGTAGCGGGGCCCGAGCACCCCGGCTCCGGCCTCCCCCGCCGCGAACAGCCCGGGAACCGGCTCGCCGCGCTCGTCCCGGACCGCCGCGTGCCGGTCGATTTCCAGCCCGGCGTGGGTGCAGACCAGTTCGGCGGGCAGCATGCGCACCGCGTAGAACGGCGGTTCCGAAATCGGGTCCGGGTTTCCGGTCACCCCCTTGGCGGCGAGGGTCAGGTGGCGCTGGAACTCCTCGTCCCGGCCGTGCGGCAGTTGTTCGTTCCACCGGCGCACGGTGGCCGTCAGCGCGTCCACCGGCACACCGAGTCCTTCCGCCAGTCCGGCGAGATCACCGGCGCGGACGGTGCGGCCCGCCTCGGCTTCCCGCAGCACCGCTTCGGCGTCCCAGTGCGCGTAGCCCGGGGGCAGCGACCGGCGGGCCCGTTCGTCGAACACCGCCCACACGGTGCCCTGCTGCGCGTCGGTGATCCCGCCGGAAACCGCGTAGGAGGCGTCCTCGTCCATGAAGCGGCGGCCGCGGGAGTTGACGTGGATCCGCGACCGGGGCGGAAAACCGGACTGCCAGTGGTGCAGGCGCTGGAAGTACGCGGTGGGCATCAGCAGGCCCCAGCCGTCACCGGCGACCGCCGCGCCGACCTGCTCGCCGAAGCGCAGGTGATCGCCCCGGCTGCCGGGGGCGGCGACGACGAACAGGTCCTCCCCGGCCCGCAGCGCGGCCGGGTAGTGG
>NZ_VJWX01000747.1 GCF_007713715.1 Amycolatopsis rhizosphaerae
GCCCGAACCGGCAGATGCACTACCCGGCGCCCGCGAACACGCAGACGCGCTACATCCCGGTGGTGGGGCAGCTGGGCCAGCCGCCGAAGGCCCCGCCGTCGCGCGGCGAGGACTCGCGGCCGCGCCTGGAGCAGAACCCGCTCCCGCGCTGGTTTTCCGACCCGTTCCTGGCACCGGGCGTCGCCGCCGTCGCGGTGATCCTCTGGGTGGCCGGGCTGCATCCGGTCCCGCCGGAGTCCCTCGGCGGCCTCGGCCTGATCGCCAACGTGTCGGTGGTGACGCTGCTGGGCTATCCGCTGCTGATCGCCGCGGTCGTGCTGGAGTTGCTGCGCTTTCAGCCGCGCACCTGGTACCTGACCGCCTACACCGTGGTCGGCGTGTTCTTCGTCTACGGGTTGCAGCCGTCCGTGGAAGAGGTGGCGCGGCTGCCCACCTCGTGGCTGCACTCCGGGTTCGCGCAGTACATCGCCGACCACGGCGACGTTCTCCAGCACTACGACGCGCGCTTTTCCTGGGCCGGGTTCTTCTCGCTGATCGCCATGGTGACCAAGGCGGGCGGGGTGCCCAACGCGCTGTCGCTGATCAACTTCGCCCCGGTGGTGCTGTCCGGGCTGATGGTGCTGGGCACGCGCGCGCTGGCGGTGTCCGCGCTGGGCAACCGGCGCGCCTCCTGGATCGCGCCGTGGATCTTCCTCGTCGGCAACTGGACCGAGCAGGACTACTTCTCGCCCCAGGCCACGGCGATGGTGATGATGCTGGCCGCGCTCACCCTGACGTTCCGGCACCTGGTCCGGCCCCGGCTCACCGAACCGGTCCGGGCCCGGCTCCGCGCCCGGCTGGCCCCGCGGTCGAGCCCGAAGGCCAGGCTGGTCGCGCAGGGCTCGGTGGTGCTCATCGGGCTCGGGCTCGCCCCGACCCACCAGCTCACCCCGTTCGTGCTCGGCGGGCTGCTGCTGCTCCTGCTGCTGTTCGGCAGGCTCTGGCCGGCGTGGCTGCCGTTCGTGGTGCTGGGTGCGGCCGTGGTCTGGTTCTCGCTGGGGGCTTCGGACTTCTGGAGCGGGCAGCTGGTCAAGATGATCCTGGCGCCCATCGGCGATATCAACTCCTCGGTCGACCAGGGGTTGTTCAGCAGGCTGTCCGGCAGCATGGGACATCTGATCGTGCTCGGCGTCCGCATGGCGGTCAGCGCGTCCGCGGCCGGGCTGGCGGCGATGGGAATCGTCCTGATGCGCCGGGAAAAACTGCGGTCGTGGCTGCTTCCCGCGCTGTGCGCCGCGCCGTTCGGGCTGGCCCTCGTGCAGTCCTACGGCGGCGAAGTGTTCATGCGCTGCTTCCTGTTCGCCCTGCCGCTGATGGCGCTGCCCGGGGCGATCGTGCTGGAACGCTTCCTCACCGCGGCCCGCCGGATGCGCTGGCGGGCCGGGCCCGCCCGGCTGGCCACCGTGGTGGCCGTGCCGTGGCTGGCGCTTTCGGTCGTGGCGCTGTCCACGGTGCTGGCCCGGGGCGGCAACGACGCCTACACCAGCGTGAGCGCGAGCGACGTCGCGGCCGCCGCGTGGGCGATCGAACACGCCCAGCCGGAGCAGCGGGTGGACTCGCTGGTCAACGCGGTGCCGCTGGCCTTCGAACGGGTCGGCGAGCTGAGCCAGTCCGAGGTGGACAACTACTGCACCAAGCCGTTGCCCCAGGTGGCGGACACGGTCGCGTGCATCCAGGAGAAGGGGCCGGACTACCTGGTGATCACCGAGCCCCAGTTCGCCTACATCACCATCCTCAACGGGGCCAAGCCCGGCTTCCGCGAGCAGTTGCTGCAGGGTCTGGCGGACACCAGGATCTACCGCCTGGTATATGAGCATGACGGCGCCATGGTGCTCGCGCGGACGACCGCGGCCCTGCAGAAGGTGGAAGACGGAGACGGGGGAAATACGGGATGACGTGCCGTGAACTCGGGTGATGTGCTCACCGTGGTCACCGCGGTCCTCGGGGTGGCGCTGCTGGCCGTGCTCATCGTGCGCACCGTGCTGAAGGAACTCGCGGTGGGGCGCCGGTCGACCGATTCGGCCAGCGCCCGCACCGACCGCATCCGGGTGCTGGACCTGGTGGCCGTCGTGCTCACCGTGCTGGTCGCGGTCGGCGCGGTATGGCGGATCGTCGTCGGGCTGACGGTGTGAGTGCCGGTGTCAGCCGAACGTGAGCGAGTACGGCGGCAGCGTGCGCGCCGACCCGCCGGTGATCCGNAGCGNCT
>NZ_VJWX01000748.1 GCF_007713715.1 Amycolatopsis rhizosphaerae
CGGGCCGGGACGTTCCGCTGGGCCGGTATCCCCTTCGCGCTCGCGTTCGCCCTGTTCATTCCCCAGTTCTTCGGCTCGCCCGCGCTCCGCGTCGCGCACGGCCTGCTGACCGCGCTGGGCTGCCTGCTGCTCGCCTTCGCCGTAACCCGTTCACCGGCCGGAAAGCCGGAATTGGCCTCGCCGACCGGGACGCCGGTTACAAACCGGTCATGACCGAACAGACCCGAAGAACCCTGCTCAAAACCGGCATCGTGACGGCCGGTGCGCTCGCCGCGGGGGCGCTGGGCGGACCCACCGCCGCCGCGCTCGTCCGCCGGGACCGCCCGGTGCTGACCCACGGCGTGCAGGCGGGCGATGTCACCGCCGATTCCGCGATCATCTGGACGCGGGCGGACCGTCCCTCCCGCATGATCGTGGAGGTCGCCCGCGACGAACGCTTCGCGCACGCGCGGCGGCTGACCGGGCCGCTGCTCACGCCCGGCACCGGCGGCACCGGCAAACTGCGGGTCCCGGCGCTGCCCGCCGGGGCGGAACTGCACTACCGCGTCACGGCCGAATCCCTCGACGGGCGCGCGGTGAGCGAACCGCTGACGGGCCGGTTCCGCACGGTGCCCGCCGGCCGTTCGGACGTCCGGATCCTCTGGTCCGGCGATGTCGCGGGCCAGGGCTGGGGCATCAACCCCGACCTCGGCGGGATGACCGCCTACGCGGCGATGGCCGCGCGCGAGCCGGACCTGTTCCTGCACAGCGGCGACACGGTGTACGCCGACGGGCCGCTGAAGGAAACGGTGACCCTCGCCGACGGGCGGGTCTGGCGCAACATCGTCACCCCGGAAAAGTCCAAAGTGGCCGAGACCCTCGACGAATACCGCGGCCAGTTCGCCTACAACCTGCTCGACGAAAACGTGCGCGCCTTCGCCGCTTCCGTGGCGAGCTACGTGCAATGGGACGACCACGAGGTGCTCAACAACTGGTACCCGGGCGAAATCCTCGATCTTCCCCAGTACACCGAAAAGCGTGTCGACGTGCTGGCCCAGCGCGCATTCCAGGCCTTCCACGAATGGCATCCGATCGACGCGAAGCGGGCCGTCGACGGGCGTGTGTTCCGCAGCTTCCGCTACGGGCCCCACGTCGAGGTGTTCGTGCTCGACATGCGGACCTACAAGGACGCCAACACCTCCGACGTGACCAGGCCCGGCTCGATTCTCGGCGAACGGCAGGCGCGGTGGCTCGTGGACGGACTGGCCCGCAGCACCGCCACCTGGAAACTGGTGCAGGCGGACCTGCCGATCGGGCTCGTGGTGCCCGACGGCAAGGACATCGAGGGCGTGGCCAACGGCCTGGCGGGCGCGCCGGGCGGGCGTGAGAGCGAACTGGCCTGGGTGCTCAGGGAGATTGCGCACCGCAGGGTGCGCAACGTGGTCTGGCTGACCGCCGACGTGCACTACACCGCGGCCCACCACTACTCGCCCGACCGCGCCGCGATCGGCGATTTCGACCCGTTCTGGGAATTCGTTTCCGGGCCGCTGCACGCGGGCGCGTTCGGGCCGAACAAGCTCGACCCCACCTTCGGCCCCGAGGCGGTTTTCGTGCACGCCCCGCCGGCCCCGAACACCTCGCCGATGGACGGTTTCCAGCATTTCGGCGAGCTGAACGTGGACGGTGCCGGCGGTGAACTGACGGTGTGCCTGAGGGACGGAAAGGGTGTTTCGCTGTGGTCGGCCACCCTGCGCCCGCAGCGTTCGAGGGGAGGCCGTTAGGCTGCGTTCAGCAGGTCCGAAGATGAGCATTTAATCGAGGAGTAACAGAGTCGTGAGTGAACGCACGCTGGTCCTGGTCAAGCCCGACGGCGTGAAGCGCGGCCTCGTGGGCGAGGTCATCGCGCGGATCGAGCGCAAGGGCCTGACGCTGGCCGCGCTGGAACTGCGGAACGTGCCGCGCCCGGTGGCCGAGGAGCACTACGCCGAGCACAAGGACAAGCCGTTCTTCGGCGAGCTGCTCGAGTTCATCACCTCGGGCCCGGTCGTGGCCATCGCCGTCGAGGGCCCCCGCGCGATCGCCGCCTTCCGCCAGCTCGCCGGCGGCACCGACCCGGTCGCCAAGGCCACCCCGGGTACCCTGCGCGGCGACTTCGCCCTCGAGACGCAGTACAACCTGGTGCACGGGTCGGACTCGCCGGAGTCGGCCGAGCGGGAACTCAAGCTCTGGTTCCCCGACCTGTGACCCTCCCGTG
>NZ_VJWX01000749.1 GCF_007713715.1 Amycolatopsis rhizosphaerae
GTGCGGAATCGTGGGATACGTCGGGCACCGGCCCGCGCTGGAAGTCGTGCTCGGCGGGCTCCGGCGAATGGAGTACCGGGGATACGACTCGGCGGGCGTCGCCGTGCTGGACGGAGCGGGCTCGCTGACCGTCGAGCGCAAGGCCGGGCGTCTGGCGAACCTGGAAGGCAGGCTGGACGAGACCGGCCGTGATCGTTTCCGGGGTACCGCGGGCATGGGCCACACCCGGTGGGCCACCCACGGTGCGCCGATCGACCGGAACTCGCATCCGCACCGGGACACGACCAAGCGGGTCGCCGTGGTGCACAACGGCATCATCGAGAACTTCGCCGCGCTGCGGGCCGAACTGGAGGCCGACGGGGTCGAGCTGACCAGCGACACCGACAGCGAGACCGCCGCGCACCTGATCGCGCGCGCCTACGCCGACGGCCCCACCGCCGGTGACCTGCCCGCGAGCGTGCGCACCGTGTGCCGCCGCCTCGACGGCGCTTTCACCCTGGTCGTCGCGCACGCGGACGAGCCGGACCTGATCGTGGCGGCACGCCGCTCCTCGCCGCTCGTGGTCGGGGTCGGGGATGGGGAGACCTTCGTCGCCTCGGACGTCGCCGCGTTCATCGAGCACACCCGGGAGGCCGTCGAACTCGGCCAGGACCAGCTCGTGACGATCACCCGTGACGGGTACGAGGTGACCGACTTCGCCGGGGAGCCCGCGCAGGCCAAGCCGTTCACCGTCGCCTGGGACCTGTCGGCGGCCGAGAAGGGCGGCCACGACTACTTCATGCTGAAGGAGATCGACGAGCAGCCCGAGGCGCTGGCGAACACGCTGCGGGGGCACTTCGACCGCGGCCGCATCATCCTCGACGAGCAGCGGCTGTCCGATCAGGACCTTCGGGACGTGGACAAGGTCTTCGTCGTCGCGTGCGGGACGGCCTACCACTCGGGCCTGATCGCGAAGTACGCCATCGAGCACTGGACGCGCCTGCCCGTCGAGGTGGAGCTGGCGAGCGAGTTCCGCTACCGGGATCCGGTGCTGGACCGGGACACGCTGGTGGTGGCCATCTCGCAGTCCGGCGAGACCGCCGACACGCTGGAGGCGGTGCGGCACGCCCGTGCGCAGAAGGCGCGCGTCCTGGCCATCTGCAACACCAATGGGGCACAGATCCCGCGCGAGTCCGACGCCGTGCTCTACACGCACGCCGGGCCGGAGGTCGGGGTGGCGGCGACCAAGACCTTCCTGGCCCAGGTCGCGGCGAACTACCTGGTCGGCCTTGCCCTGGCCCAGGCCCGCGGCACCAAGTACCCGGACGAGGTGGCCCGCGAGTTCGCCGAGCTCGAGGCGATGCCCGCGGCGGTACAAAAAGCACTGTCCACAGTGGAGCAGGTTCGGGAACTCGGCCGGAAGCTGGCCGACGCCAAGGCCCTGCTGTTCCTCGGCAGGCACGTCGGGTTCCCGGTGGCACTCGAGGGTGCGCTCAAGCTCAAGGAGCTCGCCTACATGCACGCCGAAG
The DNA here is from genome assembly GCF_007713715.1 of Amycolatopsis rhizosphaerae. Lineage (GTDB taxonomy): Bacteria > Actinomycetota > Actinomycetes > Mycobacteriales > Pseudonocardiaceae > Amycolatopsis_E > Amycolatopsis_E rhizosphaerae. The sequence goes on from NZ_VJWX01000749.1 coordinate 1,509, forward strand.
GTTTCGCGGCGGGCGAGCTCAAGCACGGGCCGATCGCGCTGATCGAGGAGGGGCTCCCGGTGGTCGTGGTGATGCCGTCCCCGAAGGGCCGTGCGGTGCTGCACGCCAAGATGGTGTCCAACATCAGCGAGATCCAGGCCCGCGGCGCGCGGACCATCGTCATCGCCGAGGAGGGCGACGACACGGTTCGCCCCTACGCCGACGAACTGGTGGAGATTCCCGCCGTGCCGACCCTGTTGCAGCCGCTCGTGTCGAGCGTGCCGCTCCAGGTGCTCGCCGCGGAAATCGCCCGTGCGCGCGGTTACGACGTCGACAAACCCCGCAATCTGGCGAAGTCCGTGACCGTGGAGTAGACAGGGCCGCGTGCAGGGAATCTGGACCACCGAACACCTCCGGGCCGCGGAGGCGCGGCTGCTCGCCGCCACCCCCGAAGGGGCGCTGATGCAGCGTGCCGCCTTCGGGGTCGCGGTGCAGGCCGCCGATCTGCTCGCCGAACACACCGGACACGTCGCGGGCCGCCGGGTGGCCCTGCTCGTCGGGGCGGGCAACAACGGCGGGGACGCCCTGTGGGCGGGCAGTTTCCTGCGCAGGCGCGGCGTCGCCGTGACGGCCGTGCTGCTCAACCCGGAGCGCACCCACGCGGCGGGGCTGGCCGCGCTACGCCGTTCCGGCGGCCGGGTGACCACTCCGGCACGGGCGTCTCAGCTGCTGGAAAGCGTGGACC
>NZ_VJWX01000074.1 GCF_007713715.1 Amycolatopsis rhizosphaerae
GTGCTTGGCCAGAGCCTGCTGGGCCTGCTCGGCGCCCGGGACCTGGACGAGAACTCCTGGCAGGACGTCGAGGACACGCCGCTGGTGGCCGACCTGGGTGCCGCCACCACGGCCGAGATCGTGGAAGGCCTGCGGGCGGAACTGAGCCGCCGCGCCGTGCGCACCTCGGATGAGGCCCGCGCCGTGCTGCACGAAGTGCTCACCGACACGCTCACCACCGAGGCCGGACGAGCCGTGAGAGCCCTGCCGCACACCGTGGACGGACGGAAGCAGCCCGCGGTCGTGCTGATCGCCGGGGTCAACGGCACCGGCAAGACCACCACCACCGGCAAGCTCGCGCGCGTGCTGGTCGGGCAGGGCAGCCAGGTGCTGCTCGGCGCGGCCGACACCTTCCGCGCCGCCGCCGCCGACCAGTTGCAGACCTGGGCGGAGCGGGTCGGCGCGGAGGTGGTCCGCGGCAAGGAGGGCGGCGATCCGGCGGCGGTCGCGTTCGACGCGGTCAAGCGGGGGGTCGAGACCGGGGTGGACGCGGTGCTGATCGACACCGCGGGCCGGCTGCACACCAAGACCGGCCTGATGGACGAGCTCGGCAAGGTCAAGCGGGTGGTGGAAAAGCAGGCCAAGATCGACGAGGTGCTGCTCGTGCTCGACGCCACCACCGGGCAGAACGGCCTGGCCCAGGCGCGCGTGTTCGGCGAGGTGGTCGACGTGACCGGCATCGTGCTGACCAAGCTCGACGGCACCGCCAAGGGCGGCATCGTCTTCCAGGTCCAGCGTGAACTCGGCGTTCCGGTCAAGCTGGTCGGGCTCGGGGAGGGCCCGGACGACCTCGCGCCGTTCGAGCCCGCCGCCTTCGTGGACGCCCTGCTCGGCTGACTTGATCACCGGGGGCAAAGCACCTTCCGGCGCCACAGCCGTTCGGCAGGCTGACCCGGCGCCGCGGGACACCGCGGCGCCGGGACCGGACTTGCCTTGGGGATTTCGTCATGACAGCTGCGATTCCGGACGAGCTGCGCGAGACCGCGGACACCATCGCTGACGTCGTCGGAACGGTTCGAGATCACCACCGAGAGCGCTAGGCGCTCAGGTCCTCACCGGCAAGGTGGGCCGAAAGGGTGGCGGCGATGCGCTGCACGGCGGGCGCGATGCGGGACACGGCCTCCTTGGTGAGGCGGCCTTCGGGGCCCGAGACGGAGATGGCGGCCGGTGCGGGCGTGCCGGTCAGCGGGACGGCCACGCACCGCACGCCGAGTTCCTGCTCGCTTTCATCGACGGCGTAGCCCTGGGCCGCGATCTTGTCGAGCTGGGCCAGCATCTCGTCCGGATCGGTGAGCGTGTGCTCGGTGTAGGCGGGCATTCCGGTGCGCTTCAGCAGCGCGCGGACCTCGTCGGCGGGCAGTTGCGAGAGGATCGCCTTGCCCACCCCGGTGCCGTGCGGCAGCAGCCTGCGGCCCACCTCGGTGAACATCCGCATCGAATGCTTCGAGGGGACCTGCGAGACGTAGACCACCTCGTCGCGTTCCAGTACCGCGAGGTTGGCCGTTTCGCCGACCTCTTCCACCAGTTCCGCGAGCAGCGGCCTCGCCCAGGTGCCGAACTGCATGCTCGCGTTTTCCCCCAGGCGGATGAGGCGCGCGCCCAGCGCGTAGCGCCGGTTGCTGTTCTGCCGCACGTACCCCAGTGCCACCAGGGTGCGGATCAGCCGGTGGATGGTGGGCATCGGCAGCCCGGAACTGGCGGCCAGCTCCGACAGGCTCGCCTCGCCGCCGGTGTCGGCGAGGTGCTCCAGTAGTTCGAAGGCGCGCCGGAGGGACTGCACACCGCCGTCGCGGGACGCCTTCGCGGTAGTGCTCGTGTCGCTGTCGTCAGCCACGGATCTCCTCGCATTGAGCTTCCGCTATGCAGAAACTATACTCCGGGATGTAGAAAAAGCAGTCCCTACATCCGTCTTTTCCACCGATCAACATGGAGTGTTGCAGCATGTCTGAAGTCTCCGAAGTCTCTGTGCTCGGCGGCCCGGTCGAGCGTGGTGCCGAGATCCTCACCCCGGAGGCACTGGAGTTTCTGGCCGGCTTGCACGACAACTTCGCGGCGCGCCGGGATGCCCTGCTCGAGGCCAGGGGAAAGCGCCGCGAGGAGGCCAAGCGCACCGGCAGGCTGGACTTCCTGCCCGAGACGAAGGAAGTCCGTGAGTCGGAGTGGCAGGTCGCGGGCGCGCCCGCCGCGCTGCGGGACCGGCGCGTGGAGATCACCGGCCCGACCGACCGCAAGATGACCATCAACGCGCTCAACTCCGGCGCGAAGGTCTGGCTGGCCGACTTCGAAGACGCCAACACCCCGCACTGGCGCAACGTGGTCGGCGGGCAGGTCAACCTGTCCGACGCCATCCGCGGCACCATCGAACTCGACTCGGGCGGCAAGCACTACGCCCTGCGGGACGACATCGAGCTCGCCACGATCGTGGTCCGTCCCCGCGGCTGGCACCTCGACGAGCGCAACATCACCTTCGGCGGCCGCAAGGGCGTCGGCGCACTGGTCGACTTCGGCCTCTACTTCTTCCACAACGCCCAGGCGCTGCTCGACTCCGGCAAGGGTCCGTATTTCTACCTGCCGAAGATGGAGAGCCACCTCGAGGCGCGCCTGTGGAACGACGTGTTCACCTACGCGGAGCGACGCCTGGGCATCGAGCACGGCACCATCCGCGCCACCGTGCTGATCGAGACCATCCCGGCGGCCTTCGAGATGGAAGAGATCCTCTACGAGCTGCGTGAGCACGCCTCGGGCCTCAACGCGGGCCGCTGGGACTACCTGTTCAGCATCATCAAGTACTTCCGTGACGCGGGCGAGAAGTTCGTGCTGCCGGACCGCAACAGCGTCACGATGACGGCGCCGTTCATGCGGGCCTACACCGAACTGCTGGTGCGCACCTGCCACAAGCGCGGCGCGTTCGCCGTCGGCGGCATGGCCGCGTTCATCCCGAGCAAGGACCCGGAGGTCAACGAGAAGGCCTTCGCCAAGGTCCGGGACGACAAGGCCCGCGAGGCCGGTGACGGGTTCGACGGTTCCTGGGTGGCGCACCCCGGCATGGTCGGCATCTGCCGCGAGGAGTTCGACAAGGTGCTCGGCGACAAGCCGAACCAGCTCGACCGGACCCGTGACGAGGTGCGGGTGACCGCGGACCAGCTGCTCGACGTGGCGGCCACGGAGGGCGCGGCGACCGAGGCGGGCCTGCGCGCCGCGGTCGACGTCGGCGTGCGCTACATCGCCTCCTGGCTGGGCGGGAACGGTGCCGCCGCGATCCACAACCTGATGGAGGACGCGGCGACCGCCGAAATCTCGCGGTCGCAGATCTGGCAGTGGGTCCAGAACGGCACGCAGCTGGACAACGGGGAGAAGGTCACCCGCGAGCTGGTCCGCACCGTGCTCGACGAGGTGCGCAAGGAGCTGGACGGCCAGATCCCGGGCGAGCTGCTCGCCCCGGCGGTCGAGCTGTTCGAGGAGGTCGCGCTCGCCGAGCAGTTCGTCGACTTCCTGACCCTGCCCGCCTACGAGCGGATCTCCTGACATGGCGTCCGGCCGGCTCACCGAGCGGACCTATGCCGCCGCCGACGCGCGGCTGTCCGAAGTGGACGCCCGCGTCGCGGCCCGGTATCCCGGGGAGCCGGCCGGACGGCAACCGGTGCACACCGTGTACGTGCCGGCGAGCGCGTACGGGCCGGGCCTGGTCGCCGACTGGGGCGAGCGGGCCGGGAAGATCTTCGCCGACCGGGGCGGCGAGCTGGGCCTTGCCCCGGATCTCGCCGTCCGCGTGGCCCGCAAGCTGGAGACGGAACCGATCGAGGATCTGCGGATCGACTTCGAGGACGGCTACGGGCACCCCGGGGACGAAGAAGAGGACGCGGCGGCCCTGGCCTGCGGCCGGACCTTGGCGCGCACGGCCGGTGCGACCCCCTTCTGCGGTATCCGGTTCAAGAGTTTCGAGCAGGCCACCCGGCGGCGCGGCATCCGCACGCTCGACCTGTTCCTGGCCGGGTTGCTGGAGACCGGTCCGCTGCCGGAAGGGTTCGTGGTGACCCTGCCGAAGGTCACCGCGGTCGAACAGGTTTCGGTCGCCGCGGACGTGCTCGCCGAGCTGGAGCGGGCCTACGACCTGCCGGAGGGCCGGTTGCGCTTCGAGGTGCAGATCGAGACCTCGCAGTCCATTGTGGACGCCGATGGCGCGGTCGCGGTGGCCGGGATCGTCACCGCGGCCCGCGGCCGGTGCAGCGGACTGCACTACGGCACCTACGACTACAGCGCCGGTCTCGGCATCGCCGCGGCGTACCAGAGCATGGCGCATCCGGCCGCCGATTTCGCGAAGGCGGTCATGCAGGTCGGCGCCGCCGGAACGGGCGTGAGGCTGTCGGACGGGTCGACCAACAGGCTGCCGGTCGGGGAGGCGGTGACCGAAGCCTGGCGCGAGCACCTCGGGCTCGTGCGGCGCTCCCTGGAACGCGGTTTCTACCAGGGATGGGACCTGCATCCGCATCAGCTGCCGACCCGCTATGCCGCGACCTACGGCTTCTTCCGCGAGGGCCTGCCCGCCGCCGCGGCACGGCTGCGCGACTACGCCGAGGCGGCCGACAGCGGTGTGCTCGACGAGCCGGCCACGGCGCAGGCCCTGGCGGCCTTCCTGTGCCGGGGGCTCGACTGCGGTGCCCTCGACGAGGGCGAGATGCCCTTGCCGCGGGCTCGTCTCGACGCCTATCGGCGGCGCGCTATCACCCGTTAGTGTTAACGCATTCGTCCGAATGGCCGAAGTGTGGTTCAGACCTTCGGCGGTAGGTTCCTGATCATGTCAACAACAAACAAACTGTCTCGCATTCGTGTCAGGCGTTTTTTGGCCGCGCTGGGGGTCGCGCTGGCCGTGCCGATGATGTCCGCGGGCGCACTGGTGGCGACGGCCGGTCAGAGCGAGGCGATGTCCTCCCTCTGCACCGGCCGGGTGAGCGGTCTGCCCGGGGACTGGACCGAGGGGTCGACGGTGTGCTCCTACACCTCGCCGAACACCGACGACTGGCCGGGCCACATCAAGATCACCTGGAGCGCCCAGCCGGGGACCCAGCAGTACGCCTGCGTCGAGGCGCGGATGGGCAAGGCCGCCAACCCGGACGACTGGCAGTCGCTGGGCTGCGGCAAGAGCAACTCGGGTTACATCTCCTGGCCGCGCAACACCGCGTCCATGGTCGAGATCCGCGTGAAGAGCATGAACATCGGCCTGGCGAACGTCGAGTACTCCATCTGACGTTTCCGGCCCGCGAAACGGGCTCTCCGGCGTGCGCCGGGGAGCCCGTTTCATGCCTGGAGGGCGAGGTAGACGTCGACCTGGGTGGTGAAGTCGGTGAGGTCCGCGCCCAGCAGTTCGGAGGCGCGCCCGATCCGGTAGCGCAGGGTGTTGACGTGGACGTGCAGCGCCTTCGCCGCCGCCGTCGGCGAACTGGAGCATTCCAGGTAGAGGCGCACGGTCCGGACCAGATCGGTGCCCTGCGCCGCGTCGTAGGCGAGGAGCGGGCCGAGGACGCGGTCCCGCACGCTGCGGCGCAGTTCGTCGGGGGTGCCCGCGACGAGCAACCGGTGGACGGGGATGTCGGCGCCCGCCACCACGGAGATCCGTTCGCCGCGCCGCGCGGCGAGTTCGAGGGCGTAGCGTGCTTCCTGGACAGCGCCGCCGAGTCCGTCCAGCGCGACCGGGCCGCCGAGCCCGGCGAAGGCCAGGGAAAAGCCGATCACACCGTCCACATTCGACAGAGCGGCGCGGGTGCGCCCCGTCCAGTCGTCCGGCCAGTGCTCGTCATCGGGCACGATCGCGCAGGCGTCCCGGCCGATCCGCCCGGCCGGGACCGCGGCGGCCGGTTCGACCAGCTCGGCCAGGAGTTCGGAGTCGAGACCGGTCTCGTCGCCGGGAGTACGGAGGAGGACCACACGGACCGGTTCGCGCAGCCCGGCCGCGACGGCCGCGGACACCACATCCCCCGTGCCGGTCTCCAGCGCCTGGAACAACGGTTCCGCCATCCGGTTGTCGGAACGGCGGACCTGGCCGGCCCGCGCGCGGGCGAGGCCGACCAGCCCGGCCAGCTCCTCGGCGAGTTCCCCGGGCTCGGTTCCGCGAACGGCGAGCACCCACGGCACGGCGAACCGGCCGCCGACCGGCAGCAGGGTGAAGCCGCCGTGCACGGCCGCGTCCCGTCCCGGCACGAACCAGCCGGCTTCGGGCGGCGCCGGAGCGGTCCCGGCGACGAGGCGGCCGGTGGCGGACAGGACCCAGCAGGCCGTGCCGAGTTCCTCGGCACCCTGGCGCAGCAGGTCGGGGAGCGGGGCGCCGGCCGCGGACAGCAGCCGCTTGCGCGCGCCACCGGGTTCGCGGCCCCGGCCGGCGGCCAGCGCCAGCACCACCCGTTCGGTGACCACCGCGAACGACAGGTCCGCGGGAACCTCGATCAGCGGGATGCGGTGGCGCGCGCAGGAGTTCAGCACGTCCTCGGGAATCCCGCCGGTGTCCGCTCCCGAGGCCGCCAGCGCGGCCACCCCCGCCCTGGCGAGCGCGGAGACGAACGGCTCGGCGTCGCCGGGGCCGCGCCACCAGAGCAGGCCGGTGAGCACCACCTCGCCCGCCGAGACGTAGCGGCTCGGGTCGGGGAGTTCGGTGACGTAGATGCGGCTGACCTCGCGGTCGAGCAGGGCGGACCCGGTCCGCAGGCGCAGGCGCAGCTCCGGGATGTCCAGCAGGGTTTTCACCAGGGTCATGACACCGGCGATCATACTTTTCCGCGCCCGGCAGGCGGTCCCCTCACGGCCGGTTTTCCTGGTTGTCACCCGGGTTGTGGGAAAGTACGAACGGCGGGCCGGCGGGGGCGGCGGGTTCGTCGTCCGGTGCCGTTGCCGCCCCGGCGCGCGGGCGGTCTACTGGCCACGTGGACTTCCTGCGACCCTCGACGCTGGCCGAAGCGCTGGCCCTCAAGGCCGGACGCCCGGAGGCGCTTCCCCTCGCGGGCGGGACCGACGTGATGGTCGAGCTCAACTTCGACCGCCGCCGTCCGGCCGCGCTGCTCGACCTGGGCGGGATCGGGGAGCTGGCCGAGTGGTCCTCCTCCGGCGAGGGCATCCGGCTCGGCGCCGCGGTGCCCTACACCCGGCTGATCACCGAGCTGGGGGAGCGGCTGCCCGGGCTGGCCCTGGCCGCCCGCACCGTCGGCTCGCCCCAGATCCGCAACCGGGGCACGGTCGGGGGAAACCTCGGCGCGGCGTCCCCGGCAGGCGACACGCATCCGGTGCTGCTGGCCACCGGAGCCCGGATCGAGGCCGCCTCGGTGCGCGGGACCCGGCTGGTTCCGGCGGAGGAGTTCTATCTCGGAGTCAAGCGCAACGCGCTCGCCGAGGACGAGCTCATCACCGCCGTGCACCTGCCGCCCGCGGCCGGTCCTCAGCAGTTCGCCAAGGTCGGCACCCGCAACGCCATGGTGATCGCGGTGTGCTCGTTCGCGCTCGCCCTCGAGCCGGGCCGGGTGGGAGCGGCGATCGGTTCGGCCGCTCCCACACCGCGACGGGTACCCGCGGCGGAGGAGTTCCTCACCGGCGAACTGCCCTGGGACGCGCCGGTCCCGCTGCCGGATTCGGTGAAACGGCGCTTCGGGGAGCTGGTGGCCGCCGCGGCCGAGCCGATCGACGACGTCCGCGGCACCGCGGCCTACCGGCGGCACGCACTGGCCGTGCTGGCACGGCGGAGCCTGACCTGGGCTTGGCAGGACATCGTGGAACGGGGACAGGCATGCGCGTGAACGTGACCGTGAACGGACAGGCCCGCGAGGCCGACGGCGTGTGGGAGGGGGAGAGCCTGCTGTACCTGCTGCGGGAGCGGCTCGGCCTCCCCGGCGCCAAGAACGCCTGCGAGCAGGGGGAATGCGGTTCCTGCACGGTGTACCTCGACGACGTGCCGGTGTGCGCCTGCCTGGTCGCGGCCGGTCAGGCGGAGGGCCGCACGGTGCGCACCGTGGAAGGCCTCGCCGGCGACGGCGCACTCCACCCGGTGCAGCAGTCCTTTGTGGATGCCGGGGCGGTGCAGTGCGGGTTCTGCACGCCGGGACTCGTCGTCGCCGCCCACGATCTGCTGGCGCGCGTGCCCGACCCGGCCGACGAGGAGATCCGCGAAGCACTGGCCGGGAACCTGTGCCGCTGCACCGGTTACGAGAAGATCCTCGAAGCGGTCCGGACGGCGGCGAAGCGATGAGGACGGTGATCAACGGCGCGGCCGTCGCCACCGTCGACGCCCGGGGAACCGAGTACGCCGCGGGACACGTCGTGGTCGAGGGTGACCGGATCGTGGCGGTCGGGGACGGCCCCGGCGAGGGGGACGTGACCATCGACGCGGGCGGTTGCCTCGTCACACCGGGGCTGGTGAACACGCACCACCACCTCTACCAGTGGGCCACCCGCGGGCTCGCCGCCGATTCGACCCTGTTCCAGTGGCTGGTCGAGCTGTACCCGGTCTGGGGCGGGCTCGACGCCGGGATCACGCACACCGCGGCCAGCGCGGGATTCGCCAGGCTGGCGCTGACCGGATGCACCACCGTCGCCGACCACCACTACGTCTTCCCCCGCGACGGGGGTGACCAGATCGCGGCGCTCGTGGCCGCGTCGGAGCGGGTCGGGCTGCGGGCCCACCTCGTGCGCGGCTCGATGGACCGCGGGGTCTCCGACGGCGGGCTGCCTCCGGACAACCTCGTCGAGGACACCGAGGCCGCGCTGCTCGGCACCGAAGCGGCCATCGACGCCTATCACGACCCGTCGCCGGGTGCCCGGATCCGGATCGCGGTCGGGCCGTGCTCCCCGTTTTCGGTGACCGAAAAGCTGATGAGGGAAGCAGCGGAACTGGCGCGCCGCAAGGGCGTCCGGCTGCACACCCACCTGGCCGAGACCCTGGACGAGGAACAGCAGTGCCTGGCCGAATTCGGCTGCACCCCGGCCGAATACGCCGAGGCGCTCGGCTGGCTCGGCGAGGACGTCTGGATGGCCCACTCGGTGCACCTGGCACCGGAGGCGATCCGCCGGTTCGGCGCGACGCGGACCGGCTCCGCGCATTGCCCGACCTCCAACGGGCGGCTCGGCACCGGCATCGCCCCGGTGCGGGAGCTGCTCGACGCGGGCGCGCCGGTCGGGCTCGGCGTGGACGGTGCGGCCTCGAACGAGTCCGGGGGGCTCGGGGAGGAACTGCACCAGGCGCTGCTGCAGGCCCGGCAGCGCGGCGGCCCCACGGCGCTGACCGTGCGCGAAGCGCTGTGGATGGGCACCGCGGGCGGCGCTCGCTGCCTGGGCCGGGGTGAGCTCGGCTCACTCGAGCCCGGCAAGCTGGCCGACCTCGTGGTGTGGGAGCTGTCCGGCCTGGCCTACGCCGGGATCGGGGATCCCGTGGCGGCGCTGGTCCTCGGCGCCACCCCGCCGGTGAAACTGCTGATGGTGGGCGGCGAACCGGTGGTGGAGGGCGGGCGGCTGCGCACCACCGACGAGCGGGCGCTGGCCGCCGAACTGGCCGCGGCGAGCAGGAGGTTGCGATGACCACGTCGGAAACCGCGATCGCGTCGGGCACCGGCACCGGGATCGGCGGCAGCCCCCGGCGTCCGGACGGGGTGGCCAAGGTCAGCGGGGAGTTCGCCTACTCCTCCGATCTCTGGCACGAGGACATGCTGTGGGGGGCGACCCTGCGCAGCCCGCACCCGTCCGCCCGCGTCACCGCGATCGACTTCGGCGAGGCCCTGGCACTGCCCGGGGTTCACGCCGTGCTGACGCACCGGGACGTGCCGGGGCTCAACCGGTACGGACTGGAACACCCCGACCAGCCGGTGCTGGCCGAGGACGTCGTGCGCTACCAGGGCGAACCGGTGGCGCTGGTGGCGGCCGACCATCCGGAAACGGCGCGAAGGGCGCTGGCCCGCATCCGCGTGGACTACGAGGTGGCCGAGCCCGTCACCGACCCCGAGCGCGCGGTCGCCGGGGAAGGACCGGAACTGCATCCGGGCGGGAACGTGGTGCGGTACGTGCCGATCCGTTGCGGAGACCCCGGGGCGCCCGCCAACGTGGTCGTCACCGGGTCGTACGAGGTCGGCATGCAGGACCAGGCGTTCCTCGGGCCGGAATCGGGACTGGCGATCCCGGCGGAGGACGGCGGGGTGGACCTGTTCGTGGCCACCCAGTGGCTGCACGTCGACCGGCGGCAGATCGTGGCCGCGCTCGGGCTGCCCGAGGAGAAGGTGCGCCTGACGCTGGCCGGTGTCGGCGGGGCGTTCGGCGGCCGGGAGGACCTGTCCATCCAGGTCCACGCCTGCCTGCTCGCCCTGCACACCGGGAAACCGGTGAAAATGGTCTACAACCGCGAAGAATCGTTCTACGGTCACGTGCACCGGCACCCAGCGAAGCTGCACTACGAGCACGGCGCGGACCGGGACGGACGGCTCGTCTACGTCAAGGCGAAGATCTATCTCGACGGCGGGGCGTACGCGTCGTCCACTCCGGCGGTGGTGGCCAACGCCGCGACCCTCGGGGTGGGGCCGTACGAGGTGCCGAACGTGGTCATCGACTGCTGGGGCACCTACACCAACAACCCGCCCTGCGGTGCGATGCGGGGGTTCGGCGCGGTGCAGGCCGCGTTCGCCTACGAGTCGCAAATGGACAGGCTCGCGCAGGCCTGCGGGCTCGATCCGGTGGAAGTGCGCCTGCGCAACGCGATGCGCGAAGGATCGGTGCTGCCCACCGGCCAGGCCGTGGATTCGCCTGCTCCGGTGGCGGAACTGCTGCGGCGGCTGGAGAACCTGCCGCTCCCGCCGGAACCGGCGGGCGAGCGCGATCTGCGCACCCTGCCCGGTGGGGTCTCGAACACCACGCACGGCGAGGGAGTGGTGCGCGGGGTCGGCTACGGCGTCGGCATCAAGAACATCTGCTTTTCCGAAGGTTTCGACGACTACTCCACCGCTCGGGTCCGGTTGGGCGTGGTGGGCGGTGAGGCCGCGGCGACGGTGCAGACGGCGGCGTGCGAGGTGGGGCAGGGCCTGGTGACGGTGCTGGGCCAGATCGTGCGGACCGAACTCGGTGTCGAGCGGGTGACGATCCTGCCGATGGACACCACGATCGGCAACGCGGGGTCCACTTCGGCCTCGCGCCAGACCTACGTCACCGGCGGGGCGGTGCGGGCCGCCTGCCTGGCCGTGCGCTCGGCGCTGTTCCGCCGTGCCGAAAGCCGCTTCGGCCGCGCCGGGCGGTTCAGCCTCGCCGGCGGCAAACTACTGTCCACAGAGGACGGCGTGGTGGCCGATCTGGTGGACGTGCTCGGTTCCGGCGAACTCGACGAGACCGTCGAGTGGCGGCACCGGCCCACCGAAGCGCTCGACCCGGAGACCGGGGCGGGCAACGCGCACGTGCAGTACGGTTTCGCCGCACACCGCGCGGTGGTGGACGTCGACGTCGAACTCGGCCTGGTGAAGGTGGTTTCGCTCGACTGCGCCCAGGACGTCGGCAAGGCGCTCAACCCGCAGGCGGTGCTGGGCCAGATCCAGGGCGGTTCCGCGCAGGGACTCGGGCTCGCGGTGATGGAGGAGATCCAGATCTCCGGCGGCCGGATCCGCAACCCCTCGTTCACCGACTACCTCATCCCGACCGTGCTCGACATGCCGCCGATGAGGATCGACGTGCTCGAAGAGGCCGACCCGAACGCGCCCTACGGTTTGCGGGGAGTCGGCGAGCCGCCCACCATCTCGTCCACCCCGGCGATCGTCGCGGCGATCCGCGCCGCCACCGGCCTGGCGCTCACCCGCGTCCCGGTGCGCCCCGAGCACATCACCGGGGCCTGAGCCGCGGCCTTGAGCCGCGGTGGTGACTTTCCGTGTTCTGCCCACCGCACCTTGCTGTCGTTAGTACCCTTGACCCCGACTCGGAGCTTTCGTCAGGGGGACGACATGAGCTGGTGGGACGACGTCACGTTCGTGGTGACCGGTGAACAGAGCACGGCGGTCAAGGCCCACTGGGGCCAGGCGTTCGCGGGCGGGCCGCCCCCCGCGGGGGCGCCGGGCGGCCCGGCCGGTGGCAGCGGCTCGGCGGGCGTGATCAGCATGAACCGCGAGGAAATGGAAGACACGCTGAAGCGCGCCCGGGATCTGCTGAACGAGATCAACCAACAATTGAACTCAGCAAGGTTCGGGGCGAACGCGAAGCCCTACATCTTGGAGAACATGGCGCCGCCCGCGCAGGATCCGGCGAGCGTGGCGGCCACCAAAGCCGCCAACAATGCGGGAACGTATTACTACGGGCACTTGCGGCGTCAACAGGCCTACCTGCGCACGGTGATCGATAAGATGTCCAAGGCGCTCGGTGAGACTGTGCAGGCGGACCAGGGTGCGGTGGACATCGTGAACAAGGCCGGAGAGGGGATGTACGGGTGAACAGGCGGGTTGCGGCATCTGTCGCGTTGGTGGGTGTGTTGTTAATCGGCGGATGTTCATCGCATTCCGTAACTCCTCCGGTCGCTACTGGCGCTGGCTCGGGCGCTGCGTCGGTTTCCACCGGCTCAAGTGCGAGGTTGGTGCCGACGGTGTCGAGTCCGCTGCCCGTCGCAGTGATCAGCAAGCACCCATGCGACAGCGCCTTGACTGACGCGCAGGTGAAGGACTTGCTTGGCGAAATATCCCCGCGGTTTCATACTGATAATCAGGCTGGCCTGCTATGTCAGTGGCAGAAGCAATCGACTGGCGCCACTGTCGCTATCGGCTGGCTGACTGGCCTCAAAGATGGCTTGAATCAGGTGTATGCGAACCAGAAGGATGACGCCTATTTTCAGCCGTCGGAGATTGAGGGATTTCCTGCTCTTGTCTATGACATCACCGATAGGAAACCGGACACCAACTGTGCGATCTCGATTGGAATAGCGGACAAGGTTGCGATCGACGTTGGTTTCACAGTCGGTACCAACCGGTCCGGGAAACAGAATCCGTGTGATGCGGCGAAGGTCATCGCGGGGATGGTGCTGGACAACCTGAAGGCGGCGGCGCGATGAGCCTCTGGTCGTGGGTCGGGGACCGGTACAAGGAAGCCGTGGGGGCGGTCGGTGAGGCCGAGCAGTGGTTCGAGCGCCAGATCGATGATGCCGCCGACTGGGTCGCCGGGGTGTTGAAGGACATTCCGGACGGGCAGGCCATGCCGATCGCGCAGATCGTGAAGGAGATCCAGGCCGGGTACGGTTCTGCCGATCTCCACCAGGGCGCGCAGGCCGCCAAGGACGAGATGGCCGCCCAGGTGAAGATCTCCGATGGTTCGCACGACCTGGTGCAGCGGTTGGAGTCGGCGTGGAGCGGGCAGGGGGCGGACGCGGCACGGGAGAACATCCGGCCGCTGGCGTTGTCCGCGGACGACGCGTCGCGGACGTTGTCGTCGAACGGGCAGCACATCCAGACTCAGGCCGACACCTTCGACCAGATCCGCAATTCCCTGCAGCCGCTGGCGGATCCGCCGCCGGAGAAGAATTGGTACGACAACTTCGTTCCCTGGACGACGGACGCCGAGAAGGCGGTCGACCAGTACCACCAGCAGGTGCAGCAGAACCGGCAGCTCTACGACCAGTATCACCAGAGCAGTTCCGTGGTGAGCCAGTCCGTCCGGATCGACTACGGGCAGTTGCCGGACGCGCAGGACGCTCAGGTCAGCGACTTCCAGCTCGAGCAGCCACGGCAGGACACCGGCGGAAAGCAGGATGTCAACGTCCCGGGCCGGACGGACGTCGGAGGCGGTTCCGGCCGATATCAGGCTCCGCCGGTGAGCAACTACGTGCCTCCGGCCGCGTCGATTCACCCGACAGCCGGAATGCCGGGCACCGTGACAGGGTCGCCGGGCGCTGTGACAGGCACTCCCGGCGGGGCGACAAGCTCGCCCGGCTATCAGATGCCGTCCTACAACGTTCCGTCCCGCAACGACTCGACCGCTGCTTCGGGCTACACCACTCCGGGCGGCAGCAACCCGGGTTACCAGCCGCCCGCCTTTTCGCCGCCTTCCTTCGGTCCCAGCGGGGGGAGCGGTTACGACCCGTCGAGCGGGTCCACCGGGGCCGGATTCGGCCCGATGGGTGGCGGTTTCAGCAGCGGTGGCGGTTTCAGCAGTGGTGGCGGGATCGGTGGAAGCGCCGTTGGGGCGGGTTCCGGCGGTCCCTTGCAGGCCGGTAACCGGGTGGGTGCCGGTGAACCCGGCTTCGCGGCGAGGCCAGGTGCTTCGAGCGCGGCTGGGCCTGCGGGTGCGGCCGGTGTGTCCGGGCGTGCCGGAATGTCCGGGATGGGGGGCGGCGCTCACGGTGGCCGAGGCCAGGGCGGTGAGGACGAGGAGCACGAGACCAAGTTCCTGCTCGCCGAAGACGGTGACGAGATCTTCGGCACTGACGAAAGGACCGTGCCACCGGTCATCGGCCTGTAGCCCGTGAATTCGCGTCGGGTGACCCCGCTGGTCAGAAGGCCGGGAGGGTGTGCCAGGCGAGTCCGGCGTCTTCGGCGTCGTCTCGCAGGACGCTGCCCTCGATGAGTCCGTACGGGCGGTCGGAGGCGAAGAACACCTCGTTGTCGTTGCCGAGCCCGAACGGGGTGAGGTCGACCAGGAAGTGGTGCTTGTTGGGCAGCGACAAGCGGATCTCGGCCACCTCGGGCCGTTTCTCGAGCACCGCTTCGCCCATCGCGTACAGCGTCTGCTGCAGGGACAGGCTGTGCAGGCTCGCGAAGGTCTCCAGCAGGGTTTGCCGGACATCGCCGAACGCGCCGCGCCAGTCGATGTCTTCGACGCCCCGGTAGCGCCAGCGGGCGCTCACGGCAGTGGCGAGGATGCGGTCGTCGGTCTCGGCCAGTGTCGTGTACTTGTCGCGCGGGAAACCGTGGAATTCCGAGCCGGTGGACTTGAGCACCACCAGGTCCCGCAGCCCGGACACCACCCAGGCCCGGTCGCCGTCCACGGTCACCGCGGTGGTGCGCTTCTCGTCTCCGGAACGGGAAAAGGCGTGGTCGTGGGGTTTCCCGGCGACCTCGATCCGGTCCCAGCCATGCTCGTCGACCAGGACGCGGGCGCCGGTGATGTGGCCGAACGCGCCGACGAAGTGGCGGCCCAGCCGCAGCGCGAAGTCCTCGATCTCCCCGACCGGGCTTTCCTTCGCGAAGGCGTAGACCGTGTTCTTCTGCGTGTCGGTGGCGACCACGACCGAGTTGTCGCCGGTCAGGTGGGTGGCCGCGAGATCGCCGCGCAGGGCGGTCGACACGGTCAGGTCCTTGAGGTGGTGCACGGGCCCGCTGCGGTCGACGGTGACCATCCGGACTTCGGCCTTGCCGTACTGGTTCGGCCCCAGCTTGACGGCCACGGCGATCAACTCCCTCGGTAGGTGCTGTAGGCGAACGGGCTGAGCAGGATCGGGATGTGGTGGTGCGCCTCTGGGTCGGTGATCCGGAAGGAAACGATGATTTCGGGGAAGAAGCCGTCGGGCCCGAGGTAGGCGGCGGTGTCGAAGACCAGCCGGTACACCCCGGGGTCGAGCCGTTCGGGTCCCAGTTCGCGGACGCGGCCGTCGTCGTCGGTCAGCCCGCGCGCGAGCACGGTGCCGCGGGCCTCCAGCCGCACGGGGATGCCCGCCGCGGGGCGGCCTGCGGCCGCGTCGAGGACATGCGTGGTCACCAGGCTCATGCCGTCACCGCCTTCTCCAGCCGCAGCAGGGCGATCTCGACGAGTTCGCGGCCCGCGACGGCCAGTTCCGTTTCGGGATCGTTGCCCATCCGCTCGCGCAGCGCGGCCAGCATCTCCTCTCCGCCGCGTCCGGCGGCGCGGATCAGGAAGACGTGCCCGAACCGTTGCTCGTACTCGGTGTTGGCCGCGCGGAACCGGTCAGCCGCCGTACTGTCCACTCCGGACTGCTCCGAACGGGACAGTGCGGTGGGCCGCTCCCCGATGCGGGGGTGGGCGGCCATCGCGCGGCGGATTTCCTCCGGGGTCAGCGTGATCCCGGCCGCGACCGCCCGCAGCGCGGCGAGGCTGGGGTAGGGGCGCCCGTCCAGGACGGTGTCCACCCAGCGCGGCACCTCGAGACAGCCGGCGAGCAGGGTGGCGGCCTGGTCGACGGGGGTGGTGTTGAATCCGGCCAGATCGAGGGGCACGAGCGGATCCTCCTTCAACATTTTGTTGAAGTCAAGCTTCGCGGTTCAGGTAGTTGTAGACCGTGAACCGGGTGACCCCCAGTGCTTCGGCGATCGTCACCACCGCCTTGCGCAACGTGAAGGCTCCTCGCTCCTCCAGCAGGCGGACCGCGCGCTGCTTGTCCTGGCGATCCAGGTCGGCGAGCCTGCCGCCGAGTTCGGCCTCGACCTCCCGGATGAGGCGGTCGAGGGGCTGTACCGCGGGCTCGGCGGGCCCGCGGGCCTCTTCGGTGGAAAGCTGCAGGGTGAGGCGGGTGGCGCCGGCGGCCAGCGCGGCGCGGGCGATGGCGGGCAGTGCGTCGAGCACGGCGGCGGCTTCGCCGCGGGCCGTGGTGCCGAGCGGGCCGAAGTCCATGGTCAGCCCGGCGGCCGAGGCCGCCTCACGGGCACGCACGGCATGCGGCGGAGGTTCGCCTTCGCCGCGGAACGGTTCGGTGGTGAACTCCGCCTTCAGTTCCACGCCTGGCACGGTAGCCCCTTACCGGTCGATTGACGTGCGGAAGGTCGCGAAGCTAGTCTCATTATACGGAAATTTGCTTCCGCAATATGAAATTTCGGGGTAGGACATGCGCTACGACGTGAACCTGTCGATCCTGTTCACCGAGCTCCCGCTGCTCGCCCGCGCCGAGGCCGCCCGCGCGGCCGGGTTCACCGCGGTCGAATACTGGTGGCCCTTCGAAACGGCCTCCCCGGCCGACCGCGAGGTCGAGGCCTTCGTCCGTTCGGTGGCCGACGCCGGGATGACGCTGGCGAGCCTGAACTTCTTCGCCGGGGACATGGCGGCCGGGGACCGCGGGCTGATCTCGTGGATCGGCCGTGAGGCCGAACTCGCCGACAGCGTGGCCATCGCCGTCGGCATCGCCGAACGCCTCGGCTGCCGCACGTTCAACGCGCTCTACGGCAACCGCCTCCCCGGCGTGGACCCGGCCGCGCAGGACGAGCACGCACTGTCCACTCTGGACGAGGTCGCGGCGCGGGTCGCCGGGATCGGTGCCCGGCTGGTCCTCGAACCGCTCTCCGCCGTCGAGGCCTACCCGCTGCGCACCGCGGCCGACGCCTTCGCCGTGATCGACAAGGTGGGACGGGACAACCTCGCGCTGCTGCTCGACGTGTACCACCTCGCGGTGAACGGCGACGACGCGGCGGCCGTCATCGCCGGCCGTGCGGCGGGCATCGGTCACGTCCAGCTCGCCGACGCCCCCGGCCGCCACGAGCCGGGAACCGGATCACTGGACATCGAGGGATATCTGACCGGCCTGGCCGACGCCGGTTACGAGGGATACGTCGGGCTGGAGTACGTACCGGCCGGAGCGAGTGCCGAATCGTTCGGATGGCTGAGGGGGCGGCGATGACGCGCGTCGGTTTCATCGGGCTGGGCATCATGGGCGGCCCGATGGCGGTCAACCTGGTGAGAGCCGGTTTCGAGGTCACCGGACACAACCGGACACCGTCCAAAACGGACCGGCTGGTGCGGGCGGGCGGCCGGGCGGCAGGCAGCGTCGCCGAGGCGGTGACCGGCGCGGACGTGGTGCTCACGATGCTGCCCGACTCGCCGGACGTGCGTGGGGTCGTGCTCGGCGAAGGCGGGGTGCTCGCGCACGCCCGCGAGGGCGCGCTGCTCGTCGACTGCAGCACCATTCGCCCCGACGTGGCACGGGAACTCGCGGAGGCGGCCGCCGAACGCGGCCTGGCCATGCTGGACGCACCGGTGTCCGGCGGCGAGCAGGGCGCCGTCGAGGGCACGCTGTCGATCATGGCGGGCGGTACCGCCGAGGCGTTCGAGGCCGCGCGTCCCGTCCTGGACGCGGTCGGCGCCACCGTGGTCCACGTCGGTCCCGCCGGGGCCGGGCAGACCGTCAAGGCGGCCAACCAGCTCATCCTCGCCGGCACCCTCGAACTCGTCGCCGAAGCGCTGGTCTTCCTCGAGGCTCACGGGCTGGACACCGGGACCGCGTTCCGGGTACTGGCGGGAGGCATGGCGGGCAGCACCGTGCTCGACCGCAAGGGCGCGGCGATGCGCGCCCGCGAGTTCACCCCCGGGTTCCGGGTCGCACTGCACCACAAGGATCTCGGCATCGCGCTGACCGCCGCGCGCGAAGCCGGGGTGGTGATCCCGCTGGGCGCGGCCGTGGCCCAGCTGATGGCGGCGCTCGACGCACAGGGGCACGGTGGTCTCGACCACAGCGCACTGGTCCAGCTCGTCGCCCGGCTTTCCGGGCGGGAATGAGGCGGTCCCGGCGGCGCGGGCCGGTCCTGGGGGAAATCATGATCGAGCGCACAGAAAACGCCGCCACGGGCACTTCTCTGGCTAACGTGGTCGAATCCGCCGGGTGAGGAGGAAGCCGTGGACTTGGTGTTCCGGGCGCGGCGCGCGGTGACGCCCGCGGGTGAGCAGGCGTGCGACGTCGGCGTGACGGACGGCAGGATCGTCGCCGTCGAACCGCCCGCCGCCGCCCTCACCGCGGACCGGGTGATCGAGCTGGGCGGGGACGAGGTCCTGCTGCCCGGCCTGGTCGACACGCACGTGCACGTCAACGATCCCGGCCGCAGCGAATGGGAGGGTTTCGAGTCCGCCACCCGTGCGGCGGCCGCGGGCGGGGTCACCACGATCGTCGACATGCCGCTGAACAGCCTGCCGCCCACGGTCGACCGGGCCGCGCTGGAGGTCAAGCGCGAGACGGCCGCGGGGCGCGTGCACGTGGACGTCGGCTTCTGGGGTGGCGCGATTCCCGGCAACGGGAGAGAACTGGCCCCGCTGCACGAGGCCGGGGTGTTCGGGTTCAAGTGCTTCCTGCTGCATTCCGGCGTGGACGAGTTCCCGCCGCTGGGCGAAGAGGAACTCGAAGCGGACCTGCGCCGGTTGCGGGCGCTCGGTGCGACGATGATCGTGCACGCCGAGGACGCCGGGACGATCGATCACGCACCGCGGCCGCACGGCACCCACTACCGCGATTTCCTCCGGTCCCGGCCCCGTGGCGCGGAGAACCTCGCCATCGCGCGGGTGATCGAACTGGCCCGCCGTACCGGCGCGCGCGTGCACATCCTGCACCTGTCCTCGTCCGACGCCCTGCCGATGATCGCGAGCGCGCGGCGGGACGGGGTCGCGCTGACCGTGGAGACCTGCCCCCACTACCTGAGCTTCACCGCGGAGGAGATCGCCGACGGCGCCACCCAGTTCAAGTGCTGCCCGCCGATCCGGGAGTCGGAGAACCGGGAACTGCTGTGGCGGGGCCTTGCCGAGGGCGTCATCGACTGCGTGGTCAGCGACCACTCGCCCTGCACACCGGAGCTGAAACGCTTCGACGCCGGGGATTTCGGGGCCGCGTGGGGCGGCATCGCCGGACTCCAGGTGGGCCTTCCCGCCGTCTGGACCCAGGCTCGGCAACGCGGTTTCGGCCTCGCCGACGTGGTCCGCTGGATGGCCCGGCGGCCCGCCGAGCTGACCGGGATGCGCCGCAAGGGCCGCATCGCGGTGGGCGCCGACGCCGATTTCTGCGTGTTCGCCCCGGACGAGGCGTTCGTGGTGGATGCGGCGAAGCTGCGCCACCGCAATCCGGTCAGCGCCTACCACGGCAGGCCGCTGGCCGGGGTGGTGCGCGGAACCTGGCTGCGGGGCCGGGAGGTCACCGGCGAACGGCCGCGAGGTGGGTTACTGGTGCGAGGGAGCGTGTAGTGGATCGTCCTGAGTGGACACGAGAACCGGACCTGGCTTCACGGCGGGCAGGCGGCGGCGTGGTGTGGGCCAACGACGAACTGTTCGCCGAGCGGGAGAACCTGATCAAACCGGCACCGGCCGAGTTCCGGCCGTACAGCTTCGGTCACAAGGGACAGATCTACGACGGCTGGGAGACCCGGCGGCGCCGCGAACCCGGTCACGACCAGGCCGTGGTACGGCTCGGCCTGCCCGGGGTGGTGTCCGGGGTGATCGTGGACACCGCCTTCTTCACCGGCAACTACCCGCCCTTCGCCTCGGTGGAGGCGATCGCCGTGGAGGGCTATCCCAGCCCGGAGGAGCTGGCGGCCCTGGAGTGGACGACGATCGTGCCGCGTTCGCCGCTGGCCGGTGACAGCGAGAACTTCTTCGCCGTGGCCGACCGGCACCGGTTCACCCATGTGCGGCTGACGATCTACCCGGACGGCGGGGTGGCGCGCCTGCGCGTGCACGGCACGCCCGTGGCCGATCCGCGGCTGCTCGACCTGGCCTCGTTCGACCTCGCCGCACTGGAAAACGGCGCCCGCGTGGTGGCGGCGAGCAACATGTTCTACTCCGCGCCGGGCAACCTCATCTCGCCCGGATCCGCCACCGTGATGGGGGAGGGCTGGGAGACCGCACGCCGCCGCGACGACGGCAACGACTGGGTGGTCGTCGAACTCGCCGCGGAAGGGGTGCCCCGCCTGGCCGAACTGGACACCAGCCATTTCAAGGGCAACGCACCGGGCTGGGCCTCGCTGTCGGGCACGACCGACCCGGAGGCCCCCGGCGCCTGGTTCGAGGTCCTGCCCCGCACCCGGTTGCAGCCGGACACCCGCCACC
>NZ_VJWX01000750.1 GCF_007713715.1 Amycolatopsis rhizosphaerae
GTGTAGTCGGCACCCTCGGCGGGCACGGCGGGCCCCTCCCCGGCGCGGATCAGCCTGCCGGCTGTGCCCGGCGGGTCCACCAGCCGGGAGAACGGGACGCCGAGCGCGGTGCCCAGCGCCCACAGCGTTTCCACACTCGGGTTCCCGGTGCCGGATTCGAGCTGGGACAGCGTGGACTTGGCCACCTCCGCGCGGCGGGCCAGTTCGGTGAGCGACAGCCCGGCGCGGGCGCGTTCGCGCCGCAGCGCGGCGGCGATGAGGTCGAGCGGGGCCTTGCGCGGCATGATCCTTTTCCTCCCGGGGTTGACGACGCCGTTCACTATACCGAACGATGTGTTCGGTAAATCGAACGAACGTCGGAGGAACGATGCACCATCTCGGGATACTCGCGCACAGCGCCGAAGGGGCGGCTCTGTGCTTTCGCCGCTTCTGCCAGGAGGGTTTCCGCGAACTGGGCCCGCACGACCACCCGGACGTCACCCTCGACCTCGTCCCGCTCGCCCGGAGCATGCCGGCGTGGGTCGCCGGCGACCACCGGGCGGTCCGGGAGATCCTCGCCGGGAGCGCGCGGCGCCTGGCCGCCGCCGGAGCCGCCTTCTTCGTCTGCCCCGACAACACCGCGCACCTCGCGCTCGAACTCCCCGGGGAGGACCTCGCGCTGCCGGGCCTGCACCTTCCGGACGTGGTGGCGGCCCGCGCCGAACGGGAGGGGTACCGGCGGGTCGGCGTGCTCGGCACCCGGTACCTGATGGACGGCCCCGTCTACCCGGAGGCGTTCGCGCGGCGGGGGATCACCGCGGTGGTGCCCGGGCCGGAGGACCGCGCGATGGTCGACCGGGTCATCTTCGGGGAACTGCTGGACGGGGTGGTCCGGGAGGAATCCAGGGCCGCCTATGCCCGCGTCATCGGGGAACTGGCCGAGCGCGGCTGTGACGCGGTGGCGCTGGTGTGCACCGAGATCCCGCTTCTGGTCACGCCCGGCGTCTCGCCGCTGCCCACGCTCGACTCCCCCCGCCTGCTGGCCCGCGCGGCCTTCGAAGTGGCCACCGGTACGGCGCCGATGCCGTGCTGGCGGGGAGGTCCACCGGAGCCCGCTTCCTGAATGGTCCAGTCCAAAGCCTTGACGGGCGCAGTGGTCTAGTCCACATTACGAAGAGCGCAACTCCCGTCACACGAGGAGGACCAGTGCACCGTCAAAGGATCGCCTCAGTCGTTGCGGCCGCGGCGGTGGCCGCGGGCGCCGCTCTCGCCATCGCAGGCCATTCGGCGGCCTCGGCCTCGGCCGGCACGGCCCTGAGCAGCAACTGGTACGCGTCGGCGCCGTACCTGATGCCCCAGAGCAACAACCCGCCGGATCCGGTCGCGGTGATGGCCGCGACCGGGCAGAAGGCCTTCCAGCTGGCCTTCATCCTCGCGCCGAACGGCGGCGGGTGCACTCCCACCTGGGACGGCACCTCCGCGGTCTCTTCGGACACCACGGTCGCCGGTGTCATCGACCGGATCCGGGCGGCGGGCGGCGACGTCTCGGTGTCCGTCGGCGGCTACGGCGGCACGAAACTGGGGCAGACCTGCGCGAACCCGGCCGGCACCGCCGCCGCCTACCAGCAGGTGATCGACCGGTACGGGCTGCGGGCCATCGACTTCGACCTGGAGGAGCCGGAGTACGAAAACGACGCCGCGATGACCAACGAGCTGGGGGCGGCGCAGATCCTGCAGCGGAACAACCCCGGGCTGTTCGTGTCGGTGACCATGCCGGGCACCTCCGCCGGGACGGGCTGGTTCGGCACCCAGTTGCTGGACAAGGCCAAGGGACTGGGCTTCACCCCGGACAACTTCTCGATCATGCCCTTCGACGGCGGGTTCTCCGGGGCCGCGAGCCAGACCGCCGCACTGGAGGCGTTCCACACCCTGCTGATGAACCACCTCGGCTGGGACAGCGCCACCGCGTACGCGCACGAGGGTTTTTCCGGCATGAACGGCAAATCCGACGCCGCGGAGTACTTCTACCAGTCGGACTTCCAGACCGTGCTGGACTACGCCACCGGACACGGCCTCGGCCGGTTCACCTTCTGGTCGGTCAACCGCGACCGGGCCTGCGGGGCGAGCACGGACAACGGAATCTGCAGCAACGTGCCGCAGAACGACTGGGACTTCACGAAGTTCACCGCGCGGTTCGCGGGTGCCACCCCGCCGG
>NZ_VJWX01000751.1 GCF_007713715.1 Amycolatopsis rhizosphaerae
GGTGTCGCCGGGGTCGTGCGGGGTGGACCGCCTGCGCACCACGACGGCGACCTGCGTGCCGTCGGGCGAGATGCGCGGGGACTCGTACTCGTGCTCGGAGTCGTCGGCCAGGACGCGCCGCGTCCCGCTCGCCACGTCGAGGGCGACGAGTGTCTGCCGCTGCGAGCCGCGGGCCTCGGCGACGGTCCACGACGCGGCCACGGTGGTGCCGTCGGGGGAGAGGTGCCAGGAGGATTCGTCTCCCAGAGCCCGGCCGACGTGGCCGGTGAGGTCCTTCCAGTCCGCCGTCTCCTCCCCGGCGGGTGCCCCCGGGGCGGTCAGCAGGCGGGTGCGGTCGGGGCCGAGATCGTGGTCCCAGTACCGCACGGGGTACTCCTCGTGCAGGATCGCCGACACCCCGGCGTCCTTGCGCTGCTTGCGTAGTTCCTCGTCCTCGGCGAGGCCGCCCGCGGAGGGCAGGACCCCCGAACCGAACACGATGGTGCCCGCCGTGGCCGCCACCACGACCTCCCGCACCCCGCCCGGTGGGGCGGCGATGACCCGGGCGTCCCCGCCGGTGGCGGGCTGCAGCCACAGCGCCCCGGTTTCGGGCGCCTCTTCGCTCGTCCGGTCCGGTCTGGACGAGACGAACAGCAGGTCGCCCTCCGGGGTGAAGGCGGCACCGGACTCGCCCTGCGTGCTGCGGGTCAGGCGGCGCGCCGGGCGGTTCCCCTCGGGGTCGACCTCCCACAGAGCGGTGGTGTAGCGGTTCTTCTTCGGGTCGGGGGTGGACAGGCCGACGACCACGCGGCGGCCGTCGGGGGACAGCCACAGGCCCGAGGTGCGGGGCAGGGCCGCGTAGGTGTCCAGGTCGGAGAACGGGTTCTCGTCCTCGTGCGGAGCATCGCTGATCATGAGGTCTTCATACCACCCGCGGGGCGGCGGCGGGCGGTTTCATCGATTGTCCACTGTGGAGCATGTTCGGCGGTGCTGCCCCCGGGGGTACGCTCGGGGCGTCACCGGGGCGGAGGGCAGGTGGAACACCGCTGACATGGCGTGGGAGCGAACGGTACGCAGCGAGGACGTGACGGGTGTGCTGTCCCGGGTGGAGGTCCGGGGACGGCCCGTGCTCCTCGGCCGCACGGCCGATGGCCGGGCGATCGCGGTGGCCCCGCGCTGCCCGCACGAGAACCGGCCCCTCGACGGCGCGCCCGTCACCGGAGACGAGATCTCCTGCCCCTACCACCACTACACCTACGACGCCCGCACCGGCGAAAACCGCAGTCCGCGCGCCCAGCTGCCGCCCTCCCTGGCCTGTCACGTCCGCGACCTGCGCGTTTACCCGGTGCAGGAGCGGGACGGCTGGGTGTGGATCCGGCTGCGCAGGCTTCCCCGCTGAGTGGTCAGGGCACCATCCAGGACAGGACCGGGGTGGACTGCAGCAGCACCAGGAGGCACATCACGGCGACGAAGAGCAGGCTCCAGCCGAAGACGCGCCGGAACAGCTCGCCCTCGCGGCCCGACATGCCGACCGCGGCGGCCGCGATGGCGAGGTTCTGCGGGCTGATCATCTTGCCGAGCACGCCGCCGGAGGAGTTCGCGGCGGCCAGCAGCACGGAATCCAGTCCCGCCTTCTGGGCCGCCACCACCTGCAGCGCGCCGAACAGGGAGTTCGACGAGGTGTCCGAACCGGTGACGGCCACCCCGAGCCAGCCGAGGATCGGGGAGATCAGCGCGAAGATCCCGCCCGCACCGGCCATCCACGTGCCCAGCGTCGCGGTCTGCCCGCTCGCGTTCATCACGTACGCCAGCGCCAGCACCGCCATCACGGTGACGATCGCGGCGGCCAGGTACCGGTAGGTCTGCCCGTAGGTGCGCAGGGCCTGCCCCGGCCGGATCCGGATCACCGGGATGCTGAGCAGCCCCGCGATGACCAGCAGGGTGCCCGCGGAGGCGAGCCAGTCGAACTTGAAGTTCGGCAGGGTGGACGGTTTGCCGGAGGCGGACTGGATGTGCAGGCCCGGCCAGGCGAAGGTCCTGGTCACGCTGCCCAGCGCGTCCCGGATCGCGGGGATCTGGGCGAGCGCGAACACCGCGATGATGATCAGGTACGGGGCGTAGGCGCGGAACACCTCGGCACCGGTGTCCGCGCCGCGCTCGCCGTCCGTGCCGGTCGCGGTGCTGGTCGGGGTGGCGGTCGGGGTGGCAC
>NZ_VJWX01000752.1 GCF_007713715.1 Amycolatopsis rhizosphaerae
ACCTGCCCGACTTCACCGGCCGCGACGACCTCGTCGACGAGCTGGTCCGCCTGCTGCGTGACGCCCGCGCGGCGGACCGCCCGGCCGTGGTGGTGCTCTCCGGCGCCCCCGGTGTGGGCAAATCGTCCCTCGCGATCCGTGTCGCGCATGCCGTGCGCGCCGATTTCCCCGACGGCCAGTTGCACCTCGATCTTCGTGGGACCGCCGATTCGCCCCGCCGTCCGCTCGACGTGCTGCCGGAGTTGCTGCGCGCGCTCGGCGTGCCCGACGCCGCCATGCCCGCCGCGCTCGGCGAACGCGCGGCACTGCTGCGCTCCCTGCTGGCCGACCGCCGCCTGTGCATCGTGCTCGAGGACGCGGCCGGCGCCGCGCAGGTCCGTCCGCTGCTGCCCGGTGCGGGCGCGTGTGCCGTCCTGATCACCAGCCGCACCCGGATGCCCGACCTCCCCGGCGCCCGCACCGTGGACGTCGACGTGCTGCGCGGCGCCGAGGCCGCCGCGCTGCTGTCCAGGATCATCGGGCCAGGGCGCGTGGCGGCCGAACCCGAAGGGGCCCAAGCGATCCTGGACTGCTGCGGCGGGCTGCCGCTGGCGATCCGGGTCGCCGGGGCGAAGCTGTCCCAGCGTCCGAACTGGCCG
Source organism: Amycolatopsis rhizosphaerae (assembly GCF_007713715.1). Lineage (GTDB taxonomy): Bacteria > Actinomycetota > Actinomycetes > Mycobacteriales > Pseudonocardiaceae > Amycolatopsis_E > Amycolatopsis_E rhizosphaerae. The sequence continues at coordinate 639 of NZ_VJWX01000752.1, forward strand.
TTGCGGGAGCTGGCGAACCGGCTCGCCGACGAGCGCCGGCGGCTGGACGAACTGCGCGCCGGGGATCTGGCCGTGCGAGCCAGCGCGACCCTGAGCTACGACCAGTTGCCTTCCAGTGCGGCACGGGCGTTTCGCGGGCTTGGTTCACTCGGCCCGGTGCAGTTCCCCGGGTGGGTGGTGAGTGCAGTGCTGGGCCGCCCAGACGCCGACGAGGTGCTGGACGTGCTCGTGGACGCGCACCTGGTGGAGCTGGTCTCGGCGGGCGCGGACGGCCTGCCGCGCTATCGCCTGCACGATCTGCTGCGCTGCTACGCGGTGGAACAGGCGGAGCCGGAACCGTTCGGCGAGCGGCAGAACCGCATCCGGCGGGTCGTCGAGGGCTATCTCTGCCTGGCCGCGGAGGCGGCCGCGAAGATGCCGATCCACTTCTTCGGCATCGTTTCGGTGCCGGGCGAAACCGAGCCGTGGCGGCCCGGCGACCACCCGCGGGCCGATCCGGCCGCCTGGTTCGCGGCCGAGCTGGACACCGCGGTCGCGATGGTGGAACTGGCCGCCGCCTGGCGGCTGGACGATCTCGCGTGGCGGCTCACCGCGGCACTCACCCCGTACTTCGATCTGCGCAACCACCACGACGACTGGCATCGCACGCACCTGATCGCGCTGGACGCGGCCATCAGGGCGGGCGACCGGAGGGGGCAGGCCATCGTGCTCCGCAATCTGGGGCAGGTCGAGCTCTACCTCGACGACTACCCGTCGGCGCTCGACGCGTTCGAGCGGTCCCTGCGCCTGTTCCGGGAAATCGGGGACGACCGCGGGGTGGGGATCACGCTGTCCGGCCTGAGCACCGTTCGGCGCGTGTCCGGGGAGAACGAGGAATCGCTCGCGCTGTGCCACGAAGCGCTGGAGGCCTTCCTGCGCGCCGGTGACCGGCACGGTGAGGCGGTGGTGCGGATCTCCATCGGCATCCTGTGGCTCGCCCGCGGCTGCCACAAAACGGCGGAGCGCTGGTTCACCGACGCCTACGAGCTGTCGGCCGAGATCGGCGACCGGCACCGCGAAGCCCATGCGCGGCAACGACTCGCGCTGCTGCACCAGGTCCGGGGCAACCTCGGCGGGGCCCGCGAGGAACTCGACCGCGCGATCGCGATCTTCGGCGAGCTGGGCGACGACCACTGCGTCGGGTACGCGCACCAAAGCCTCGGCAGCCTTTACCTGTACAGCGAGGACTTCGCGCACGCCAGGCTGCTGCTGGCGAACTCGCTGTCGGTGCACCAGCGCAGCGGGGACCGGCGGTCGGAGGCGGAGGTGAGTGAACTGCTCGGCGATCTGCACCTGCGGCTCGGCCAGCCGGACCGCGCCCGGGATCACTTCGAGCGGGCGCTACGGATCTGGCGTGCCCTGTCCGCCACCGCACAGGAGAGCGCTCTCCTCGCGCGGCTGCGCTCACCGTCCTCCCCGCACCTGCTCCCCCTGCCCAGCGCCTGACCACCCGATCGAGTGTTTTCCCGGCGGAGCCGTGAAGGGCCCCTTCACGGTCGATACGGCTG
>NZ_VJWX01000753.1 GCF_007713715.1 Amycolatopsis rhizosphaerae
GGTCCAGGCCGTGTTCGCGGGCGATCCGGCGGGCCAGGGGCGATGCGCGGAGGGCCTCTCCCCCGGCACCGGCGGCCTGAGCCGGTGGCGGCGGGGATTCCGGTGGCGGAGCGGCGGGTGGAACGTCCACTGTGGTCTCCGCGGTGGGTTCCACTGTGGTCTCCGCGGTGGCTTCCGCGGTGGCCGGCGGAGTGCCGCCGGCGGGGTCGATGACGGCGATGGGGGTGCCGATCGGCACGGTGGTGCCTTCGCCGACCAGCAAGCGGATGAGGACGCCCTCGTCGTACGCCTCCAGTTCCATGGCGGCCTTGTCGGTCTCGATCTCGGCGAGCACGTCACCGCGGTGCACCGGGTCGCCTTCGTGCTTGCGCCACGCGGAGAGCACGCCTTCTTCCATCGTGTCGGACAGGCGGGGCATCAACACGTCCGTCATCGGTGGTCCTCCTGGCCGGTGAAGCGCGTCGCGTCGAGGGTTTCCCGGATGGCCCGGGTGAGCGCGGTGGCATCGGGCAGCGCGGCCAGTTCCAGCGGTTTGGCGTAGGGCAGGGGAACTTCGGCGGCGGCGACCCGCCGGATCGGGGCGTCGAGGTAGTCGAACGCTCCTTCCTGGAGGGTGGCGGCGATTTCCGCGCCGATGCCGTAGGACAGCCAGTCGTCTTCCAGGACAACGGCGCGGCTGGTCTTGCGGACCGAGGCGCAGAGGGTGTTCCGGTCCAGGGGGCGCAGGCTGCGCAGATCGACCACCTCGACGGAGATGCCGTCCTTTTCCAGCCTGCGGGCCACGTCGAGGGCGACCACGGCGGCGCGGGAGTAGGCGATGACGGTGATGCCGGTGCCGGGTTTCATCACCGTGGCGGTACCGATGTCGAGGGTGTGGTCGCCGTCGGGGACCTCGCCCTTGGTGTTGTAGAGGGCGAGGTTCTCCAGCAGGAGCACCGGATCGTCGTCGCGGATCGCCGCGGCGAGCAGTCCCTTCGCGTCGGCCGGAGTGGCCGGGGCGAGCACCTTGAGGCCGGGGACGTGGGCGTACCAGACTTCCAGGTTCTGCGAGTGGGTGGCGGCCAGTTGCTGGCCGCCACCGCCGGGGGTGCGGATCACCAGTGGGACGCGGACCTGACCGCCGAACATCGAGCGCATCTTCGCGGCGTGGTTGACGATCTGGTCGATGGCCAGCAGGCTGAAGTTGATCGTCATGATCTCCACCACCGGCCGCAGGCCGAGCATGGCGGCGCCGATCGCGGTCCCGACGAACCCCTCCTCGCAGATCGGCGTGTCCCGCACGCGGCGCGGCCCGAACTCGGTGAGCAGCCCGGCGGTGATCTTGTAGGAGCCTTCGAAGACGCCGATTTCCTCGCCGATGAGCAGTACGTCCTCGTCGCGCAGCAGTTCCGCGCGCAGCGTGTCGTGCAGTGCCTGCCGGTAGCTGATCACCGTCACGGAGTCACCACCGGGTCACCGGGCCTGCCCTGCGGGGTGTTGGCGACCGGGGTGGCGTACACGTGGTCGAACAGTGTTTCCCCGTCCGGGTCCGGTGCGGCCTCGGCTGCCTCGACGGCCTCGGCGACGACCTGCTCGGCCTCGCCGTCGATCCGCGCCGCACTCCCGGCATCGAGGACGGCGTCGTCGATCAGCCGGGCGCGGAACGCGGGCACCGGGTCCAGGTCCCGGAGTCGCCGGTTGTCGGCGTCGCTGCGGTAGCGGGCCGGGTCGACCACCGAGTGCCCGCGCAACCGGTAGCTGACCGTCTCCACCAGCATCGGCTGGTGCTCGCCGCGGGCCCGGTCCAGTGCGTCGCGGGCGGCCTCGCGGACGGCGAGCACGTCGTTGCCGTCCACCCGCTGCCCGGGGATGCGGTAGGAACAGCCCCGCCGGAACAGTTCGGGCTCGCCGGCGGCGGCCTCGACCGGGGTACCCATGCCGAGCTGGTTGTTGACGATCACGTACACGATCGGCAGCCGCCAGACGGCGGCGAGGTTGAGCGACTCGTGGAAGGCCCCGATGTTCGTCGCCGCATCGCCCAGCAGGCACATCACCGCATCACCGTGGGGACTGGGGCCGTGCCGGTAGGCCAGGGCGAGCGCGGCACCCGTGGCGGGCGGGATCTGGCCGCCGACGATGCCGTAACCGCCCAACAGGCAATGCCGCGCGTCGAACAGGTGCAT
>NZ_VJWX01000754.1 GCF_007713715.1 Amycolatopsis rhizosphaerae
CCACCACCCCGGCATTCACCGCGTGGCCCTCTGCCGGGGAAAGCCCCGACCGGCTGCTGAGCTACGCCCTCGGCCACGAAACGCTCTTCTACGCCGGAGGGTGGCTGCAGGTCACCGGCGCCCTGCTGAGCATCGTGTTCTTCCTGGTCCTGCTGCAGCTCAGCGGCGCACGGCACCGGTTGGCCGGAGCGGCCGCCCTCGTCGGCTGCGCCCTCCTGCTGGCCGTGGTCACGATCGAAGCCGCGCTGCTGGAGGCGGTGCCGATGGCCGCGCACACCGGCGATCGCGCGACCGTGGCGACCGCCTTCGCGCTGAGCAACGGGGTGTTCGCCCGCATCTTCCCCCTCGCCCCCGCCCCGCTGGTGTTCGCCGCGATCGGGCTGGCGCTGTCCGGTTCGCCCCTGCTGCGCCCGGTCTTCGGCCGCGCGGCACTCGTCATCGCCGCGCTGTTCGCCGTCGCGGGCATCGCCGCCGTCTTCGGCACCGCGGGACTGGTCTTCGCCATCGTGATGTCGGTGGCGCAGGCGCTCTGGATCGCCACCACCGCCGTCGCACTGGCCTTCGCGAGGCGGCGCATGAGCTGACGCCCGGGGGCGACGCAGGTCACCGCCCATGGCCCCGGCGGCTGGTTAGGATTGCCGGTCGTGGATATGGAGAACACGAAGGTTTCCGGTGACCGGCCCCGCTCGAGTGGCGTGTTGCCCGCGGCCGACCTCGCGCGGACCGTCGTGTTCGCCGCCCTCATCGCCGTGCTCGGCCTGTTCCCGGGCTTCTACGTTGGCGGCGGCAGCGTGCCGATCGTGCTGCAGAACGCCGGGCCGCTGCTGGCGGGGTCGCTGCTGGGGGCGCGGCGGGCGACGGCGTCGGTGGCGCTGTTCCTCGCGCTGACCGCGATCGGGCTGCCGCTGCTGTCCGGCGGCCGGGGCGGGCCCGCGCCGTTCCTCGGCCCGAGCGGCGGGTTCCTCTTCGGCTTCCTCCTGTCCGCCTTCGTCTCCGGCCTGCTGGTGACGCGGCTCAAGCGCACCGGCCTGCCCACCCTGCTGCTGGCCAACGCGGCGGGCCTGCTCTCCTGCTACCTGCTCGGGGTCCCGTTCCTCGCCGCCTACCTGGGCAACTTCCACGCGGCCCTGGTGCAGACGCTGGTGTTCGTGCCCGGGGACGCGGCCAAGGTCGTGGTGGTGTCGCTGCTCGCCTCGGTGCTCCACCGCGCGCTGCCGGGCCGGTTGCCCGCCGGCGCGAAGCGCGCGGGCTGATGCCCGCGACGCCTCCGATCGCGGGCTCCGGCACCGTGCCGCCCGAACTGCTCGCCCAGGCCCACGGGGCGGCCATGTGGCTGGCGGAGCGCGGGATCACCGAGGGTTCGCGGATCGCGGTGGACTCCCCGGACGTGCTGCCGTGGTTCCTCGGCGGGGACCTGCTGGGCGCGGCGGTGCTGGTGGTCGAGCCGGGCTGGTCGGAACGGGAACGACGGGCCGTGCTCACCGACGCGGCACCGCATCTGGTGGTGACCGGCGTGCCCGGGGCGACGACCGCCCGCGTCACCCCGGCCGGAACCGGGCGCACCGCCTTCTACCTGGCCACGACCTCCGGCAGCAGCGGTCACCCCAAGGTCCTGATCCGCACCCGCGACTCGTGGCTGGACAGCTTCGCCGCGCTCGGCCCGCTGCCGGGACCGGTCCTGATCCCCGGCCCGCTGAGTTCGTCGCTCTTCCTCTTCGGTGCGCTGCACGCGCTGTGGTGCGGGCAGCCGGTGCGCCTGCTGCCCCGGCGGGATCCGGAGACGGCGGCACGGGCGGCCGCCGGGGCCGCGTCGGTCCACCTGGTTCCGGCGATGCTCGCGGGCCTGCTCGCCGTGCTGGCCCGGCATCCCGGGCGGGAGTGCGCGCTGGAGACGGTCGTCTGCGGCGGCGCCCACCTGGATCCCGCCCTTCGCGCCCGGCTGGCCGAGGTGCTGCCCGACGCCGGGCTGATCGCCTACTACGGTTCGGCGGAGCACTCGCTGATCGCGCTCGACCGGGGCGACGGGCGGCTGCGCCCGGTGCCGGGGGTGGGGCTCGACATCCGGGACGGGATCCTCTGGGTCGATTCCCCGCTGTCGTGCCGCGGCCGCCTCACCGGCGGCGTGCTGTCCCCGGCCCCGCGATGGTCCACTGTGGATGAT
>NZ_VJWX01000755.1 GCF_007713715.1 Amycolatopsis rhizosphaerae
TTCCGGTTCAGTTCTGCGCGCTGTGCCACTGCCTGTCCGGCGGTCTGCCCCGCGATCTGGCCCGGTACACCGTCGCCCTGCTCGACGTGGCCCGCGATTTCGCCCGGCCCACCCTGGGCCCGGTCACCAGTGCCCTGCTGTGGCAGGACCTGGCGCGCAAGGCCCACGCCTTCCGCGGCGCCGCCGCCACTCTCGAGAGCTCTCGCGCCCGCTCGGCTTTCGTGGCCCGGATCATCGCGATCCCGTCCCTGTCCGGAATGGACGAGCTCGCCGCCCTCGCGGCCGAGCTGATCTCCGGTGAGGTGGCGGACCCGGCGCTGGACGCCCTGCGCCACCAGGTGGCGAGCTATCTGTTGTTCTGCGCCACGGTCGGGCAGGTGTTCACCGACGAACTGACCCGGGACGGGCTCGACGGCGTGCCGGGCGGCGAGGTTTCCGTGCTCGCCCTGGCCCGCGGTCAGCTCGCCGCCGATCCCCGCGTGTCGTGGGAACTGCTGGAGAAGTTCCGGGTGGCGCGGGGTCTCGGCCCCGGTTTCAGCGGCCGGTGAACACCGGCTTCTCCTTGGCGAGGAAGGCATCGACGGCGTTGCGGTGGTCCTCGCTGCCGCCGAGTCGCGTCTGCGCCTCACCCTCGCGGCGCAGGACGTCCTCCAGCGGGAACGCCGCCGCCAGCGCCCGCTTCGCCTCGGCGTAGGCCAGCGTCGGCCCGGCGGCCAGCGCCGCGGCGAGACCGGCAGCGGTCGCGGCCACCTCCGCGGCGGGCACGACGCGCCCCGCGATGCCCCATTCCGCGGCCTGCGCGGCCGTGAACGGCGAGCCGAGCAGGATCAGTTCGGCCGCCCGCGCCGTGCCCACGGCTCTCGCGAGCGTTGCCGACAGCCCCGAGTCGCAGGTCAGCCCGATGCCGGTGAACGCCGTGCCGAAGCGGGCCGTCTCCGCGGTCACCCGGACGTCGCAGGCGAGCGCGAAGCCCAGCCCCGCGCCGACGCAGGTGCCGTTGATCGCCGCGATGACCGGTTTGGGCATGGTCGCCAGCGTGGTGACGATGGGGTTGTAGTGCTCGTCGATGGTGGCGAAGGCGGCCGCCGGTCCGGCGCGCAGCGCCTCGACGTGTTCGGCCAGGTCCTGCCCGACACAGAAGGCCTTGCCGGTTCCGGTGAGGACCACCGCCCGCACGCCCTCGTCGCGCGCCACTTCCGACAGCGCCTCGCGCAGCGCCACCTTGACCGCGGTGGTGAGCGCCGGGCGGGGCAGCGTCACCGTGGCGACCGCGTCCTGGCGGGCCAGGAGAACCTCGTCGTTCCTGCTTTCGTCAGCCATGGCGGCCAGGCTAGCGCACTTCCTGAACGTTCGGTAGGTTATCCAGCTGCAGCCGCAGCGACCCGCGCCACACCGGATCGTGCGGGTCGATGTCGGTGCGGAGGCCGCGCCACGAAGGCCGTTCGAGGCGGCCGCCCGCGCCGATCGCCCGGTAGCCGACCTCCGCCACCACGGTCGGGCGCACCCACCGGGCGGACCGGCTCTCCCCCGCCGGAAGCGGCGTGCCGAACGGGCACTCGTCCCGCGCGAGGTCTCGGAGGACGGTCCGGACGGCCCGGCGGGAGGCCTGGGTGAACCCCGTGCTGACCCGTCCTATGTAGACCAGCCGCCGGTCCTGGTCGTACACGCCGAGCAGCACCGAGCCGAGCCGGTCCTCTCCGCCGCCGCGCTCGGGAAGCCAGCCGCCGATGACGGCTTCACAACCGCGCAGGAGCACCAGCTCGATCCAGTCCTCCGACTCCCGGCCCAGCCGGTACGGGGAGGCGAGCCGCTTGCCGACGATGCCCTCGACGCCATGGTCCCTGGCCAGCTGCGCCAGCTGCGTCGCGGACAGGTCCCGGTAGCTGGGCGGCACCTCCATCCCCGGCAGCCGGTCGAGCGCGAGGCTGGCCAGCAGTTTCCGCCGCAACAGGTACGACTCGCCGGTGAGGTCCTGCCCGTCGAGGCACAGGATGTCGAAGGCCCGGTACGACACCGGCGCCCGGCCCCGGCCCGCCGGGCCGGCGATCACCCCGTCGAGCACCATCCGCCGTCCGCCCAGCGGGCGCGCCATCGCGGCGAGGGCGGGCCGGGCCGCGGCGACCGGCCGCCCACCGGGGCCCAGCAGGGTCACTC
>NZ_VJWX01000756.1 GCF_007713715.1 Amycolatopsis rhizosphaerae
GGGGTACGTGGGCGGGACGTGGATTCCGCGGCCGGTGCTGGTCACGGCGGTGGTGGCCGCCCTGGTGACGGCCGGGTCGCTCGCCGCCGTCGCCTCGCTTCGCGTCGCGCGCAGCGGGGACAAGGCCACGATCGAGGCAAGCGCGCCCGCCCCGAGTGTGACGCCGGACCGCGAATGCGGTGGCGGTCCCTGCGACCTGCTGACCACCCGTTCGGCGGGCGGGGCGCAGGTGGAGCTGCGGGCGGACGCCACCGGGGCCAACGGGCGGGTGCAGGTGAACGGCATCGTCGTGCCCACCACCATCAGCGAGCTGGGGGCCCGGCTCACCGCCGATTCACTGACCTGCGTCACCGCGAACGTGTCGGCCTGCCTGGTCGGCGCGCCGCTCAAGGGCGGCAGGGTCGCCCAGTTGCTCGTCGGGCGCGGCGATGGCTGGCAGTCGGTCGACAAGCCGTACTTCTCCGACGCCGGGGTCATCGTGCTGGACACGGTGACCGGCGCGGACGCGCCCGACGTGGTCGTGGTGCAGGCTTCCCCCGCCCTGGCGCGCGTGTACGCCCTCGACGGCAGCGCCGTGGGGTGCACGAGGAAGTACGCCGCTCCCAGCCAGCTTCGCGGCTGGCCCCAGGTCCACGTCCTGCCCGCCGACCTTCGGCCCTGCCCGTGAGCGGCTGCTAGCGGGTGGGCGTCCACAGGTCGACGACGCTGACCCCGACCTCGGCGAGCAGGCGGCGGGTCAGCGGCAGGCTGATCCCGATCACGCTGGAGGGGTCGCCGTCGATGCCCTCGACGAACCAGCCGCCGCGGCCGTCCAGGGTGAACGCCCCCGCCACGGCCAGCGGCTCCCCGGTGGCGATGTAGGCCGCCAGCTCGTGAGGGCTCGGCTCGCCGAAACGCACCGTCGTCGCGTGGCTTCCGGTTGCCTGCCGGGTGCGCTCACCGTTTTCCACCCGCAGCACCGCGTGCCCGGTGAGCAGTTCCCCGCTGCCGCCCGCCATCTGGGCCCAGCGCTTCTGCGCGATCTCCGGCTCACCCGGCTTGCCCATCATTTCGCCGCCGATGGACAGCATCGAGTCGCAGCCGACGACCACGGCCTCGGTGTGCGTGCGGGCGACCGTGGCCAGCACCGCTTCGGCCTTGGCGAGTGCGAGCGCGGTGACCAGTTCCGACGGCGACGGGTCGGTCAGCGACGCGGCCACGGCGTCTTCGTCGACACCGGACACCACGACGCTCGGTTCGATCCCCGCCGCGCGGAGGACGCCGAGACGGGCCGGAGAGGCGGAGGCCAGCACGAAATGCAGCACGAGGGAAGGGTAGAGGCCGAGGCCGTGAGGGGGCCCCTCACGGTCGATTCGAGTGTGAGGGGCCCCCTCACGGACACGTCAGGCCTTCGCCGGTTCCGGTTCGGGGCGGATCGCGGGCGATGCGGGTTGCGGGGTGACCCGCCGCATCGCCAGCGCCGCCACCGCGCCGAGAAGCAGCACGGCGACCGGCAGGAGCATGGTTTCGCGTACCGCGTCGGTGAGTGCCAGGGGAGCGTTGCCGTGTTCGGCCGTCATCCAGGCCGTGATGCGGGCCTGCAGCAGCACTCCGATCGCGGCGCTGCCGAGCACGCCGCCGATCTGCCGTGAGGTGTTGAAGATGCCGGAGGCGGCACCGGCGAACTTGCGGTCCACCGAACTCATGGTCACGTTGCTCATCGGCGCGAACACGCTCCCCGTGCCCAGGCCGCAGAGCAGCAGGGTGGGCACGAGCGACCACGGGTTCGTGTCCGCCCGCGCCTGCAGGATCGAACCGGTCAGGCCCGCCGCCAGCGCGAGGAAGCCGGACATCACCAGGTACTTCGCGCTGACCCTGTCGGACAGGCGCCCGATGAACGGGGCCACGATCCCCGACAGCAGCGACATCGGCGCGGTGAGCAGCCCGGCCATGGTCGGTGACATGCCCAGCACGTTCTGCACGTAGACCACCAACGGGACGAACATGCCGGTCATCGCGAAACCGATCGCGGCCGCGGTCACCGTGCCCGCGGAAAAGTTGCGGTTGGCGAACACGCCCAGCGGGACCAGCGGCTCCCGCTGGTTGAACCGCTGCCACAGCAGGAAGACCACCAGCAGCAGCACACCGGCGCCGATGAGTTCGAAGATGG
>NZ_VJWX01000757.1 GCF_007713715.1 Amycolatopsis rhizosphaerae
TCCCGTGCCTGGGCCAGATCGGCCGGGATGTCCACGTCCCGGCGAAGTCCCGGGGCCGGCGCGCGCAGCGCCACGGCGCCCGAAACGGCGTGGGCGCGCGCCGAACCGGCGCCGAACCAGGGATCGAGTGATCCTCCGGGTGCGGACAGCAACAGGGTGGTGCCGGTCCCCGCCCAGTCGGCGACGAACGCGCGGCGCCCCGGGGCCTCCGTCATCGCCGCTGTCAGGTCCGCGGGGCGCAGCGCGGGGAGGTCCGCCTGCAGCGCGCCGATCACCACGCCCGGATCGTCGGCCCGCAGCAGCCGTTCGCCCTGCCGCAACGCGGAGTTGAGGTCGCCGGGCCCGCTTTCGGCGAGGATCTCCACCCCGAACTCCTTCAGCGGCGTGACCGCCTCCGGCTCGGCCGCCACGACCACCACCCGGCGGGCCACCGCGACGGCCGCGGCCACCGTGTCCGAAGCCAGTGCGAGGACCAGTGCCGGGTGGACGGCATCGTCCACCGCGCCGCGGAGCCGCGACTTGCCGGCGCGCGGCGCCTTGAGCGGGACGATCAGATCCACCGGTGTGGGCACGCGACCCATCTTCCCCGATTCCGCACCCTAGGATCAGCGGGAGGCAACGCAGACCACAGCAGGAGGAGCCTTGGCCGGTCGTGAGAAGGGTGGGTTCTGGGTCGGAGCCGCCGCTGCCCTGTTCTACCCCGTCAGCCTGATCGGCCGGCGGGTCTACGTCGGGGCGGAACGGATCCCGCGGCAGGGCGCTGCCCTGCTGGTGCTCAACCACGTCTCCCACATGGATCCCGCGGTCGACGCGGTGTTCGTGCATCGCAACAAGCGGGTCCCGCGGTTTCTGGCCAAGGACAGCGTCGCCAAGGCGCCGATCTTCGGCCGGATCTTCCTCGGCTCCGGCGGCATCCCCGTCTACCGCGGTTCCGCGAGCGCGGGGGACAGTCTGCGCGCGGCGCACCAGGCGTTGCGCGACGGCAAGCTGGTGGTGATCTACCCCGAGGGCACCATCACCAAGGATCCGGAGGGCTGGCCCAAGCGCGCCTACACCGGTGCCGCGCGGCTGGCGCTGGACAACGACGTGCCCGTGATCCCGGTCGCGCGCTGGGGCACCAGCCAGATCCTCGACTTCTACCACAAGAAGCTCCGGCTGCTGCCCCGCAGGACGGTCACGCACGCCGTGGGCGAGCCGATCGACCTGTCCGCCCACCGCGGGAAGGAACAGACCGCCGCCGTCCTGCGCGAGGTGACGGACCTGCTGATGGACCGGGTGACCGAGCTGCTGGCCGGGATCCGGGACGAGGAACCGCCGCGGCGCAAGCCGGGACAGGGCAAACCGGAGGGCGAGGCGGAAAGCGCGGAGACGGTGGACGGTCGTTGATGGTCCCCCAGCGCATCACCGTGCTCGGTGCCGGTTCGTGGGGCACCGCTTTCGCCAAGGTGCTCGCGGACGCGGGCCGGGACGTCACGGTGTGGGCCCGCAGGCCCGAAGTGGCGCGGGAGATCCGGGACGAGCACGTCAACAGCGGTTATCTGCCCGGGGTGCGGCTTCCCGACCGGCTCACCGCGACCGCCGATCCGGCGGAGGCACTGGCGGGGGCGGAGGCGGTCGTGCTGGCCGTGCCGAGCCAGAGCCTGCGCGCGAACCTCACCGGATGGCGCGGCCTGCTGCCCGCCGGCGCGATCCTGGTCAGCCTCGCCAAGGGGGTGGAACTGGGCACGCTGAAGCGGATGAGCGAGGTGATCGCGGAGATCACCGAACGACCGGAGCACGAGATCGTGGTGGTGTCCGGGCCGAACCTGGCCCGGGAGATCGCGCAGGAGCAGCCCGCCGCCGCCGTGCTCGCCTGCACCGACCACGAGCGCGCGGTCGCCATCCAGCACGCGAGCGCGGGGCCGTACTTCCGGCCCTACACCAACACCGACGTGATCGGCTGCGAACTCGGTGGCGCCTGCAAGAACGTGATCGCGCTGAGCTGCGGCATGGCCGCGGGCATGGGCTACGGCGCGAACACCATGGCCACGCTGATCACCCGCGGCCTGGCGGAAATGGCGCGGCTGGGCGTGAAACTCGGCGCCGATCCGCTGACCTTCGCCGGGCTGGCCGGGGTGGGCC
>NZ_VJWX01000758.1 GCF_007713715.1 Amycolatopsis rhizosphaerae
GTGCTGGACGCCGCGGCCCGGTTGCGGCAGAACGGGTTCCGGGTGGTGCTCTCGCGCATCACGGACACGTCCATCCTCCCGCTCGCCCCCGCCGACCTCGACGGCCAGGGATTCTCGACCACGGGCAAGCACACCGACATGGAGGGCAGGCTGCGGTGCGCCAACCGCTCCGGCGCGGCGGCCCTCGTCTCGGTCCACTTCGACTCCTACCCCGACTCGAGCGTCCGCGGCGCGACCACGCTGTACAACACCGGACGGCCCTTCGCCCAGGCCAACCAGAGGCTCGCGACCCTGCTGCAGCAGAACATCCTCGCGGCGCTGGCCGAGGCGGGCCGCCCGGTCCCCGATCGGGGGATCGGGGACGACACCGCGACCGGCGGCGGTCAGATCACCCCCGCGGGTGAGGCGTACGGGCATCTGATGCTGCTCGGGCCCGCTTCCCGGGGCTGGGTCGACGAGCCGAGCGGGATGCCGGGTGCGCTGGTCGAACCCCTGTTCCTCAGCAACCCGCGCGATGCCGAGACGGCCGCGGACCCGGCCGGGCAGGCCGCCATCGCGACCGGCATCTCCCGTGCCGTCGAGGCCGCCCTCACCACCCGCTGACCCCCAGCGACGCCCGGCCCGGGCGCGGTGCCGTCAAGACATCTTGGGGAAATCGATCGGTTTGACCGGAGATCTGTCACAATCCGGTCATCTGTGACCGTATCGCGCAAGGGGGACGTCATGTCGGCCCAGATGGACCAGTTGATCGCCCAGTTCGAGAATTTCCAGGCCAAGTTGCGGCAGGCCGAGGCCCGCTTCGCCGGGGTCGGGGATATGCAGGAGCGGATCGCGCAGGTCGAGACCACCGTGACCTCGCCGGACGGCAACGTCACCGTGGTCGCGGGCGCCGGTGGGACCGTCACCGGCCTCCGGCTCGCTCCGAGCGCGGTACGCCTCGGCTCGGACCGGTTGGCGGAGGTGATCATGGCTACGCTACGCCAGGCCGTCGGCGGAGCCGTCCGGCAACAAGCCGGAATCGTGGACGACGCGTTCGGTGACGCGTGGCGATCGGCGCAGCCGCACAGGGCTTCCAGCCGAGCAACCGGATGCTCACCACGATGTTCGGCACCGCCTTGGGGGCCAAACCGCTGATCGCCGGTGCGGGTGTCAAGGCCGGTATCGCCGTGGGGAAAACCGCGTACACCGAGGGCAAGGAAGCCGTTACTCCTGAGGGGGACGAACCGTGGTTCGACAAGAGCGAAATCGGCGGGGACCAGAGTCCGGGGGAAACCCGTCGCAACCTCGACATCTAGCCGTCGATCCGGCCGGGTTCGCCGAGCTGGCGCCGACCGGGGCCCGGCGGCGGGCCGCCCGCAAGATGTTCGAGCATGAAGCGCGGCTCGAAGTCAGGAGATACGAGACCGAGGTCCGCTCCGGGTTCCGGGAACGGGTCGAGGAACTGGTGCGAGCCCAGTGGCGCGAGCCGGTCATCGTCCTGCGCCTCGGGGACGACAGTCCGGGATTCGACGTACCGGGCAGGCGCCTGGACGGCACGGTCAAGGGGAAGAAACTCGTCCGACGATTCTTCTGGAACGTTTTTCGTGGCATCGGCGGCGCGGTGCTCGCCCTTTTTTCCTTGGCGAACGGCGCCGACGCTCGCGGCGTGGGACACCTGTACCGCCGGGAAATCCGGGTGAAAGGCCCGGCGGACGCCATGGCGTTGGACCTGCTCGACAAGCTGCGAAAGGCCCGCGGCTCCTGGCTGGTCTTTTCGCCGTCGTGCATCGCGGTGGTGGACACGGGATCCACCTTCCAAGACTCGGCCGACGCGCCGCCGCCGCGGATCATCTGGCAGGCACGCCAACCGCAGGCTCCGGCCGTCAGCTTCCGCAGGAGCACGATGACCTGGCCGGACGGATCGATTTTCCGGTTCCTCCTGCACGGCCGCCCCGAGGAGCAGCATCTGCGCAAGTTCCTCGAGCCCCCGGAGACCATCCACTGGAACGGGCGGCCGGGGTAGCGAGACCAGGTCGTGCCCTCAGGGTCGCCTTGAGAGCGTTCATGACCCCGAAGGCGACCTTCAGGCACCCCATCGGCGGGTCAGCCCGGAGTGAGCA
>NZ_VJWX01000759.1 GCF_007713715.1 Amycolatopsis rhizosphaerae
GTGTAGGGCAGGGCGGTGCGCAGCCCCTCGGCGAAACCGACGGTGCGCTGCGCGTCGACGTGGGCGCTGCCACCACCCTGCAGGAACCCCTCGGCCGCGTTGGGCCCGATCAGCGCGAGGCGGCGGAGATCCGGGGTGGCGGTGGGGAAGACGGCGTCGCGGCGGAGCACCACCATCGACGAGGCCGCCAGCTTCCGCAGCTCGTCGGCGGGCTCGGGAGCGGGACCCGGTGTGCTGGGCTCCTCGAAGCCGCCGACCCGGGCCGCCAGCCGCAGCACCCGCGCCACCTTCTCGTCGAGGACGTGCTCCGGGACCCGCCCGTCGCGGACCGCGTCGAGCAGGCCCTCCGACCAGGGGCTGGTGGGGCCGGGCATGGCCAGGTCGAGCCCCGCGAGCGCCGGTTCGGCCACCGAGGTGGTCGCGGCCCAGTCGGAGACCACGACCCCGTCGAACCCCCACTCCCGCTTGAGGATCCCGGTGAGCAGCCGGTGGTGTGCCCCCGCCGGTGCCCGCTCGCTCCCGTCGTCCAGCCCCGAGTAGGCCGACATCACCGTCCGCACCCCCGCCTCGCGAACCAGGTGCTCGAAGGGAGCGAGGTAGACCTCGCGCAGGGCCCGCTCCCCGACCTGCGCGAAGTAGGAGGTGCGCGCGGTTTCCGAGTCGTTGGCGGCGAAGTGCTTGGCGCAGGCGGCGACGCCGCCTTCCTGCAGCGCGGTGACCAGCGCGGCGGCGAGCCGCGCGGTGAGCAGCGGGTCCTCGGAGAAGTACTCGAAATGCCGTCCCGCGAGGGGGCTCCGCTGCAGGTTGACCACCGGGGCGAGCAGCACGTCCACCCCGGCGGCGCGGGCCTCGGCGGCGAGGACGGTGCCCGCGCGGCGCAGCGCGTCCTCGTCCCAGGTCGCGGCGAGCGCGCTGGGCGCGGGCAGTGCGGCGGTGGTCCAGCCGGGGATCTCGCCGGTGCCGCGGACACCGGCGGGACCGTCGGAGAACACCAGCGCGCGCAGGCCGATGCGGGGGAGCGGATGCAGCCGCCACGGGGTGGCCCCGGTGAGCAGCCGCA
This sequence comes from Amycolatopsis rhizosphaerae, assembly GCF_007713715.1. Classification (GTDB taxonomy): domain Bacteria; phylum Actinomycetota; class Actinomycetes; order Mycobacteriales; family Pseudonocardiaceae; genus Amycolatopsis_E; species Amycolatopsis_E rhizosphaerae. The sequence continues at coordinate 1,061 of NZ_VJWX01000759.1, forward strand.
CCTTCTCGGCCAGGGTGAGGCGTTCCACCGGGGTGCTCACAGTGCGTTCGCCTTCGCGACCGAGCCGAGCCAGGCCAGGGACGGCTTCGGGGTCCGCACGAAGGTCTTCCGGTCGACCGCGATCAGGCCGAAGGTGGGCCGGTATCCCGAGGCCCACTCGTAGTTGTCGAGCAGGCTCCAGTGCAGGTAGCCCTCGACCGCGACACCGTCGGAGATCGCCGCGTGCAGACCGGTGAGCGCCTCGTGCGTGTAGTCGACGCGGCGGCTGTCGTCGGCGGTGGCGATGCCGTTCTCGGTGACGAAAACGGGGACACCGCCGGTCTTCTCCCAGGCGGAACGGACGCCTTCGGCCAGTGCCGCCGGGTAGTACTCCCAGCCGGTGAGGGTGGTCTCGACGCCCTCCGGGACGGGCTTGGGGCCGTCCGGTCCGATGATCGTGCGCGTGTAGGCCTGCACACCGACCCAGTCGTCCCCCCGGGAGGCCTCGAGGTACCAGTCGTCGCGGGGATGGCCGTAGGCGTGGGCGATCTCCTCGCAGCCGGGCTCCGCCTGGAACGCCTGGGTGGCCACCGTCCACCCCGAGCGGATGCCGCCGACCCCGGAGAGCACCTCACGGGCACGGTGGTGGCAGTCCAGGAGCGTGTCGGCCACCCGGAGGTCGGGGGCGGGCAGGCCGTAGGCCACCAGGTTGGCGGGGTCCTCGCCGCCGGCGATCATGGCGGCGATGTTGGGCTCGTTGATCGTGCAGACCCACTTCACGTCGCCGCCCAGCACCGGCAGCGCCAGTTCCGTGAAGCGCGCGAAGCGGTCGGCGGCCTTGGGGCTGCGCCACATGCCCTCGTCGGCGAACCAGCGGGGGACGGTGAAGTGCAGGAGCGACACCATCGGTGTGATACCCAGTTCCAGCGCGGTATCCACCATCCGGCGGTAATGGTCGACGGCCGCGCGGGAGAGGAAGCCCTCTTCCGGTTCGATGCGCGACCATTCGATGCTGAACCGGTAGGTGTCCAGGCCCGCGGCGCGCAGCAGCTC
>NZ_VJWX01000075.1 GCF_007713715.1 Amycolatopsis rhizosphaerae
GGGTGCGCCCGCGCGGCACTGCGCTTTCCGACGAAAGTCTTGAGAATGCGGGGAATTTACCCCCATCACACGCTTCATCGTTAGCATCCGCACATTTTTTCGGTTTCCCGCGTCCCGATCGGGTGTCTCGTGCATCTCACCGTCAAGTCCACGAGACGAGTGAGGTCCAACGACATGAGAACTGAGGGACTCTCCATAGGGATTTCGGTCGGCGGCCCGGGCGCCGGCACCAGCACCCCGGCGGCCGAGCGCACACGGCGGAGAACCGGTTCCCGTCCGCGAGTGCTGCTCCGGCGGGAAACCTGGGCACCACTGGCCATCGACGCGGCCGCCATCCTGCTCGCGGCGCTCGACGTGTGGCTCGTCGTCCCGGAAAAGGCCGAACCGTACTCCATCTACCTGTCGGCGTTCGCCTGTCTCGCGCTGGCCGCCCGCCGGTGGCTGCCGTTCCTGGTCGTGCTGGGCACGGTGCCGGGCTTCCTCACCGGATGGTCCCAGCTGGCCGCGATGATCGCGCTGGGCATGCTCGCCACCCGCAAGCAGACGCACTGGCAGGTATGGGTGGGCGCGGCCCTGGTCTGGTCCTGCCGCTTCATCCAATGGCCGCTGTCGGATTTCGCCACCCTCAGCTGGCGCGAACATGTCCTCGACGGGATCTACGGCGTGCTCGTGGCGGGAATGCCCATCGCCATCGGCCTGCTCATCGGTGCCCGGGCCCAGCTTTCCCAGAAACTGGGCGAGCTCGCCGCCAGCCGGGATCGGGAACGCACGTTGCACGCCAACGCCGTCCGTGCCGAGGAACGCGCCCGGCTGGCCCGGGAAATGCACGACGTGGTCTCGCACGACATCACGCTGATCGCCATGCAGGCCGGGGTCCTCGCGGCCACTCCCGATTCGGAACGCGCGCAGGAGACCGCGAAGGTGATCCGCCAGCTGTCCACGCGCACCCTGGAGGAACTGCGGTCACTGGTCGGCGTGCTGCGCTCGGGTGCGGCGGACGACGGCCCCCAGCCGGGTATCGGCGAGCTCGACCAGCTCGTCCAGGGCTGCGAGGTCCCCGTCCAGCTCACCGTGGACGGCGTACCCGAGCACCTGCCCGCGAAGGTGTCCGCGGCCGCCTACCGCACCGTGCAGGAATGCCTCACCAACGTCCGCAAGCACGCGCCCGGCGCCGCCGCGAAGGTCTACATCGTCGGCACGGACGCCTCCCTCGACCTGGAGGTCCGCAACGACGGCCCCCGGCGGCCGGCGACCCCGCTGCCGTCCGGCGGGCACGGCCTGACCGGACTGGCCGAGCGGGCGCGGCTGCTCGGCGGCAGCTTCGAAACCAGTCCGACCGAGGACGGCGGGTTCCGGGTCCGGGCCAGTTATCCCCTGCACGCCTGAGGCGCCGCTCCCCCGCGGCGGTCACCTGGTGCCCGCAGGAGACCGCCGGGAAACGGCAACGGGGGCCGGGCCTTTGCCGGCCCGGCCCCCGTCTGGGACGTGCGTGTCAGATGATCTGGCGCCGCTGGCGCAGACGCTCGAGCGCCTCGGCGAGGATCGCCTCGCCATCGGCGTCGCTGCGCCGCTCCTTCACGTAGGCCAGATGGGTCTTGTAGGGCTCGGTCCGTGGTGCCGCCGGCGGGTTCTTGGCGTCCTGGCCGCCGGGAAGTCCGCACCGGGGGCAGTCCCACTCCTCCGGGATCTCCGCGTCCATCGAGAACGAGGGACGCGATTCGTGCCCGTTGGCACACCAGTAGGAAACCCGGCGCCGGGGCGCGGACTCACCGCGCTCGGACTCACCGGAAGGACCGGCACCGACCCTGGTGCCTCGAATCGCGTTACCGCCAACCATGAATCCTCACAGTGTTATCGGCGGCGCACCCCCCATAGGCACGCCCTGCACTCAGACCTTCAGCAGCAGGCCGAGGCCCACGATGCTGATCAACCAGACAGCACCGAGGAACAGGGTGATGCGGTCGAGGTTCTTCTCGGCCACGCTCGACCCCGCGAGACTCGACTGCATGCCACCGCCGAACAGCGAGGACAACCCGCCACCACGTCCGCGGTGCAGCAGGACCGCGATGACCAGCAGCACGCTGGACGCGATCAACAGGATTTGCAGGAACAGCTTCATCTCATCCTCTACTTTTCGGGTCACGCACGACGGGCCGGACTTGGCCCGATCGTACGTTACCGCGAAGACCTGCCTGATCGTGTGACGGTCTGAGATTGCCAGACTACTCGCCGCCCGCAAGGGTTACGGCAGCGGTCCCCCGGCGGCCAGCGCGCACAGCTTGGTGAACTCGTCGGCCTGCAGGCTCGCCCCGCCGACCAGCCCACCGTCGATGTTCTCGCAGGCCACCAGTTCGGCGACGTTGCCCGACTTGACCGAACCGCCGTAGAGCACGCGGACCGCCTCGGCCACCTCGGTGCCGTACTTCTCCGCCAGAGCGCCCCTCAGCGCCTTGCACACCTCTTCGGCGTCGGCGGGAGTGGCGACCTTGCCGGTGCCGATCGCCCACACCGGTTCGTAGGCGACCACCACGTGCTCGGCGACCTGCTCGGCCTTGAGGCCCTTGAGCCCGGCGAGCAACTGGCTGGTGCAGTGGCCGAGGTGCGCACCGGAGTCGCGCACCTCCTGCTGCTCACCCACGCACAGGATCGGCTTGATCCCGTGCTTGATGGCGGCCTTGACCTTCTTGTTGACCAGCTCGTCGTCCTCGTGGTGGTACTCGCGCCGCTCGGAGTGCCCGACGGTCACGTACGAGCATCCGAGCTTGGCCAGCATCGGCCCGGACACGTCGCCGGTGTAGGCACCGGAATCGTGCGGCGAGAGGTCCTGCGCCCCGTAGGTCAGCAGCAGCTTGTCCCCGTCGACCAGGGTCTGGATGCTGCGGATGTCGGTGAACGGCGGCAGGACCGCGACATCGACCTTGGCGTAGTACTTCTCCGGCAGGGAGAACGCGATCTTCTGCACCAGGGCGATGGCCTCGAGGTGGTTGAGGTTCATCTTCCAGTTGCCGGCGATCAACGGCTTGCGCGCCATCAGTCTCCCTCTCCCAGCACCGCGACGCCGGGCAGTTCCTTGCCTTCCAGGTACTCCAGGGAGGCGCCACCACCGGTCGAGATGTGCGAGAACCCGTCCTCGGGCAGCCCGAGCAGGCGGACCGCGGCGGCCGAGTCGCCACCGCCGACCACGCTGAACGCGCCGGAGTCGGCGATGGCCTGTGCCACGCCCCGGGTCCCGGCCGCGAACGGAGCCAGCTCGAACACGCCCGCGGGCCCGTTCCAGAACACCGTCTTCGCACCCGCGACCTCGGCCGCGAACAGCTCGACGGTGCGCGGACCGATGTCCAGGCCCATCCAGCCCGCCGGGATGGCCTCCGCGCCCACCGTGTCGGTGGCCGCGTCCGCCGCGAACCTGTCGGCCACGACGACGTCGACCGGGACGACGATCTTGTCACCGTGCTCGTCGAGCAGCTTGCGGGCGGTGCCGACGAAATCGGCCTCCAGCAGCGAAGCGCCGACGTCGTGCCCCTGGGCGGAGAGGAAGGTGAAGGCCATCCCCCCGCCGATGAGCAACTTGTCGACCTTCGGCAGCAGGGCCTCGATCACTGCCAGCTTGTCCGACACCTTCGACCCGCCGAGCACCACCACGTACGGGCGCTGCGGGTCGCCGGTGAGCCTGCTCAGCACCTCGAGCTCGGCCAGCACGAGACCACCCGCGTAGGCGGGCAGCACCCGGGCCACGTCGTAGACCGAGGCCTGCTTGCGGTGGACCACACCGAATCCGTCGGACACGAACGCGCCGCCCTCGCCGAGCAGTGCGGCGAACTCCGCCGCCAGCTCGGCGCGCTCGGCCTCCACCTTGCTCGTCTCGCGCGGGTCGAACCGCACGTTCTCCAGCAGGGCGACCGCACCGTCGGCCAGGGAACCGGCCACGGACTTCGCCTCCTCGCCGACGACGTCGCCGGCGAGGCGCACCTCGGCGCCCAGCAGCTCACCGAGCCGCGCGGCGACCGGGGCCAGCGAGTACTTCGGCTCCGGCGCGCCCTTGGGCCTGCCCAGGTGGGCCGCGACGACCACCTTGGCGCCGGCCTCGGCCAGGCGCCGGATGGTGGGCAGCGCGGCCCGGACCCGGCCGTCGTCGGTGATGGTGGCGCCGTCGAGGGGGACGTTGAGGTCCGAGCGCACCAGCACCCGGCGACCGGCGACCCCCTCGGCGAGCAGGTCTTCCAGAGTCTTCACGGTCATGTTCGTCAGGACAGCTTCGAGCCGACGAGCGTCACCAGGTCCGCAAGGCGGTTCGAGTAGCCCCACTCGTTGTCGTACCAGCCGAACACCTTCACCTGGTCGTCGATGACCTTGGTCAGCGGCGCGTCGTAGATGCACGAGGCCGGGTCGTTGACGATGTCGCTGGAGACGATCGGGTCCTCGCTGTAGCGCAGGATGCCCTTGAGCGGGCCCTCCGCGGCGGCCTGGTACGCGGCGTTGATCTCCTCGACGGTGGCCTTCTTCGTCAGGTTGACGGTCAGGTCCGTGATCGAGCCGGTGGGCACGGGCACGCGCAGCGAGTAGCCGTCGAGCTTGCCGTTGAGCTCCGGCAGCACCAGCCCGATCGCCTTCGCGGCACCGGTGGAGGTCGGCACGACGTTCAGCGCGGCGGCGCGGGCACGACGCGGGTCCTTGTGCGGGCCGTCCTGCAGGTTCTGGTCCTGCGTGTAGGCGTGGATGGTGGTCATCAGGCCCTTTTCGATACCGAAGGCCTCGTGCAGCACCTTGGCCAGCGGGCCGAGGCAGTTGGTGGTGCAGGACGCGTTCGAGATGATCGTCTGCGAGCCGTCGTAGAGCTTGTCGTTGACACCCAGCACGACGGTCAGGTCCTCACCCTTGGCGGGCGCGGAGATGATCACCTTCTTGGCGCCGCCCGCGATGTGGGCCTTGGCCGCATCGGCGTTGGTGAAGAAACCGGTCGACTCGACGACCACGTCGACACCCAGGTCGCCCCACGGGAGGTTGGCCGGGTCGCGCTCGGCCAGCGCCTTGATCGTCTTGCCGCCCACGACGATGCCCTCGCCGCTGACGGTCACCTCTTCGGGGTAGCGGCCCAGGATGCTGTCGTACTTGAGCAGTTGCGCCATCGTCGCGACGTCACCGAGGTCGTTGAAGGCGACCACCTCGATGTCGTGACCGGCGGCCTGCACCGCGCGGAAGAAGTTACGGCCGATCCGACCGAAGCCGTTCACACCTACGCGAACCGTCACTGCTCTTCTCTCCTCGGGTCCGTCCCGGCCTTCGGCCGGGACAACACATCTTCGGGCTCCCGGCCACCCTAGCGTGCTGGCCTGGGCCGATCGGCATGGACCAACGAGATGTCCGCCACCTGGCCACCCCCTGTCCCGCCATGGGGGGAATCGATCAAGAGACGAGCTCTTTTTCCAGCGGTGTCCGGAACTTGGGAGTAACCCGCCGCGCTCCCAGCCAATCCTGCAGGCGGGCACTTTCCGCCGCTATGGCCGTTTCCGCGGCATGGCCGGCGTCTTCGAGCAGACGGTGGACGATCTCGCCGTCGGGCCGCTGCGCCCAGCCGCCCACGATCCGGCCGTCCCACCACACCGTCGGCCCGATGTTGCCGGTGCGGTCGAACAACGCGGCCTGGTGATCCCCGAGGTACCAGTCGCGGTGGAGCCACCCCATCGGGGTCGGATCGAGCGCGGGCAGCAGTGCCGCCGACGGCTCGGGTGCCGGTACGGGGCCGAGATCGTCCGGCAGCGCGATGCCCGGCGTACCGTCCAGGTCCACCTCGGCCGGACCGACCGCGGTCAGCGCCTTGCGCACCTGGCCCGCCGTCCAGCCCGTCCACCACTTGAGGTCCTCCACCGTCGCCGGCCCGAAGGCCCGCAGCCAGCGCCGCGCCAGTTCGGCGCGCGCGGTGTCCGGCGCCAGCGCGGGGATGCCGCCGTCGATCCAGTGCTCGGCCGCGGCCCAGGCGTACTGCGTGGACAGCCAGGAACCACGCGGCCTGCCCCGCACGATCCGGCCGCTCGCGGCGAGCAGGAACAGCACCCGGTTGGTGATGAAGGGCCTCGCCTCGTAGGGCTTGCCCTCGGCCATCACGATCTGCGTGCGCAGCCGGGGCTCGGCGGTGGCGATCTCCTCGGCGTGCGCCGTGCCCAGGGCGTGCAGCGCGGCATAGGCACCCTCCTCCACTTCGGCCAGCCACGCGGACAGGTCGGTGTCGAGCCCCGCCGTGCCCAGGTGCTGGACGAGCCGTTTCCGCTCACGCTGCGCGATGTCGCCGGCGCAGGCGGCCTGCACGACGGGGGCGAACGTGGCGGGCACGACGAACACGGTGCGGCGCATGCCGAGCATGCGCAGCAGCACCCGGTCCTCGTAGAGGGCGCGCTCGGCCGTCTCGGGCTCGGCCAGGCGCACCGCGGCGGACAGGTGCACCGTCGCCGGATCGGTGGCGTGCAGCGCGACCAGGCTTTCCGCGGCCTGTTCGGGACTCGCGGCCGGGGTGGCGAGGTGATGGCGCGCCATCAGGCGCGCCCGCCGCTCGGCGGCATCGATTCGGGGCGTCACGCGATCTTCCTACCAACACACCCCGACAAAACCGGCCCGAACACCCTGCGCCCGTGCCGGCCTGTGCCGTGAGCACGGCAAACGCGGCGCCGTGGCGAAAGGAGTTTCAGCGGCGAAGGCGGGAGGGCTAGGGTCCGGGCATGGTCTCCCCGAGTCACTTCGCGGCGTTCGCCGCGCTCGTGTTCGTCATGGTGGTCGTGCCCGGCCCGAGTGTGCTGTTCACCATCAGCCGCGCGCTCACGGTAGGGCGGCGCGACGCGCTGCTCACCGTGCTCGGCAACGCCGCCGGGGTGTACACGCAGGTGGTGGCGGTGGCCTTCGGGCTGGGGGCGCTGGTCCAGACCTCGGCGGCGGTGTTCACCGTGATCAAGCTCGCGGGGGCGGCCTATCTGGTCTACCTCGGCGTGCAGGCGGTGCGGCATCGCCGCAGGCTCACCGATGCCTTCGCCGCGAGCGCCCCGGCCGGCCCCGGGCGGGTGCCCGCGGTGCTGCGCGACGGATTCGTGGTGGGGTTCGCCAACCCGAAGTCGATCGTGTTCCTCGCCGCGGTGCTCCCGCAGTTCGTCGTCCCGGCGGCCGGGCGGGTGCCGGTGCAGATCATGATCCTGGGCGTGTGCCTGCCGGTCATCGCGGTGCTGTCCGACAGCGCGTGGGCCCTGGTCGCCGGGGCCGCCCGCACCTGGTTCGCCCGCTCTCCCCGGCGGCTCGAACTCATCGGTGGCACCGGCGGCGTGGTGATGATCGGGCTCGGCGCCGGGCTCGCCCTCACCGGCCGCAAGGACTAGCGAAAGCACAATCGTAAAAAGGCGGGCACCCCGGATCGGAAACAACACGAAGGTCCCGTTGCGGCGGAGTGCGACTGCCGGAATCCGAAAGGGAATCACCGCGACCTCAGGGCGTTCTGCACCGAAAAACCACGTCAGGAGAATCGCGGTTCAGAATTGACGTTCATGAGGAGGCGATCCCACAGCCAGGGACCGCCTGAGGTTCCGCCACGCAAACCACTTCGATAGAGCTTCTAGGGCCGTTCGGCCAGGATCAGGTCGAGCAGGCCGGGGAAGGCTTCGTCGAATTCGGGGCGGCGGAGGCGGTTGAGGCGGCGGGCCCCCTCGTCGCGCTGCTCGATGAGCCCCGCGGCGCGCAGGACGGCGAAGTGGTGGCTGCGGGTCGCCTTGGTCACCGGCAGGTCGAAGGTGCCGAAGGCCTTGGTCCAGTCCGGCAGTCCCGCCAGTTCACGGAGGATGGCGCGCCGCACCGGGTCGGCGACCGCGGTCAGCGCGTCCTGGAGCGGGACGTCCCGGGGGTGCACGTGGGTCAGCCCGCGCGCCCGGGCGCTGTCGTACTTCCGCTCTCGCAAAGTGTTTGATTGCTGTCGTACACTCATCTGGTCGACCTCCATCGAACACTGTACCCAGCGAAGGAGCATCCCATGACCCGCCTGCTCGACCTGTCCTTCGGCCCCGGCTCCCGCAACCGCCTCGCCGAGACCACCTCCCCCGGCCTCGACGGCGCGCTCGCCGCCCTCGAATCGTTCTACTACGCGTTCAACCACCGCGATCTCGACGCCTTCGCGCAGGTGTGGACGAAGGACCCGCTGGCGCAGCTGAACAACCCGCTCGGCGGGATCCTGCGCGGCGGCGAGCCGATCACCGAGCTCTACGACCGCGTCTTCCACGGCCCGGCGCGGGTCACCGTCACCTTCGGCGACATCGTCGAGTACGCCGACGACCGGCACGCCGTCTTCGCCGGCCGCGAGACCGGCGAATACTCCGTCGGCGGCTCCCCCGCGGTGCCGCTGTCGATCCGCACCAGCCGCTACTTCCGGTACGACGACGGCCGGTGGTCGCAGTTCCACCACCACGGCAGCATCGACGACCCCGCCGCGCTGGCCGCCTACCAGTCCGCCATCCGCGGGAGCTGACCGCGCGCCCGCGCCGCCGTCACGCCGTTTCGGGTGCCCTGGCGAACAGGCGGGTGGCCGAAAGGTACGAAGTGCCGTCGGGGGGCGGCAGTTCGTCGAGCTCCCGGCGGACGGTCGCCTCCACCGACAGGTACTTGCGGCCCGCCCGCAGGTCGGCGTCGTTGCGGAGCCGGATGATCAGCGGGAACTCCGACAGCGCGCCCGCGTCGAACAGGCCCGTGGTGTAGACCAGCTGCACCCCCAGCGCCTCGGCGACCACCCGCTGCAGTTCGAGCAGGTAGCCCGCCGAGGCCCGGCCGATCGGGTTGTCCAGGAACAGCACCCCGGAATGCGGGTTGCGCATCCGGCCCCGGTTGTTCGCCCGCAGCGCGGCGAGCGTGCAGTAGAGGATGATCGCGGCGGTCAGCTGCTGGCCGCCGGAGAACACGTCACGGATCTCCGACACGCGCTGCCGCTCGGTCCGCAGCACCGAGTCCGGTTTGAGCATGTCGACCCGGAACCCCCTGGGCACGGCGGCCCGCACCCCGCGCAGCACCAGGGTCATCCCGTCCCGCTTGACCTCGCGGCCGTCGGCGGTCCGGCCCGCGGCCGCCTCGTCCACGACCTGCCCCAGCGCCTCCGCCAGTTCCGTCTCTTCGGGGTCGGCGAACCGGATGCGCAGGAACTCCTGGCCCGACCAGTCGCCGAGCCCCTCGGGCAGCCGCGACAGCCGCTGCGCCGAGCGCAGCATCCGCAGCCCGCCTTCGACCAGGCCCTGCAGGCGCGCCACGATGCTGCGGCGGTGGCGGTCGATCTGTGCCAGGTCGTCGGTGAGGGTGCGCAGGCGCGGTTTCAGCGCCGCCGCCCATTCCGCCGCCGAGGCGGGGAGGCTGTCCCGCCGCACCGAGATGATCTGCTGGCGGACCGGGCTGGACAGCTTCTCGAACCGTTTGTCCGTGGCGTACTGGGCGAGCGCGTCCGCGGCGGCCCGTACGCGCTTCTCCGCGTGGTCCACGGCGGTTTCCGCGTCGGCGAGCGCGGCGTTCAGCTTGCGGTGGCGGGCCTGCGCGGCCTCGACAGCGCCGTCGAACACGGTTTCGCCCGCCGTCTCGCCCGCAAGGTGCCGCAAGGACTCGGCCAGCATGCCGAACCCGGCGGCGGCTTCCTTCGCCGATTCCACGGCCCGCTCGGCCTCGGCGCGCCGGGCCTGCGCCCGTTCGCAGGCGCGGGCGGCGGCACTCGCCTCCTGGACCGCCTCGTCGATGAGCTCGCGGCCGTGCCCGATGTCGCGCGGCCGCACCTCGAGGGGGGCGCCCTGCCGGGGCAGCTGGTCCAGCTCCGCCCTGCAGGTGGCGACCCGTCCGATCGCCTCGCCGTGCTCGGCCTCCAGCGCGGCCACCACCCGGCCCGCCCTGGCCTGGGCGGCCGCGCGCGCGGCGGCGTCGGAACCGTCCGGGGTCTCCAGCAGGCGCGCCGCCTCCTCGCGCACCGCGGGCTCCAGCGCCTCCAGTGCCGCCCGCGTCGCGGATTCCGCCGCCTCCGCCTGGTCCAGTTCGGCCCGCAGGTCGCCGCCGACCTCGACCTTCGCGTAGGCATCGACGGCGGAGGCGAAGGCACGGCGCAGCGCGTCCACCGGTTCGGCGGGCACATCGTCCTCTTCGGACACCGAGCCGCCGCCGGGCACCTCCGCGAGCTCGGCCCTGGCGCTGCTGACGGTCCGGCGATGCCCGTCTGCCGTGCGCTGTTCCTCGGCGGCTTCCTCCCGGAACCGCTCGGCACGGGAGGCCGCCTGCCCGGCCTCGGCCACCGCCCGCGCCACGATCTCGCGGACCCGCTCGATCTCTTCGGTCCACTGTGGAATCCTGGCGACCCGCCCGGCGAGCGCGGCCAGCCTTCGCGCGCGCTCCTCCGTTTCCCGCGCCAGGGCACGCGCCGCGGGTACCGCCTCGCGCAGGCGCTCACGGCGCTCGGTGAGTTCCCCGAGCGCGCGTTCGGCCGCTTCCGCCGCGGCTTGCGCTTCGGCGAGCTCCCCCGCCGCGTCCTCGGCCTGCTCGGCCAGCGAACCGAGGGCGCCGATCGGATAGTCCTCCCGCCAGGCGGCGAGTTTCCACTCCAGCGCAGCATCGTCGTCGATCGCCCCGGACAGCGCGTCGAGCTGCTTCCGTCTGCGGGCACTCCGGGCCAGGATCGCGCGACGCTCGGCTTCGGCGGCCTCTTCGTCGTACATCGCCGGGTTCGGCGGGACCAGGAACTCCACCCCCGGCGCGGCTTGGTCGCCGCGCACCGCCTGCGTGGTGGCGACGGGCAGCACCACCCCGGGCAGCAGCCGCGCCGCGGCGAGCGCCTCCCGCGCCCTCGGCACCTGCGCGGCCTCGTTGACCAGCACGCCGCCCACCAGGTGCGGCCGCCGCGCCAGCACGCGCTCCCGCAGTTCGGGGTCCAGTGTGGACAAGTAGCGCCAGCCGGACCACGCGGTGATCCCGGCCTCCTCCAGGACCTCGAGCGCGGCCTGCACCTCGGGCGGTGCGGGCAGCAGCCCGCCGCTGCCGAGCGCGGCGAGCGCCCGCTCGTCGGCCGAATCCGCCACCCGCAGCGCGGTCCGCTCCCGTTCGGCCGCGGCCCTCGCCTCCCGCAGCCGCTTCAGCAGCGCCGGAGTGTCGGTTTCGAGCCGGACGCTGTCGCCGCCGAGCAGTTCGAGCAGCCGCGGATGAGCCGCGAGGCTGTCGGTGCGGCGATGTGCCCGGCCGAGTTCGGCGGCCGCGCGGTCGGCCGACGCCCCCGTCTCGGACATCCGCTGCCGGGCCCCGTACAGCACCGACTGCGCCTCGGACAGTTCCTCCGCGGCGCTTTCCCGTTCCGCTTCCCGCGCGGCGAGCTCCCGCGCCGCCCGCTCGCTCAGCGCCGCCGCCTCCCGTGCCGCCTCCGCGACCTGGGTCCCGTCGGTGAGCAGGCCCTCGCGGACCGCCTGGGCCACCTCGGCCCGCACCTCGCCGATGCGGGCGCTCAGCTGCGACTCCTCCGCTCGGTGGCGGGCCGCGGTGCCGGTCGCCTCGTCCCGGCGGGCCTGCGCCTCGGCCGCCCCGGCCAGCGCGGCGGCCGCGCGCTCCTCGGCGGCGGCGGCTTGTTCCCCGGCCTGCCCTGCCAGGGCGAGCAGGCCGCGGGCCAGCGCGTGCGCGGCGGCGTTCCTCGCTTCGAGCGCGGGTTTCGCCCGCTCTTCCCGCTGCCCCACCAGGCGCCGGATGTCCGCGGCCTTGCGCGCGGCGTTGACCTGTGCCAGCACCGTCGTGGTCTCCCGCCACGCCTGCGCGCTCGCCCTGGCCCCGGCCAGTTCACCGTCCAGCCGCGCCTTTTCGCCGGTGGCCTCGGCGAGACGGAGTTCGGCCACCACACGTCGCAGTTCGGTGACCACCCCGGCCAGCCTGCGATGATCCCCTTCGGCGAGCCGCTCCGCGTCGCGTGTTTCGTCCACATAGGACGACAGGCCGGCCAGGCGGCCGGACTCCAGTTCGTGGCGGGCCAGCACCGAGGCCGCGAAGCTCCGTGCCTCGTCGCGCGCCGCCCCGGCGAGCTTCCGTGAGGCCGCCGCGAACGACTCCTCCTCGGTCAGCGGTCCGAGCAGATCCAGCGCGCCCGCCACGAAATCCCGTTCCGCCAGCAGGTCCCCGCGCTGGCCGAGATTGTCCGCGTAGGTCTTGACGACCTCGGCGAGATCCCGCGGATCGTCCTCGGAGAGCACCGCCCGCAGCAGGAACTCCACGAAGGCTTCGTCGGAGCCGAAGGCGAACGCGTCGGCCGCCTCGCCCTCGCCCGCGTTCATTGCGCGCTGGTAGCGGAACAGTTCGGTGTCCAGCCCGAGCGCGTCGAGCCGCTCGGTCCACTCGTGCTGCCGCCGCGTCCACGACAGCTCCAGCTCCGGCTCGTCGCGATGCGCCCGGGCCAGCCGTTCCTGGAAGCCCGACATCGTCAGCAGCCTGCCCTCGGCGGTGAACGGCAGCGACTCCAGGTGCGTTTCCACGCTGGGCCGGAAGCAGTACCACGCGTCGACGAGGTTCGCCGGATCCTGCGACAGCACGTGCCCGCGCCACTCCGACACCTTGCCGGTGATCACGCGCTGACCCGACCCGGTGTGCTGCCACTCCAGCACCACGTGGGCGACGTCCTTGGCGCCGACGAACTTCTCCAGCACGCGCGTGTTCGTCGTGCCCACCACCTGCCGCCGCCCCGGCAGCATCACGGAGAAGATCAGTTTGATCAGAACGGACTTCCCGCCGCCGTTTTCCAGGAACAGCACGCTCGCCGGGGACGGGCGCCGCGGCAGGCCCTGCCCGGCGGCGTGGATCCCGGCGCCGAACAACGCGTCCTGCGCGGGCGCGGCGACCACCGGCCCCACCCCGGAGAAGTCCAGGAGCACGTCCTGGTATCGCGCCCCGGCCGGACCGACCGAATGCAGGCGCACCCGTGAAAGCTCGTACATCGCTACCCCGTCCCCCGGTTCAAAGAGTGTCCGAAAGGGACGGACGAAGCGTCCCGCCGGATTCGGGCACCGCCACCACGCCCAGCGCCAGCAGCTCCTCGAAGGCGCTGTCCGCGGCCAGTTCCCGCACCTGCACCTGATAGCGCCCCGTGGTCCGGTAGGTCCCGCCCTGCTCGGTGCCGACCTGGACCAGGAAACCCTGGTCGGCAAGGAAACGCAGCGCGCGGGAGACCATCCCCCGCGTGGTGTCGGCGGCGAGCCTGCCGTCCTTCGTCGCCGCCACGGCCGGGCGGCGCGCGTAGGCCCGCCACGCCTGCTCCAGCTCCGGCGCGTCGGAGAGCGGATCGTTGTTGCGCTCCGCCTTCGAGGCCCGCTCGTCCAGGATCCGGCACGCCTCCCGCACCACGCCGTCGACCTGCTCGACGCTGACCCGGCCGATGTAGGTGTCGTTGGCCAGATCGTCGGGCCGCGGGTACCCCAGCGCCGCGGTGGCCAGGTGGACCAGGCCGTGCAGCACCTTCTCGGTCTCGCGGCGCTCGCGGATCTTGCTCTGCCGCGCGTAGGTGTCCATTTTGATCTCGAACACCGACTCGTCGGTGGCCGCGAGCACCGCCCCCGCCTGCGCGTTGACGTCCAGCACCAGCAGCCCGAGCCCGGCCGCCACCGCATGGGTCATCTGCTTGAAGGCGCTGTCTTCGCGGTAACGGCGGACCAGATCGGCGTAGACCACGTCGCGCGAAGGCAACTGCTTGGGCCGCAGGCCGAAGGCGATCAGCCGGGCCGCGGATTCCCCGTCGCCGGTGCTCACCGGCCTGCTCATACTTCCCCCTCCGCCCCGGCACCCGGGGCGTCGATCCGTGCCGTCACCAGCAGCAGGTCCGCCCCGCCGAACTCCTCGTCGGCCAGCGGCGTCCCGTCGTCCACGGCCAGCAGCGCGCGGTCGTCCCCCTGCCGGAGCGCCGCGCCGATCTCAGGACTATAGGAGTGCAGTGCCCGCAGCGCGACCAGGCGGGCCAGCCGCGGATCGCTCTCGCGCGCCTCGGCCAGCAGCCCGGACAGGCGCCGGGGCACCTCCGGCAGGTCGAGCAGTTCGTCGGCGCGCCGCCAGTGCGCATCACTGTAGTAGCCCGGATTTTCCGCCGGCACGAGCTCGGGTTCGGGCACTTCGCCGACGAGCTGGTCCCGCTCGGGCGCCGGCCGCAGCAACAGCGACACCAGCGACGGCAGTGCGGGCACGGCCGGCACGCTCACCCCGGCCACCCCGTGGAAGAAGCGCTCCACCGGAACGGCCGCGGTGGCCAGCGGCAGCTCCAGCGACGGCACCAGCAGCTGCCCGAACAGGTCCAGTGTGGCCCGGCGGGGCGGGCCGGAGAACTGCTGGCGGTCCTGCTCGGCACGGAAGACCGCCCCCGCCGCCTGCAGCCGCGCCTGCAGGCGGGTGTGCCTGCCGATGCAGTCGCTGACGATGTCCACCAGTTCGGCCGCGCGCCGCTTGTGGCCGACGTCCTCGGCCTCGTCCCTGGCCTTGGTGATGTTGCGCAGGATGGCGTTTTCGGCCCGGAACCGGGACTCGATGTGCGCGAGCGCGGAATCCAGCAGTTCCGGCATCTCCTCGGCCCAGTCCACCGAGCGCACGTCGCGACGGGTGGCCTCCAGCTTGGCGCGCAGCGTTTCGCCGTACTGCACGGTGCGGTAGCGGGCCTGTTCCGCGGCGAGCTTGGCGTCGGCCAGCCTGCCGCGGCTGATCAGGTTCTCCAGTTTGACCTCGGCCGCGATCTGCGCCGATTCGACGTCGGTGTCCAGCGCCCCGACCAGCACGTTGATCGCCTCGTCACTGGCCCGCAGGTACACCTCCCCGTCCGGGGCGGCCAGTTCGACCAGCAGCTTGAAGTCGAACGCGTGGCGCCGGTAGGTGCCCGAGGCGTCGAGACTGCCGTACACGCGGCGGAAACCGCGATCGGTGGTGCCCACGTTGATCAGGTTGTCCAGCACCCACCGCGCCACCCGCAGGTGCTCCTCGGTGCCGCGGTCCGGCGCCTGCGCGGCGATGAACGGCCGCAACCGCCGCACCACGTCGTCGTGACCGGCGCCGGTGTCGAAGTCCATCGCGATGGTGACCTGGTCGATCGTGTGCAGCGCGATCTCCGCCATCTGGTAGACCGTCGCGTCGGCCCAGTCCAGCTTCGCCTTGCGCGCGTCCAGATCGTGCAGGGGCGCGGTGCAGGCGAGCGCCTTGAGCCGCCTCGCCAGACCCTCGTCCACCAGGCCGCCGCTGATCAGCTCCGCATCTCGCACGACGGGCCAGACTAGCCCCCGCGCGGCCCGCCCCGATCGGGTACCGCGTCTTCGAACTCGCGTTCGTAGGCCTCGAGGGTGTCGATGAACATCCGGCGCTGCTCCGGGGTGAGCGGCGCGAGCACCTTCTGCCAGGCACGGGCACCGTGGGCCAGCCAGGCTTCGACGTCGGCCCGGTAGCGGCCGGCGATGCTCACGATGGTGCGGCGCCGGTCCGCCTCGTCCTCGTGGCGTTCCAGGATGCCGCTGCGGCTGAGGTCGCCGGCCATCAGGCTCACCGTCGTCGGCGCCACCTCCAGCCGCGCGGCCAGCTCGTTCACCGCGAGCGGACCGTCGAACAACAGGTAGGCCAGCAACGAAAGGTGCCTCGGGGCGAGCGAGAACGAGCGCAGGCTTTCCGGCACCGGCAACCGCTTGGCCCGCCCGACCAGGCGCGGCATGAGCAGCAGCAGGGTGCGCACCCCCTCGTCGACGCTCGGACCGCCCGCCATGGCCCCATCTTCGCACGGGCCCGCAACGGTGATCGACTACCTTGGGGGGCATGTACGAGATGACCAGGGCGCAGTGGTGGGAGTTCGCGGGCACCGGAACCCGGACCGGCAAGCTCGGGCTCACGCGGGCGGACGGATCCCCGCACGTCACGCCGATCTGGTTCGTGCTCGACGAAACCGCCGACGGCGACGAACTGGTCTTCAACACCGGGCGGGACACGGTCAAGGGCCGCATCCTCCGCCGCGACCCGCGCCTTTCGCTCGTCGTCGACGAGCAGGAACCGCCCTACGCCTTCGTGCAGTTCACCGCCGTCGCCACCCTGCACGAGGACCTCGACGAGATGCTGCCGTTCTCGACCGCGGTCGGCGCCCGGTACATGGGCGCCGACCGCGGTGAGGAGTTCGGCAAGCGCAACGCCGTGCCGGGCGAGTACCTGGTGCGTGCCCGGATCACCAAGGTGATCGCCCTGGGCGGCCTCGCCGACTAGGACCCGACGCGACGCGCACCGTCTTTCAGGCGATCTCACGCCGTCCGCTGCCGTCGGCCGCCCGCAGGCCCGACAACGGGGGCCGCTGCTGGCACGCCAGATCGGTGAGCACCATTTCCCGGCTCACCCCGTGCCCCGATTCGCCCCGCTGGAACTGCGCCAGCAGGGTCGCGGGCGGCTGCGCCGAAATCAGCCGCCCATAGCGTTCGAGCCGGTCGAAGAGGGTGAGCATGATCTGCCCGGCCATCCGCCCCAGCGCCTGGGTGCTCTGGTGTCGGTGGGTCCGTTTGCCCAGGTCCACCTGCGCCAGTGCGTCCAGTCCCCGCGATTCGAGGATGTCGATCAGGTGGCCGATCTCCACGCCGTAGTTCACCACGAACGGGATGCTTTCCAGCACCTCGCGCCTGCCCGCGTACTCACCGGCGAGCGGCTGCACGAACCCGGCGAGTTCCGGCCAGTACATGTTCAGCAGCGGGCGCGCCACGAGTTCGGTCACGCGGCCACCGCCGTCGGCGTCCGTGCCCGACGAGCCGACCAGCGGACGGTGGTAGAAGCCCTTGACGTAGGCCACGGACTCGTCGGTCAGCAGCGGGCCCAGCAGCCCCGTCACGTAGTCGCTGGTGAAGTCGTAGAGGTCGCCGTCGACGAAGACCACGAGGTCGCCGGTGGTGGCCGCGAGCCCCTTCCACAGCGCCTCGCCCTTGCCCGCCATGCCGGACAGCATCGGCAGCACCGAATCCTGGGCGACGACCGTCGCTCCCGCCTCCGCCGCGACCCTCGCCGTCGCGTCCTGGGACCGGGAATCCACCACGAGCAGTTCGTCCACCAGCGGCACGGTTTCCATCAGGTCGCGGCGCACGGTGCGAACGATGTCGCCGACCGTCTTCTCCTCGTCCCGGGCCGGGATGACCACGCTGACGGTGGTGCCGCGCTTGATGGCGAGCAGCTCGCCGGCCCCCCAGTCGGCGGCCTGGCTGCTGCGCCGGGGGAGCCAGCGGCCCACGTCGGCGGAGACCTTGAGCTCCGACGCCTCGTTCGCCCTGTTGGTACCCATGCCTATCCCCTTCCCCGAACCGGACATGGCCAAGGCCCAGAGTCTGTGGGTCGGGTTTCACCAATCACGCCGCCATGAAACCGCTAGGTTACGAGATACGGCTCGACTGGTGTCCTACGTAACACCGCCTCCACATCGGCTCACGGCCTGATGGTGGAACAGGACAGCGGGCGGGTCGCGGCCAGTTGCTGGGTTCCGGTCAGCTGCACCATCAACCCGCTCCCGCCGGTTCCGGTCCGCACGAACGCCGCGACCGTCGTGCACACGACCTGCTCGATGGCCGGTTCCGACAGCACAACGAAATCACTGACCGACATCGGGGAAATCCGCACGGTCACGTTGCCGTCCCGGAAACCGGGCACCGAAAGGCCGAGATGCGGTGGCAAGGCCGTGCCGAACCCGGCCGCGGCCTCTCCCGGCGTGGGCCCATCGGCGAGCAGCCGCAACGCGGTGGCCGGATCGCCGAGATAGCCGAGCGGCCGGGTCACCGGCCGCACCCGCCCCGCCGCGACGAAGTACAGGGCGGGGCCGGTGCCGACGCCCACGGCGGGTTCCCCCGCCGCGACCACCCCGGTCGGCCGCACTCCGCATCCGCCGAGCGCAAGCAGCGAAATCAGCAACGCCGGCAGTCGTTTCACGGCTCCCCCGTCTTCGCCGCCGTCTTCGGGAGGGTCAGGACGAACCGCGCACCGGCCCCGGGTTCGTTGCCCGCGTCGAGCCGCCCGCCGTGCAACTCGGCGTTCTTCAACGCGATCGACAACCCGAGACCGCTGCCTTCGGACCGGGTCCGCGCCGCATCCGCCTTGTAGAACCGGCTGAACACGTGGGGCAGCACGTTCTCGGGCAGTCCCGGGCCGTGGTCCACGACGGTGAGCACCGCCAGTCCCCCCGCCTCGCTGAGCCGGACGAACACGGGCGGCTCACCGTGCCGCAGCGCGTTGCCGACCAGATTGGCCACCACGACGTCGATCCGGCGCGGATCGACCTCGGCGATGATCCCGGCGGGCAGCCCGGTCTCCACCTGCCCGGTGAACCCGCGCGCCCGCAGGCTCGCCGAGACCAGTTCCGCGAGATCGGTGGGGCGGCGGTCGAGCCGCGCGGCGCCGGAGTCGAACCGGGAGATTTCGATCAGATCCTCGACCAGCCGGGCGAGTTTGCGGGTTTCGGAGCTGACCAGGCGCGCGGCGGTGCCCGTGTCCCCGGCGAGCGCCGCGTCGTCGAGCACCTCGTTCACCGCCGTCATCGCCGCCAGCGGGGTTCTCAGCTCGTGCGAGACGTCGGCGACGAACCGCCGCGCATCGGCCTCCATGCGCCGCAACTCCCCCACCGAAACCTCCAGGCGGGCGGCGGCGTGGTTGAACGTGCGCACCAGTTCGGCCAGTTCGTCGTTCCCCCTGGCGGGCAGCCGCACGGACAGCTCCCCCTCGGCCAGCCGCCGCGCGGCGTCCCGCAGGCGCCGCACCGGCCGCAGCACCGCGCTCGCGGCGAGCCAGGCGACGAGCACCGCGATCGGCACCGCCACCGCGGCGGTGCGCCAGCCGTTCACGGTGAACGCCTGGATCTGCGCGGACGGTTGGTTCAGGTCGTACCACGCGTAGACCTCCAGCCCCGACGGGTGCCGGTTGAACGAAGCGTCCACGGTCAGCACCGGCATCCCCACCCACAGGGCGGGCCAGCCGTTGCTCACCACCCGCTGGAACCGCATTTCCGATCCGGCGTGCACCGCCGCCCGCAGTTCGGCGGGGATGCTGCCCGGCCTGCCGTACCGCGAAACCACGTTGCCGTAGAAGGCCCCGGCGGCCCCGGACACCGACCGGACGAGCTCGTCGAGTGCCGCCTGGTCCGGTGGCATCGGGATGGCGGGAGCCAGTGCGTCGACGTCGTCCCGCAGTTTGCGCATCGCCTGGTCCTGTGCGGCGGCGAGCACGGTGCGGCGCGCGTCGACGTAGTTGGCGCCGGTCGCCCCGATCGTGGCGAGCAGGGCGACGAACGTGACGATCAGCAGCAGGCGCACCCGGACGCCCAGGAGGCGGGCCAGCAGGCGCCGGATCACACGGGACCGAACCGGTAGCCGAAGCCGCGCACGGTGCGCACGTACACCGGTGCGGACGGCCGGTCCTCGATCTTGGCCCGCAGCCGCTGGACGCAGGCGTCGACCAGCCGCGAATCGCCGAGGAAGTCGTGGTCCCACACCAGTTCCAGCAGCTGCTGCCTGCTGAACACCCGGCCCGGCGTGCGGGAAAGCTCCAGCAGCAGGCGGAGTTCGGTCGGGGTCAGCGCCACCGGGGTGTCGCCTTTGGACACTTCGAGCGCGGCCCTGTCGATCACCAGCGCGCCGTGGGACTCCCGCTGCCGTTCCTGGCCGGGGGTGCCGCGCCGCAGCACCGCCTTGATCCGTGCGTCGAGCACACGCGGCTGCGCGGGCTTGACCACGTAGTCGTCGGCCCCGGCCTCCAGTCCCCCGACCACGTCGATGTCGTCGCCCCGGGCGGTCAGCATGATGATCGGAACGCCGCCCGCGGCCCGGATCCGGCGGCACACCTCGAATCCGTCGATCCCGGGCAGCATCAGGTCCAGCAGCACGATGTCCGGGTGCGCGGCGGCGAACGCGGTGAGCCCCCGCTCCCCGTCGACGGCCACCTCCACGCGGTGACCGTGCCGCCGCAGCCCCAGCGCCAGCCCCTCACCGACCGCGGGGTCGTCTTCGATCAACAGCACGTTCGGCACCGGCCCATTATGTCGGTCGTTCACCGGATCCCGGCAGCTTGTGGCAAAACCATGACAAGACCGCGGTGAAACGCGGAACCCCGGCCCCGACGCTGACGGTCATGCTCGATCATCGGACACAGCTTCCCGTACCCCACCGCAGGAGCCGCCGCGGCGCCGTCTGGGTGGGCGCCGTCGCCGTCCTGGTGACCGCCGCCGCGCTGGTGACCTCGTTCCTGCTGGTCCGTTCCCCGGACGACGACACCGGCGATGTCGCCGCGAACACCTCGGCCCGCGCCGTCGTGGTGTTCGACCGCACCACCGGCCGGACCGTGCGCGGCGACAACGCCACCGCGCGATTCCGGTCGGCCTCGCTGGTCAAACTGCTGATCGCCCTCGACCTGCTCGACCGCGGGGCGGTCACGCCGGTGCGGCCGAGCCCCCGGATGAGCCGGATGCTGTCCTACAGCGACGACGGAATCGCCCAGCAGCTGTGGGATTCCGGCGGGGGCGGGCAGATCGTCACGCGCATGGCCCAGTCCCTCGGCCTGCACGACACCCGGCCCCCGGCCGTCGACCGGCGCTGGGGCGACACCCGCATCAGCGCGAACGACGTGGTCAGCATCTACCGC
>NZ_VJWX01000760.1 GCF_007713715.1 Amycolatopsis rhizosphaerae
CTTCGGGCGGGCTAACGTTGCCGGTTCCGCCGCCGACGTTGCCGGTGTACCTGCCCGGTGAGCGAATCCTGTCCCTCTTTCCCTTCAGAGAGCGATGAACACCGAAAGCGAAAACGGAACCCAGTCCCCGGAAAACGCCGAACCGCCGACCACCCCCTGCACCGTGGTGTGGAGCCAGGGGCGCCCGTACGTCCTCGAACCGGGCGACGGAAACCCCCGCTGGGTCGGCACCGACAACCGTGGCCGCCCGCTCAAGCTCACCGGCGCCGACCTGCGCCGTCGCGGCTGGAGCCTCCACCGGGCGAGCTAGGGTGACGGGGTGATCGAGCCCCGCCCGGACAGGGCGCCCGAGGACACCACCCGCGCCCGCGGTCAGGGCACGGAGACCGGGCGCCCCGTCGAAAGCAGTCCCACCGGTGCCCTCGCACCCGCACCGCGCGGCCCGGTGGCCGGACCGGAGCAGCCCCCGCTGCTCCGGCAGGCACTCACCGTGCCCAATCTCCTGTCCCTGCTCCGGCTGGCCGGGGTGCCGGTCTTCCTGTGGCTGCTGCTGGGCCCGAAGGCCGACGGCTGGGCGCTGGCGCTGCTGGTGTTCAGCGCGCTGACCGACTGGCTCGACGGCAAGCTCGCCCGATGGCTCGACCAGATGAGCAGGCTCGGCCAGCTGCTCGACCCCGCCGCCGACCGGCTCTACATCGTCGCGACCCTGGCCGCGTTCCTCCTCCGGGGCATCCTGCCCTGGTGGGTGGTGGGCGCGCTGGTGCTGCGCGAGCTGATCGTCGGTGTGGCGATCCTGGTGTTGCGGCGCAACGGATTCGCCCCGCCCGAGGTGACCTACATCGGCAAGGGGGCGACCTTCGTGCTGATGTACGCCTTCCCGTTCCTGCTGCTGACCCAGGGCGCCGCGGCCGATTCCACGGTGGCCGCGATCGCCCGCCCGATCGCCTACGCCTTCATGACCTGGGGCGGTGTGCTGTACCTGTGGTCCGGGGCGTTGTACGTCCTGCAGACGGTCCGGGCCATCCGGGGTGCCGCCCGGGCCGGCCGGATGTAAGACTTCCGCCGGAAGGTCCGCGCCGCCAGGCGGCGGACCGGCGAAGAAAGGGGACGGCGGGTGTCCGCACCAGAAGAATTGCGCTACACCGAAGAGCACGAGTGGGTGGCCACCGGCTCCGGTGACTCGGTCCGGGTCGGCATCACCGAGTACGCGCAGGACCAGCTCGGCGACGTGGTCTTCGTCGAACTGCCCGAGGTGGGCAAGCAGCTGTCGGCGGGCGACGCGTTCGGCGAGGTCGAGTCGACCAAGAGCGTGTCCGAACTGTTCGCTCCGGTGGACGGCGAGGTGGTGGCCGTCAACGGCGCCGTGGTCGACTCCCCGGAGCTGATCAACAGCGATCCCTACGGCGAGGGCTGGCTCATCGAGATCAGGGTCGGGGACCCGTCGGCGGTGGAGGCGCTGCTCGATTCGGAGGCCTACCAGGCACTGACGGCGGGCTGACCCGGGCCGGGCGCAAAGGGGCTGGGAGGGAGCCCCGGCAGCCCCTTCGCGATCAGGCACGGTACGTTGACAGCACACGTTGCTAGGCAAAACACTTCAGTGGTGAGGAGAGCTCAGGTGAGCACGAACGACGGGCCCGGCGTTCCCCCGGAGCAGTCTCCGGAGCGGACTTCGATCTTCCGGGCCGACTTCCTGGCGGACGCGGAGGCTCAGGAGTCGGCGGCGCCGGAGCCCTCGGTCGCCGGTGTCGACGCGCTTCCGGCAGGCTCGGCCCTGCTGGTCGTCAAGCGCGGCCCGAACGCGGGTTCCCGGTTCCTGCTGGACCGGGACACCACCAGCGCGGGCAGGCATCCGGACAGCGACATCTTCCTCGACGACGTCACGGTTTCCCGTCGGCACGCGGAGTTCCGGCGGGAGGGCGGCGAATTCGTCGTCATCGACGTGGGCAGCCTCAACGGCACCTACGTCAACCGCGAGCCGGTGGACCAGGCCGTGCTCGCCGGCGGTGACGAGGTCCAGATCGGCAAGTTCCGCCTGGTCTTCCTGACCGGCCCGGGGCACGGGGGTCAGGGGGCACAGTGA
>NZ_VJWX01000761.1 GCF_007713715.1 Amycolatopsis rhizosphaerae
CACGACGCCCTGACCAGGCTGCGCGTCGTCGCCTTCACGCCCGCCGGTTGAGGCGTGTTTGCCCAACGGGGGCCGGGGTATCCGGCGCGGAGTGTCTTGGCTGTACGGCGATTGGACCGCTATCGGCGGGGTGTGCGGTAAGACCCTGCTGCTGACGCTGACGGCACTGGCGGGCCTTCGCCTCGCGCCGCGCAGAGCGATCGCCGAACTACGGATCTCCGATTTCGTGGTCGCGGTCGCGGTCGGCGCGATCATCGGCCGGAGCGCCACCGCCACGGGTACCTCGTTCGTACTCGGATTCGCGGCGCTGGCAACCCTGCTCCTGGTCCACGCCGGACTGTCCCGTCTGAGGTTCCTGCCGGCCCTTCGACGTCTCATGGACCATCCCGTCGAGATCCTGGTGAGGGACGGCAACATTTATCGGAGCGTGCTGCGGAAGTGCCGACTCACCGAGGACGACCTGCACGCCGCGCTGCGGCAGAAGGGCGTCTACTCCCTCGACGAGGTGCGCCTCGTGCTGTACGAGTCCAAGGGCGGGTTCACCGTCGTTCGCCGAACGGACACGGCCGGTGAACTGCTGCCCCTGCCAGGTCCGGAACACGGCGACGCCGACCGCTGACTGAAGGCCCCGGATTCACACGGCACTGACAAGTGTTGCTTTGTGCAATAATTGTGATGAGTCGATTCGAGGAGGCCGCCATGCGCGCTCATCCCACGACCACGGCCCGCACCGGAGGCACAACCGCCTCCTGGGAACGGCATCTGTGGGTCGGGCCGGAAACCGAAGGGCGGCTGACGCCGAGCCTGCCCAGCGGGCTGGCCCTCCTGGCCGCCATCTGGCTCGGATTCGCCCCCTTCGCGCTGCACTACCGCTTCCCGACGGTCAGCGGCGCCGGTGACATCAACGACGTCACCATCGCGCTGGTGGTCGCCTCACTGGCCTTGTTCCGCGTGGTCGCGCCCCGCGACCTGCCCTGGCTCAGCCTGGCCAACGCCACCTTGGGCCTCTGGCTGGTCATCGCGCCGTTCGCCCTGCACGACACCGGCGCCCCGCTCGCCACCATCAACGACATCGCCGTCGGTGTGGTCCTGATCGCGCTGTCGGGTTCGAGTGCGGTGATGACCTACCGCGAGCGCCGCGCCGAAAACCGGCAGGGCTGAACCGGGCCCACGTCAGCCGGTCACCGGACTGTGCCGGGACGGCGACGAGACCGTGCTCCTCGTCGTGGCCGAGGACGGGTCGCTCGACCTGGAACGGGTGGTTCCCGTCGTCTCGGTCGTCGTCGGCGGCGGTTCGGTGGAAGTGGACGAGACATCGGTCGTCGTGTCGGGTGTCGTGGTCACCGGTGCCGGCACCCCGCTGATCACCGGTGCGGAGGGGAACGGGAGAACCGGCTTGTCGTGCAGGTAGGCATTCATGTAGGCCTGCCAGATGTAGCCGGGTTCTTCACGCCCGTACACGTCGTAGCCGTGCTCCCTGCCCTTCCCGTTGTGGTAGTTGCCGTAGATCGCCGCGGGCTGTTTCTTGTTGCCGAACCACACCGCCGTGACGGCCTGCGGCGTGTAGCCCACCATCCAGGCCTCCGAGTTGTGCCCGGTGTTGCCCAACTGCGCCGTACCCGTCTTCGCCGCCACCGGACGGCCCCCGGCCAGCCCGTCCCCGGAGGACGTTGCCACGGCCGTGAGTGACTCCGTGACCGTGCGCGCGATGGCCGCGTTGGTCCCGGAATCGGAGTCGAACGCCGGTTTCGGTGCGGCCGAGAAGGAATAGAGCGTGTTGCCATCCGCGCCGGTCACGCGGGAGACCAGGTGCAATGGCACGTACTTCCCGCCCGAGGCGAAGGTGGCGTAGCCCTGGGCCTGGTCCAGCGGGCGCACCGGGTACTGGCCGATGGTGACCCCCAGTTCGGTGGTGCCGGTGCCTTTGCCGTCCGCATCGTCGTTCTGCAGCGAGTCGAACGGCACGCCGAGCGCGGGCGTGATCTGGCGCGGGATCCCCGCGTCCCACGCCGCCTGGCGCACCGCCTCGACCCCGACCTGCGCCCCCATCCGGTAGAACACCGTGTTCACCGACTCGG
>NZ_VJWX01000762.1 GCF_007713715.1 Amycolatopsis rhizosphaerae
TCACAGCACCGCACAGCCCTGCTTGCAGGCGGGTCACCCCGGAGAAAGACGCCCTCGCACCGGCCGAACGTGGCACTCGGGCTGCCGGAAGTGGGACACAACCGCCGGAGGGTGGGACTCGCCCATGCAAGGACCGACTTTGCCGGGGCCCTGGACCTATTTGCTGTCAGGGGACCACTCACGGCCGACGTTCGCGCGACTTTGCCTGGGGGCCCGCAAGGTCAATGGTGGGGGTGAGCCGGTTCCTGGAGTGGTGCCAGCACCTCGGCCAGGTCCCGGCGCGGCGTGGCCGGTAGCGGGTCGGCGTTGACCGGGGCCCACCCGATCCGCAGCACCATCTGCGGGAAGCTGCCGTCGGTGACCTTCTCGCGCACCTTTTCCCGCGTGTCCTGGATTTCCAGCGCCTCGGTGAGCGGGCACGACGCCAGCCCCAGCGCGGTCGCGGTGAGCAGCGTCGCGCTCGTCGCCTCGCCCGCCCGCAGCTGCGACATTCGGTCGTCGGAAGTGGTGGCCAGCACCAGCAGCACCGTCTCGTCGTCCTCACCCGCCGTGTCCGGCGGCTGGGGCAGGCGGGGATCGGCGAACGGCCGGTCGGGCAGCGCGCCCGGCGTCGTGTCGGGGGCGGGCACGTTCGCGCTGGGCACCCCGTCCGGCGCGGCATCGCGGCCGCTCCACGCCGCCAGTTCCACCTGGTAGGCCGGATCGTGCGCGTGCCGCGCCGCGGCCTCGCGGATCGCGCGTGACAGGTGGTAGCGAGCCTGTCCCTCGGCGGCCCGCAGGATGATCCCCTCGGCGGCGGCCCGCTGCGCCATCAGCTCGACATCGCCCTCGGGCACCGGCCACGAGCTGTGCCGCCGCCGGTCCGTGCGCCGCCGCGGGATCGCCGCCGCCAGCGTGATGTCCTCCTGTGTGGGCTCGTGCCGGTGCAACTCCACGGCGGCGAGGTGGTTTTCGTCGTCCGGATTGGGCAGGCGGTGCACCTCGGCCCGCCAGCCCAGTGCGGCGAACCCGATCCGCAGGTGGTGCAGTGCCGCGCCGCAGCTGAGGATCAGATCCCGGCCCCGGGGATCGGTTTCGGCCAGCCGCCGCTCCGGGTCGGCGTACAGGTGCACGGTGCGGCCACCGACGCGGAACAGCCACGGCTGCGTGTTGTGCACCGACGGTGCGCGCACCGCCAGTTCGACCGCCGCGTGGACGGTGTACTCGTCGGGAAGTCCCCGTTCCATCGCAAAACCTGCCTCACCAGTCGTTTCCGGAACTCACCGGGGACGCCGCGCCCGCCGGGGAGCACGATCGCCCGCGCCACCGAATCTGGCACCGGCTCACTCGGGCCGGGCAGGGCCGGAATGCCCCAGCACCGGGGACCTTCGTGCCTGGCCGCCGGCCCCGCGCACCGCGCACGGTCGAATCACCCCGGCGCATCCGCCGGGTCACGTGGAGTTCGCGAGAAGGAGGCGGTCGAGATGGGTTCCCCCGCGCCCTACCCGGTCCGGGTCGAGGCGTCCCTGGACCCGGCGGTGTCACGCTGGCTGTGGCTGGTGAAATGGCTTCTCGCCATCCCGCACTACTTCCTGCTGGCCTGGCTGTGGGTGGCGTTCTTCGTGCTCAGCATCGGGGCGTTCTTCGCGATCCTGGTCACCGGGCGGTATCCCCGGGGGATCTTCGACTTCAACGTCGGGGTGCTGCGCTGGACCTGGCGGGTGCAGTTCTACGCCTACTTCGCGCTCGGGACCGACCGCTATCCGCCCTTCACCCTGGCCGACGTCCCGGACTATCCCGCCCACCTGGACGTGACCTACCTCGAGCGGCTCTCCCGCGGGCTGGTGCTGGTCAAATGGTGGCTGCTGGCCATCCCGCACTACATCGTCGCCGCGGTGTTCATCGGCGGCGGCAGCTGGTTCACCTGGCAATCCGGCGACACCGGCTTCGAGTGGGCCGCGGGCGGGCTGGTCGGCATCCTCGTCCTCGTCGCCGCGATCGTGCTGCTGTTCACCGGTTCCTATCCGAAGAGCATCTTCGACTTCGTCCTCGGCATGGACCGGTGGGTGTTCCGGGTCGCCGCGTACGCGGGCC
>NZ_VJWX01000763.1 GCF_007713715.1 Amycolatopsis rhizosphaerae
CTTCGTCGGCGTGGAGTTGTCAACGCCAGCGTGCGTTGTTCCCCGGAAGTAGACCCTTCTGATGTAACGGTTCCCGCCCTAGTGGACCGTCTACACGAGACAGTCATCGTGTCTGCCCAATCCGCTTGACTTCGTGGCCGAAGGAAGCGTCCATAGACGTGTGACCCGAATCCACCGGCAGCGCACCGGGGGCCACACGCTCCGGCCGGGGCATGACCACTAGCGATCACGAACCACGAATTGAGGGGACGTCATGCCTAGCACCACACGAACCCGTAAGACCCGTACCACCACCTTGCGGCCGGTTCCTGATCAGACAACCGCCGCGAAGGTTCGCACGGACACCGAGGACAAGCTCTGGGAGGCGTTGCACGCCAACCCGAACAGCACAGCCGCCGAACTGTCCGTGGCGGCGAAGATCGGGAAGTCGACCGCGCAGAAGATCCTCGCCCATTGGGCGGGCGACGGCAGCGTCACCCGCACCGCCGGAATCGCCGAAGGGGGTCGGCGTGCCGCTGATCTGTGGGCGATCACTGAGGCCGAGAACATCGTGGCCGAATGCGCACCGGTCAACTGTCTCGACGACGCCGACCATATTGCTGCTGTACCGGCCACCTCGGACGGCCCAGAAGGGAGCGGCACCAGGACGCTCACCGAGGGGGATGCCACCGAAGAGGCGAACACCGAGCCGTGCGCCACCCCAGCTGACGATGCTCAGGACATGGCCGACAACGAGGCGGAGCCCGCTACAGCGGGGGTGGCCGAAGGGCCGAACGATAGCGCGGCGACTGACACCGGCACATCGACGGCCGGGGATGGACGTGAGAGGTCGGAACGGCTGGCATCCGGCGCATTGCGGGGCATGGTCGAGGACTACCTGCGCGACCACCCTGGTGAGGAGTTCGGTCCCACGGCGATCGCCAAGGCGCTGGGAGGGAAATCCTCGGGGGCGGTGAGCAACGCGCTGGACAAGCTGGTCGAGAGTAAGACCGCCGTGAAGACCAAGGACAAGCCGAGGCGTTTCGCGCTCGCCCCAACTGAAGCGGCGACAGCATCCACGCCTACGAAATAGCCGGAAACGTAACGAATGTGGTTGTGGCCCAGCAGTGACGCTGTTGGGCCACAACCACATTCGCACTCGCAGGGGCGGTAGCCCATCGACGGCGAGCGATGTCGCGCGGTCGTGGCAGTCGAATGCCTGTGCCGTCTCGGCGGGGTGCAACCCGCCGAGACGGCACAGATGAGTCCAGGCGACTGACCTCGGGCTACCGGCTCGAGGCCCAAGCCTGGCCGGTCATCATCCGCACGCGGCCGTGTGTGAATGTGAAGACCCAGTCCGTGTTGTGGCTGTCGGGCCACAACCACGGCCAGCCGTCGCGTGGGTGGTAGGCGCGTCCGTGCCCCTCGTCGGTCCAGACCTCGAGCAGGTCGGTGACGGCGTCGGCGTAGGTGAACGGGTCGGTCGCGTTCAGTAGCAAACGTCCACACGCGATGGTGCAAGGGTGTCGGGGTCGGCGCTGCCCTGGAGTGATCCGAGCCAGACGGCGTGGTGCCCGTCGCCGTCGTAGAAGTCCGCCGTGGTGGTCATTGGCCCGGCCGCCTAACGGGCGTTGTGTACGGGTCGTCGAACAGGCACCCGTCGTCGGGACAGGATCGCGCGCCCGCGCTGATGATGAAGGGGCAGCCGTCGTGGTGCCGCTTGGTGAACGTGACGCTGCCATCGGCGTGCTCGATGATGTGCAACTGGCCGCCGCGGGAGGTCGCCCACGCGATCTCGTCCCGGTCGATTCGGATTTCACCGTCGTAGCCGGAGGTGGTCGCTAGCAGTCCGCTCACCGCATCCAGAACCTGCCGCGAGTACGTGGTGAGTAGGGCGAGCCTGTCGGCGAACGCACCGAGTTCGGTGCCGAGGTGGATGACCAGGCACGCTGGGTGCCGTCGATCCAGTAGGCGGCGGGCCTGGTGGGTGTGGGTGGTGAGTTCGGTGCGGAGGGCGGCCAGGGGACGGCGGTCGGCGGCGCGCTGCCACAGGTGCCAGCCGTTGGCGGTCCAGCCCGCGAGGTTGGTGGCC
>NZ_VJWX01000764.1 GCF_007713715.1 Amycolatopsis rhizosphaerae
AATCTACCGGGAACGCGCCTTCTCACGCTTCGAGGACGCACCCACCTTCCTGCCCGCCGCGGCTGAAATCGGCCGCACCGCCTTCACCCTGCCGATCCACCCCGCCCTCACCACCGAGCACATGATCGAGGTGGCGAAGGCGGCGGTGAAAGTGTTGCGCGCGGCCACCCGCTGACGTGGTCCACACCTCACCGGAACGGGTTTTTTTCCCGGATGGCGACCCCGCGAATAGCCGCACTGCGGCCCCCGTTCCTCACCCGCACTTGGTGAACTCCTCCGGCACTGGTTTTCCGTGGCCGGGCGCCGGGGATAGCTAGTTCGCACCGCACCAGTCACGGGCGTGCCGGGCATTGTGGGAGGAACAAGAAACCATGCATCGCGAAGTCGAACTCGCCGCGGCTTTCCTGGATCTGTCGCGCTTTTCCGACCGCGGATTCGATGAGGCGCGCTATGCCGACCTGCTGGCCCGACGGTGCGCCGGACTGCTCGACGTCGACGCGGCAGGCGTTCTGCTCACCGGCGCGGGCGGCCAGCTCTCGGCGGTGGCCGCCTCCGCCGAAACGGTACAACTGCTGCAACTGGTCCAGCTCCGCTTCCAGGACGGTCCCGGCATCGCCAGCTTTCGCACCGGAATTCCCGTGCACGCCGCCGATCTGCGCGCGGGCACCCGGTGGGACACCTTCCGCTCCGCCACCCTCAACGCCGGATTCTCCGCGGTGCACGCGCTTCCGTTGCGGCTCAACGAGGAAAGCCTCGGTTCCCTCACCCTGTTCCGCCGTGTGCCGGGGGAACTCAGCCACGAGGACGTCAAGATGGGCGAGGCACTGACGGCCTTCGCCACCGCCACGCTGCTGGCGCAGCGGGCGGTGGAGAAGGCGGAAACCCTCGCCGGGCAGCTGCAGACCGCGCTGCACACCCGCATCGTCATCGAGCAGGCCAAGGGCATCCTCGCCGAGCGGCACGGCCTGGGCACCGAAGGCGCTTTCGAGCTGATGCGGGCCTATGCCCGCCACGACCGGCGCCGCCTCGACGAGGTCGCCCGCGCGATCATCGACCGCTCCCCCAGCGTGGCCCGGCTGCTGGGCCGGGCACCGGAGTCGACGGCGGGATGACGCGGCGGCGCTCACGCCGCCGGACCCAGCACCACGGCCGAGTTGTGCCCGCCCATGCCCAGCGAGGTCTTGAGAGTCAGCCCACCGGACAGCGCGGTGGGCCCCGACAGCAGCCGGGGATGCGCGGACGCGACCGCCGGCGGCGCCGGGATCACCCCGTGCTCGTACGCCAGCGCGGTGGCCACGATCTCCACCGCACTGGCGGCACCCTGGCAGTGCGAAACGAGCGGTTTGACCGAGTAGATCCCGGCGTCGCCGCCCAGGAACTCGGCCAGCATCGCCGCCTCCGCCTGGTCGCACTGGGCCGTTCCGGGCCCATGGGCGTGCAGGTAGGCCACCGCGGAGCCCGGGACCCCGGCATCGGCCAGCGCCAGGCGCACGCACTCCCGCACTCCGGTGAGCGCGGGGTCGATCGAGGTGACGTGGTAGGCGTCGTGCGTCATGGCCCCGCCGTGGGCCACGACGTAGGGCCGCCCGCCACTCCCGTCCCGGGACAGCACGAACGAGGCCGCGGCCTCCCCCATGGTGAATCCCCGGCTGCCCTCCTGGAACGGGCGGCAGGCGTCGAGCGGCTCGTCGTCGGTGACCGCGACGCCGAGCCGGACGAAGGCCCGCACGTGTTCCGGGCCCGCCGACAGGTCGGTGGCGACCACGACCACATCGTCGGCGACGCCCGCATCCAGCCACGCCTGCGCGGTGAGCAGGCCCGCGTTGCCGGAGGCGCACATGGCGGACACCTGCAGGGCCGGGCCGCGGAACCCGAACTCCTGCATCAGCAGCGAAACCGGGGTGGAGGGCATCAGGTAGAGGTAGTCCCTGACCGGCAGCGACCCGCCGTGCGCCAGGTAGAAGTCCCGCAGGAGATCCACTTCGCCGAGTACCGCGGCGTGCACCAGGCCCACGCGGCGCGGCCGCCAGCCGCGGCCGGTCGCGTCCTCCACCGCCTCCCGCAC
>NZ_VJWX01000765.1 GCF_007713715.1 Amycolatopsis rhizosphaerae
GCGCGAACGTGACGCTCGTCGCTGTTCTTCGCCACGCCCGTACGGCAGCATGGTGCGCTGGGCCGGGACCGGCGTGCGGCGCCGGAGGGCCTGGTGGCCGGAAAGACCGAAGGGAAGGTTGTTGGTGACCTCAGCACCCGAACAGACCGACGTGCTCGCCGTGGCGCGGGAGCAGGTGCTCGAACGCGGAACCGGCCTGTCCGAGCCGCAGGTACTCGAGGTGCTGCGCCTTGGCGACGATCGGCTGTCCGAGCTGCTCGCCCTCGCCCACGAGGTGCGGATGCGCTGGTGCGGGCCGGAGGTGGAGGTCGAGGGCATCATCAGCCTCAAGACCGGCGGCTGCCCGGAGGACTGCCATTTCTGCTCGCAGTCGGGCCGGTTCCCTACCCCCGTCCGCTCCGCCTGGCTGGACATCCCGGGCCTGGTGAAGGCCGCACGGCAGACCGCGGAGACCGGGGCGACCGAGTTCTGCATCGTCGCCGCCGTCCGCGGCCCGGACGCGCGGCTGCTGTCGCAGGTGCGCGAGGGCATCAAGGCGATCCGCGAGGACGGCAACGACATCCAGATCGCCTGCTCGCTGGGCATGCTGACGCAGGAGCAGGTCGACGAACTCGTCGAGATGGGCGTGCACCGCTACAACCACAACCTCGAGACCGCGCGCTCCCATTTCCCGAACGTGGTGACCACGCACTCCTGGGAGGAGCGCTGGGAAACGCTGCGCAGGGTGCGGGACGCCGGGATGGAGGTCTGCTGCGGCGGGATCATCGGCATGGGGGAGAGCCAGGAGCAGCGTGCGGAGTTCGCCGTCCAGCTGGCGGAGCTGGACCCGCACGAGGTACCGATGAACTTCCTCATCCCGCAGCCCGGAACCCCCTACGAGAAGTACGAGGTGGTCGAGGGCAAGGACGCGCTGCGGGTGGTCGCGGCCTTCCGGCTGGCGATGCCCCGCACCATGCTGCGCTTCGCCGGCGGGCGTGAGCTGACGCTGGGTGACCTCGGCGCGGAGCAGGGCATGCTCGGCGGCATCAACGCGATCATCGTCGGCAACTACCTGACCAACCTCGGCCGCCCGGCGAGCCAGGACCTCCAGATGCTGGCGGAGCTGAAGATGCCGATCAAGGCGCTGAGCGAGTCGCTGTGAGTTCACCCCTTTCCGGCGCGCCGGCCTACTGCGTCCACTGTGGACTGGCGCTGGCCGGTGCGGACCACGCGGCCTGCCGCACTCCCCGCACCGCACTCGAACCGCCCCGGTTCTGCCCGCAGTGCGCCCGCCGGATGGTGGTCCAGGTGTCGCCGGTCAGCTGGACGGCACGATGCAGCCGACACGGTGCGTGCACGAGCGAGGGGACGGGATAGTCTCGCTGTGCCAGTTGGGCCGGCGAAAGGGACAGGGTGGCTGAGGGATCGGTGGAAGCGGGCGAGGGCCCGCGATCCCGGCGTGACGTCGCGGTCGGCCGGATGGTGTTCCGCCTGCCCCGGCCGCGTCCGAAGGTGATCGTCAAGGCGGATCTGCTCCCCGCGGTGAGCGTGCTCTCGCTCGCCGGACTGCTCGGTGTGCCGCTGGGCTGGCTGTGGTCCCGGCTGGCACCGGCCGAACGCGTCCGTGTCTACCCCGGCGGCCAGCTCGTCCCGCTGCAACTGGAGAGCTGGCACCGGTTCGACGATCTGGCGATCTTCGCGATGCTCGGGCTGGCGGCCGGTGTCGTCACGGGGGTCGCGGTGTGGCTGATGAGGTCCCGGCGCGGCCCCGTGGTGCTGACCGCCGCGGTGGGCGGGGCGCTGCTGGCCGCCTGGCTCGGCAGCGTGCTGGGCCTCGCGCTCGCCAACGGTCTGTACTCCGTGGCCACCGCGCCGAAGCTCGGCGACGTCATCGAGGTGGCTCCGCGGCTGGAGTCGGGGTGGGTGCTGGTGGCGCAGCCCCTGGCGACCGCACTGGTCTACGGCCTGCTCGCCGGCTGGAACGGCCGGGAGGACCTCGGCCGCCGTCTGGGCTGAACGCCCTTCACGGCCAACACTCACGCGACCCACTGCAGAAACTCAGTTCAGGCAGGCGCGGGA
>NZ_VJWX01000766.1 GCF_007713715.1 Amycolatopsis rhizosphaerae
GGGTGGGACTCACCTGCCTGAGGGGGGACACAAGCGCACGAGGGTGGGACTCGCCCGGCGGACGGGTCGTGCACCGCCGTGAGGGCCGGACTTTCCCGGGGCCCGGGTCGATACGACCGTGAGGGGACCCCTCACAGGAAAGCAGGCCAGGGTCCCGACAAGCGTTTGCCGTAGCCCTGGTTCGGCCATTGTTCGGCGGTTGTTTCGAACATCGGGGGAGAGACGGCCGGAAAATGTCGGTGGGTGTCCTTACCGTTGCTTGTCGTACTCATTCCAGGCGGTTCGAGGAGGCAGCGATGGAGGAAGACACCCTGGTCGTGGACTGCGGACGGTGCGCCGTTCAGGGCAGCGGCTGCGCCGACTGCGCGATCAGCGTGCTGCTGAACGCCCCACCGGTGATCGAATGGGATCAGGAGGAATTGAGTGCGATCGACGCACTCGCCGAAGGCGGGCTTATTCCGGGGCTGAAACTGGTGCCGATGGGGCGGTTCCGGCGGGGGCGAGCGGCCTGAAGCGCAGAACCACACCAAAGCGTTAAACGGTCGATTGCGGCGCCCAACGGTCAGTAGTACCAGTGAGCAAAATTGTGAGCTTCGCCACGTCGGTTGTGTCATCGCTGGTCCGAACGGGGTTCGCCCTGGCTACCCACAGTTTTAACCTGCGCCCTGCTAGACGTGACGGCGGCTGTTTCGTAACCTAGCCGAGATCTCGCGGCCGGTAGCCGACGCATCCCGCGTCGGCGACGCGGGATTGCCACCGAAGCAGCTTTGTCGGGGAGCTGCGCCGGAACCACCGTTTTCACAGGTCCAGGTGCGCTGCCGCGTGCCAGGACCGGGGTGGCGAAGCGCCGTTGTACCGGAAGCCGGGTGTCTGTGTCCGTCCGCTCCGGTGAGCAGAGGTGATCATCCCTGCGCGCGGCGACCGGTAGGTGGCCGAATGCAAAGGAGACACGCGCGGCGTGCAGTCGCAACCGATCAAGCGCGTGGTCGCAGGAGCCCTGGCCGCTGCCGCGGTGATCACCGCGGTGAGCGTGGGGGCTCCGGCCAGCGCGGTCACCCCCGCTCTACAGAACCCACCCACCACCTCATCCGATGCCCTCGCGCAGTACCGTGCCGCCGCCGCGCAGGCGGAGCAGCTCAACGAGGACGCGCTCAACGCCCAGTCCGACTTCAACGCCAAGCAGGCCGAGCTGGCCAAGGCCAACATCGACCTGCAGGCGGCCAACGCCAGGGTGAAGGCGGCGCAGGCTGACGCGGCCGGGGTCCAGTCCGCGGTCGACCAGTTCACCGATGCCTCGTTCATCAGCGGAGCGCAGTACAACCGCCTGTCGGCCCTGCTGACCGGGACCTCCGCGCAGGACTTCCTCGACCGGTCTTCGGCGCTGGCCGTGCTGGCCGACGACAAGAACAAGGCCCTCTCGCAGTACACCTCCGCGATCGATGCCGCGGCCAGCGCGCAGCAGCAGGCGGCGGACGCCAAGAACCGCGCCCAGGCTGCCTCGGATGCCGCGGCACAGCTGCTCAACGACCTGCACGCCCGCCAGGACGCGCTGAACAAGCAGGTCAGCGACCTCAAGCAGCTGGCAACCCGGCTCAGCGCGGCCGACCGGGCCGCCCAGAGGGACACGGGCGGATCGAACCCGAACCTGCCCGCCCCGACCGCGGCGGCGCAGACGGCGATCAACGTCGCGCTCAGCAAGCTCGGCGACCCCTACGGCTGGGGCGACACCGGCCCCAACTCGTTCGACTGCTCGGGCCTGACCCAGTACTCGTACCGGCAGGCGGGCATCACGCTGCCGCGGACCGCCGCCGAGCAGCAGGGCTTCGGCCTGTACGTGTCCAGGGCGGACCTTCAGCCCGGTGACCTGGTGTTCTACGGTTCACCGGCGCACCACGTCGGCATCTACCTCGGCGACGGCAAGATGGTGCACGCCCCGACCACCGGTGACGTGGTCAAGATTTCCTCGCTCCAGAACGACTACTCCGGAGCGCGCCGGGTCGCGTACTGACCTGGTGGCGAAGCAGGGGCGGCACCGCGCACGGTGCCGCCC
>NZ_VJWX01000767.1 GCF_007713715.1 Amycolatopsis rhizosphaerae
GTCTTTCCACCGCGATGCGGGCGCTCGCCCGCTCGCTGTTGCGGCATACGGCGGGGCTCCCGTCCGGGTCCTGGTAGTCCACGGCCACGGTCGCTTCCGGCGGCTGCGTCACCTCGATGGCGAGCCGGTAACCGCCCGCGCGGCCCCGCACACGCCAGGTGGGCAACCCGAGTTCGGCCCGCAGCCGGCCCGGGAG
This sequence comes from Amycolatopsis rhizosphaerae, assembly GCF_007713715.1. Taxonomy (GTDB): domain Bacteria; phylum Actinomycetota; class Actinomycetes; order Mycobacteriales; family Pseudonocardiaceae; genus Amycolatopsis_E; species Amycolatopsis_E rhizosphaerae. The sequence continues at coordinate 197 of NZ_VJWX01000767.1, forward strand.
GAGAGCCGCCAGCAGGGGATCCCCGCCGGGCAGGTCCCGGCCGTCCACGCGCAGGCGCACGAACGGCAGCGGCGGCAGCCGGCGCATCCCCGGCCGGGTGGACACGGCGGCCACGACCTCGGCCACGTCGCCGTTTCCGAGGTCCGCGTGCAGCCAGGCCCAGCGCTGGGCGTTGCCGTGACCGTAGATGTGCGCGGTCGCGCCGGGCGCCCCGGCCAGGGGGAATTCCCTTTCGCCGCACCGGATCCGGCCGTGGAAGCGCAGCGACGGCCTCGGCACCACCTGCGCCGCCGGGAGCAGGCCGGTCAGCCAGGCCCAGCGCGGGAAGGTGAACAGCGTGCGTGAGGCCCCGCGCGGTTCGAGCTCCCACGACAGGGGCCCGGCTTCGCCCGCGTTCAGCTCCAGCGGCGCAGGCCAGGGGCGCGGCCCGAACCGGGCCAGCCGCGGCGGGGAGTCCGGCGGGAACACCGCCGCCCAGCCGTGCAGGTACGGGCTTCCGCCCCCGCTGGGGGCGACGAGTTCGCGGTGCACCCAGAAACCGGTGCCGGTGACCGGATCGGTGAGGGTGGTGTACCAGACCTCCAGCCGCCCCGGTTTTCCGTTCCAGCGCGGGCGAAGCGCGTCACCCGCGAGGCGGAAACTGCGCAGCATCGGCCCCAGTTCGCGGCGGAGGTCGAAGCGCAGCAGCACTTCCCGGACGACGCGCCCGGACTCGTCGGTCACCGTGGCGGGCAGCGTGGTCATCGAGTGGACGGGACGGAGGTAGCGGATCGACTTCCAGCCGTCCAGGTGCAGGCGGCGCCCGTCGGAGGCGGTGAAGTCGAGGCGGTAGCGAATGCGCTTGCGGGCCACGGGGGCGATGTGGAGGGTTCCGGTGGCGTGCCGGTCGTCGGCCAGTCCGGGCAGCACCACCCTCCCGCTCAGCCCCGCCTCCACGTCGGCCAGCGGATGGAGCACTCCCGGGCAGTCCACGTCGAGTTCCAGCCGGGCGCCGTCGCCGGCCATGACCTCGCGGAAGGCCGTCCTCATCGCGCGCCCCCCATGCTCTCGATCATCATGCGGCCGGTCTCCTCCAGGTACTTCGCCGCCCGCGCGTGCACGACCTCGGCGGCCGCACCCTCTTCGACGGCCTTCGCCAGCGGTTCCAGCCGGTCCGCGGCGGCCGCCGGGTCGAGGAAGGGGCCGCGCAGCGCGTGCCGCTGGCGCAGGTAGGTGTCGAGGACGACGTTCATCAGCAGCGGGTACACGCGGTTCCCGGTGGCGCGGGCCAGTTCGCGATGCCAGTCGCATTCGGCGAGCTGTGCGGCGTCCGCGTCGGTGGCCTCGCGCAGCCGGGCCGCGAGGGCGGCGAGCCGCCGCCGCTGCGCGTCGGTGGCGTTGCGCGCGGCACGGACCGCGATCAGCGCGCCGACCTCAGCGCGGACCTCGAAGATCGACCGAGCCCAGGCGGGGGCGTTCGCGGCCACCAGCATCGGCAGCAGGTCCAGCCCGCCCTGGCGCTCGTAGTCCAGGACCAGCGTGCCGACGCCGTGCCGGATCTCCAGCAGCCCCGACTCCACCAGGCGCATCAGCGCGTGTTTGAGGGAGGTGCGGGTGACGTCGTAGCGCTCCGCCAGTTCCCGCGCCGGTGGCAGGTACTGCCCGGGCGCGTACCGGCCGGAGAGGATCTCGCGGCGCAGGCTGTCCGCGACGGCGTCCACCACGTTCGTCCGGACGACCCCGCCGCCCGTCTGGCTCCGCGACTGGCTCAGTGGCTCACTCACTCAGCCACGCTACCACGACACCCTGCCTGCGTTTGGCCGTGAAGGGTCCCTTCACAGTCGATTCGACCGTGAAGGGACCCTTCACGGC
>NZ_VJWX01000768.1 GCF_007713715.1 Amycolatopsis rhizosphaerae
GGGCGGGCAGGCGGTGCGGGTGAGTCTGGGCCTGGGCACCACCGAAGAGCACATCGACCGGCTGGTGCTGGCGCTGCGGCAGATCGTCGCGAGGGGTGCCCGCTGGACCTACGGCCGCCCCGCCGGGCGCTGGGCGCCCGTGCCGGACCCGCGCCCGCTGCCCCCGTTGCTGGCCGGGTGAGCAGGGCGGACGGCCCGGCGTGGACAATGGTCCGGGTGAGCACCGAAAACCGATCGCAACCCGAGACCACCTCCGGGGAGGAACCGGCCCCGCAGGCGCCGAAGCGGCGGGTGGGCCTGCTCGCCGCCGTCGCCCTTGCGGCGGTCGCGCTCGACATCCTCACCAAGGTCCTCGTCGTGTCCAATTTGGAGGGACGGGAGCCGGTGCGGATCCTCGGCGGCCTGGTCTACCTCCAGCTCGTCCGCAACCCCGGCGCGGCCTTCTCCATGGCCACCGGGATGACCTGGGTCCTGGCGCTGGTGGCGATCGCCGTGGTCGGCACCCTCATCTGGTTCGCCGGCCGCCTGCGCTCGGCGGGCTGGGCGGTCGGGCTCGGCCTGGTGCTCGCCGGCGCACTGGGCAACCTGATCGACCGCCTCTTCCGCGCGCCGGGCCCGCTGCGCGGGCACGTGGTCGACTTCATCTCCGTGTTCGCCCCCAACGCCGAGGCCTTCCCGGTGTTCAACGTGGCGGATTCCTGCATCTGCGTGGGCGGCGCCCTGATCGTGCTGCTGTCGGTGCTGGGCCGCGACTACGACGGAACCGTCCGGGGCCGCAAATGACGGCGCGGATGCTGCCCGTCCCCGACGGGCTCGACGGGATGCGCGTGGACGCCGGGCTCGCCAAGCTGCTGGGGCTGTCCCGGACGGTGGTGGCCGAACTCGCCGAAGCCGGTGAGGTGCTGCTCGACGGGTACCCGGCGGGCAAGTCCGACCGGCTGACCGCGGGCGGGCTGCTCGAGGTCACACTGCCGGAGCCGGAGAACCACGTCCAGGTGGTCGCGGAGCCCGTCGAGGGCCTGCGCATCCTCCACGACGACGACGACATCGTGGTGGTGTCCAAGCCGGTCGGGGTGGCGGTGCACCCCAGCCCGGGCTGGACCGGGCCCACCGTGGTCGGCGGGCTGGCCGCCGCCGGGCTGCGCATCTCCACCTCCGGTGCCGCGGAGCGGCAGGGCGTGGTGCACCGGCTGGACGCCGGGACCACCGGTGTGATGGTGGTGGCCAAGAGCGAGCACGCCTACACCGTGCTCAAGCGCGCGTTCAAGGAACGCACCGTGGACAAGGGCTACCACGCCGTCGTGCAGGGCCATCCGGACCCGACCCGCGGCACCATCGACGCGCCGATCGACCGCCATCCCCGCCACGACTACAAGTTCGCCGTGGTCGCCGGGGGCCGTCCCAGCGTCACGCACTACGAAGTGATCGAAGCGTTCCGCGCGGCCTCGCTGGTGGCCATCAAACTGGAGACCGGCCGCACGCACCAGATCCGGGTGCACTTCGCCGCGGTGCGGCATCCCTGCGTGGGCGACCTCACCTACGGCGCCGATCCCGTGCTGGCGCGCAGGCTCGGCCTGTCGAGGCAGTGGCTGCACGCCCGCACCCTCGGCTTCGCGCACCCCGCCGACGGGCGGTGGGTGCAGTTCGAGGCCGACTACCCGGACGACCTCAGGCACGCGCTGGACATCCTCCGCGCCGACTCCTGACCCGCGCGGCGTTGGCCGTGAGGGGTCCCCTCACGGCGGCCATTCCTGCCTGAACGTGGGACCGGGACCACAGTCGATTCGACCGTGAAGGGGCCCTTCACCGCTCGCCACGGCCCCGGTCGGCGTCAGTCGTCCAGCGACCAGGTGAGCGTGCGCTCGTCGGGTTCGGGGCGGGGGCTCCAGCGCAGCGAGACCACGCGAAGGGCTTCGGGGACCACGTAGACGGTGTGCCCCCCGGCCGTCTCGCCCGGCTGCACCCCGATCTTGTGCGGCGGCCGGGACGTCAGGGAGACCGGGGCCTTCGCGATCGCCCTGCCCTCGGGGGTGAGCAGTTCGAGGT
>NZ_VJWX01000769.1 GCF_007713715.1 Amycolatopsis rhizosphaerae
ACCGGGGTGCACAGGTCGGGTACCGCGCCGCTGGAGTCGGCGGCGGCCCGGATGGTGGACGCGCAGGCGCCGGGGCTGGCCGAACGCGTCCGCCGGGCGGCGCGGCTGGCCGGGCGGGGCCGGGACTGGCCGGACCGGCTGCTGGAGGAGCTTTCCCTGACCTGCCTGCTGGCCGGTGCGCAGTCGCGGCTGGCCGAACTGCCCCCGCCGCTGGCCGCCACGGTACGGGCGCGCCTCGGCTATCCGACCGAGAGCGCCGAGGTGCTCGCCAACGGCGAGCGCAGTACCGATACCTGGCTGGTGCTGGGTTTCCGCGACGAGCCGGGCGAGAAGGTGGCGGCCAGGACGGTGTGGTTGCACGGCAGGGAAAGCGGCCGGATCGCGATGGTGTTGTCCTTCGCGACGCCCGGCCGACCGCTGGACGCCTCGCTGTGGCCGGGCACGCTGGTGCCCGCCACGCTCGCGCACTACCCGGGGGCGGGCGCGCTGCGGGTGGTCGTCGCCGAGCGCGGCGAGGCCACGGCGTCGCCCCGGCCCGAGGGCGAACCGGTTGCGGCCGCGCTCGCGGGATACGGCGCGGTGCTGGCCGAGGACCCGTGGGTGGACCGCTGGCCGGTGCTCCTGGCCGGGGTCGTGCCGGTCGCCGGGCAGGACGGCTGGGCGCTCACGGATTCCGGTGGCGCGCTGCCGCTGCACGCCTCCGCCGACCCCTGGCCGCTGGTGGCGGTTTCGGGGGGACGGCCGCTGACGGTGGCGGCGGAGTGGTCCCCGGCCGGGGCCCGGCCGATGTGCTGCTGGGACGGGGATCGGGCGGTGATCCTGTGACCGGATGGGAGGGGCTGGTCAGCGCCGCGCTGCTGGGTACGCAGCGCCGTCCCGCCGAGCTGGGCGCGCTGCCCGCCGCGGTGGGGAAACTGGCCCGCGGTGAGGATCCGGCGCGGGAACTGCTGTCCGCGGCCGCCGCGCTGACCGTGTACCGGCGGGCCGGTGCCGTACCGCTGCCCGCCGTGGCGCCCCCGGCGCCGGCACCGGCGGACGAACGTCCGCTCGCCGGGCCCGCCGCGGTGCGCAGGCTCGACCGGCTGCTCGCCGGTGAACAGGGCGAGGTGCTGCCGGAATGGCTCCGCGCGGTGGCCGCGCGGGGGCTGCGGGTGCCGCCGGAGCGCCTGCCCGCGCTCGCCGGGCTGGCGCGGTCCCGGCCCTCGCTGCGGGACGCGGTGGCCGCCGCGGCCGGGCCCCGCGGCCCGTGGCTCGCCGCGCTGGTGCCGGAATGGGCGTTCCTGGCGGGCGCGGACACCGGGCCGGACGTGTGGCGCCTCGGAGCCCCGGTGGCGCGCCGGACCTGGCTGGCCCAGCGGCGCCGGGAAGATCCCGCCGCCGCGCGGGAGGCGCTGGCGCGGGTATGGGCCGCCGAGCCCGCCGCCCGGCGTGCCGAGTTCCTCGCCGTGCTGGTGGACGGGCTGTCCGCGGCGGACGAGGATTTTCTGGAGTCCGCTTTGGACGATCGGTCGGCTGATGTGCGGCGGCTCGCCGCCGATCTGCTGGCCCGGTTGCCCGGTTCGCGGCTGGCCGCCCGTATGGCGGAGCGGGCCGCCGCGCTCGTCACCGTCGAGGGGGACGCGCTGCGGCTGTCGCTGCCGGGTGAGTGCGACGGCCCGATGCTCCGGGACGGGGTGCGTGCCGAGCCGCCACTGGCCACCGGGCGGCGCGCCTGGTGGTTCCGGCAGATCGTGGCCGCCACGCCGCTGTCGTTGTGGTCCGCCTTCGCCTCCGGACCGCGGGAACTGCTGCGCCGTTCGTTGGCCCGGGGGGCGGCGGTCGCCGAGCCGTTCCGCGTGGGACTGGCCGAGGCGGCGGGCAGGCAGCGGGACCGGGAATGGGCACGCGCGCTGCTCGCCGTCAAGCCGCCGGTTCCGGCGAAGGCCGTCCCCGAGCTGATCGCCGTCCTGCCGCCGGGCGAATGGGCCGCCGCGCTGGCCGGACTGTGGGACCGGCGCCGCGGCGACACGCTGAACGCGGCCGTCCGCGGCCTGCCTGCGC
>NZ_VJWX01000076.1 GCF_007713715.1 Amycolatopsis rhizosphaerae
GTGCGGCACCGTGGTGCGGGCGGTGACCGCCCAGTCCATCCGGCGGACGTCGTCACCGGGCTGGTAGGGCCGGGCCTCCCCCGGCTCGGAGCCCGGCCCGGGCACCAGCCCGAGGTGATTGCCCTGCAACAACCCGTCCAGCCGCCGCCGGACGTCGAGTTCGAGCGTGCGCAGCCCCGCCTCGAGGCGCTCCCCCCGCAGGACCGGCGGCGCCCACGAAGGACGGTTCTCGTTCTCGGTCACCACTAGCGCCCCGGTGCCCCCATCGGGACCGGCTGCCCGGGGCCGCCCTGCGGCCGGGCGGAAACCTGCGGCAGCGGCACGGTCTGCAGCACCCGGTTGACGATGTGGTCCAGCGGCACCGCGTCGGCCAGCGCGTCGTAGGACAGCACCAGGCGGTGCCGCAGCACGTCCGGCACCACGTCCACCACGTCCTGCGGCAGCACGTAGTCGCGCCCGCGGACGAGCGCGAGTGCCCGCGCGGCGGCGATGATGCCCAGACTCGCCCGGGGCGAGGCGCCGTAGGACACCCAGCCCGCGACGTCGGTCAGCCCGTGTTCGGCCGGGGTGCGGGTGGCCAGCACGAGGCGCACCACGTAGTCGACCAGCGCGTGGTGCACGAACACCTTCGACGCCACTCCCTGCAGCCGGACCAGCTCGGCGGGGCTGAGGATCTCGTCCGGCTCGGGCGGCGTCACGCCCATCCGGTAGATGATCTCGCGCTCTTCCTCGGCCGTCGGGTAGTCGACCACGATCTTGAACAGGAACCGGTCGCGCTGCGCCTCCGGCAGCGGGTACACGCCCTCGTTCTCGATCGGGTTCTGCGTGGCCAGCACGAGGAACGGGTCGGGCATCGGGAAGGTCTTGCCGCCGAGGGACACGTGTCGCTCGGCCATCACCTCGAGCATCGCCGACTGCACCTTCGCGGGCGCCCGGTTGATCTCGTCGGCGAGCACGAAGTTCGCCACGACCGGGCCGAGCTCGACGTCGAAGCGCTCGCTGCCCTGCCGGTAGATCCGGGTGCCGAGGATGTCGGCCGGGACGAGGTCGGGGGTGAACTGGACGCGGGAGAACGTGCCGCCGACCACGCGCGCGAAGGTCTCCACGGCCAGCGTCTTGGCGACGCCGGGCACGCCCTCCAGCAGCAGGTGCCCCTTGGCCAGCAGGCCGACCAGCAACCGCTCGACCAGCCGGTCCTGCCCGACGATGACCCGCTTGACCTCGAACACGGTGCGTTCCAGCAACTGGCCGTCGCGGGCCGGGGTCGTGGTCTGCTGCCCGTTCGTGCCCTCCGGGTAGCCGGGCTCGGTCACGGTTCCCTCCTCGCTCGCGTTCGCCGCCACGTTCACCTCTGCCGTGCGACCGTATCGGTAGTCAATCTCACGCCCGGTGAGAGGGCTGTGAGCTTCGGGACGAGTTCCGGGACTGGGTTCCGCTCACCCGGCGCGAGTGGCTCGCAGGTCCTCGGGAGTATCGACATCGGCGCTCTCGCCGGGTTTCTCCGGCACGCCGACGATGTCGAGCGCGCCGAGGACCCCGCGCAGCGACGCGTTCTCCGGCCGGGCGGGAAGAACCGCCCTCAGCCCGGCGGCGCGCCACACCCCGATCAGCCACTGCCGCCGGCCTTCGCCGTCCACCAGCACGGCGCCACCGGAGCCGTCGCCCACCGCCGCCATCAGGCGGTCCACTGTGGACGCCGTGATCGCGGCGAGGTCACCGGCGAGCACCGCCACCAGTTCCGTCTCCTCCGTCTCCGGCAGCACGGCCAGCCCGGCCGCGAGCGCGGCGAGCGGTCCGCCGCCGGGCGGTTCCTCCCTGGTCCAGCGCACCGCGGGCAGGCCAGGCCGCCGGGGGCCGACCACGACCACCGGGGAGGCGGCCGCGAGGGCCCCCACCGCGCGGTGCAGCAGCGGGAGCCCGCCCACCTCGAGCATGGGTTTGTCCACCCCGGACAGGCGGCGGGCGGCACCGCCGGCGAGCACGATTCCGGCGAGGGCGGGCATGCCCACCAGGCTAACGCGTACCCCGAAGGCGTCCGTCCTGACCGGAAGCCCCGGCAAAGTCACCTGGGGTGTTGGCCGTGAAGGGTCCCTTCACAGTCGATCCGACCGTGAAGGGACCCTTCACGGCTCGCCCGTTTCAGCCGATCAGGCGAGTGGCGTAGGGGACGATGTCGCCGTAGCGGACGCGGGTCACGCGCACCACCATCCCGGACTGCGGCGCCTCGATCATCATCCCGCTGCCCAGGTAGAGCGCCACGTGGTGGATGTCGCTGCCCCAGAACAGCAGGTCACCCCGCCGCATCTGCGACAGCGGCACCCTGCGCCCGGCCTCGGCCTGGTAGCCGCTGTAGTGGGGCAGCGAGACGAAACCGGCGAAGGCGTAGATCATCAGGCCGGAGCAGTCGAAGCCGACCTTGCGGTAGTCGCCGTAGGCGTCGGCCACCCCGCCGTCGCGGATGCCGAGCGTGGGTCCGTAGGCGTTGCCGCCGCCCCACGAGTAGGGCACGCCGAGCTGCGCCATCGCCCGGGCGATCACCCGCTCGATGGCCGATCCCGCCGGGCTTCCCGACCCTGCCGGACCTGCCGGGCCCGGCGCCGCCTGCCCCGGGGCGCGGCCCGCGTTCAGCGCGGCCTGGCGCGCCTGCTCCTCTTCCTCGCGCCGCTTCTGGGCGAGCCACTCCTCGTAGCGCTGACGCTGGCCCTGCAGCCCCGCAACACGCTGCTGCGCCTGGTAGAGCTGCTGTTCGACGGCGTCCTTGTCGGCCTGCAGCCCGACGGCGCCGGCCGCCTGGTCCTGCTGCGCCCGCACCGCGGCCGCCTGCGCGGCGTCGGCGGCCCGCTGCGCCTGCTCGGCCTCGGCCTGCCGTTGCCGGGCCAGCTGCAGCGCGGCCCGCGCCGCCGCATCCTTGTTGGCCTTGCCGGTCTGGGCCTGGCGCATCAGGTCGAGGGCGTTGAGCTGGCTGTCGGTGACCGAGGACAGCAGCTGCGCGCGAGCGAGCAGGTCCTTCGGATCGGTCGAGCCGAGGTAGGCCGAGATCGAGCCCATCGTGCTGCCCTGTTGGAAGCTGCCCGCGATGAAGGCGTCGAGCCGCGCCCGGGCGGCATCGATGTCCCTGGCCGCCGCGTCCGCCTCCCTGCGGGCGGCGTCGGCGTCGGCCTGTGCCTGCGCCGAGGCGTCCTGGGCCCTCCGCTGGTCGACCAGGGCCTTGTTGGCCAGCTCCCGCTTGAGCTCGACCTCGTCCTGCAGCGCGGAAAGCCTGCTCTCGGCGGCGGCGAGCCGGTTGGTCAGCTGCCCGACCTCGCCCGCCTTGGCGTTCGCGTCGGCCTGCCCGGCACTGATCTCCGCGTCGCTCGGGTTCGGCGGCGGGGGCGGGACGGCGGCGGAGACTCCGGTCCCGGCCAGCACGGCGGCGATCACGACCGCGCTCACGGTGCCGGCCATGAGCGCCCGGGCGAAGCCGCCCCGCATCACCCGTTCGCCTCTCGACTTCCCCACGCTCTCCGCCCCTCTTGCCGCCTCAGGTGCCTCACAGGTATCACAAGCATCACCTGAAACTTGTGTCTCGCCTGCAACAACACCCCGTTCGAGGGACCCTTTCGCCGCCCGCCCACGTCGCAGCGGTGGATCACGGACCGGAGGGACAAGCCGCTCGCCGCGGCGGTCCGCGTGATTACCGGGCGGGTGAACGGGAAGTACTACCTCGGCCCGATCCGCACCGCCGTCGAGCAGGGCACGACGGTGCCGCGGAGCCTGGAGCCGAGCGACGTCAACGCCGGCGCGGTTCGCCGGAAGAGGTCACACCGAACGCGGGCGTGTCGCTCTTGAAGCCAAAAAAGGACAAGCGTACTGTTTGCTGTCGGGGAGCCTGCGCGCCGTCCCCGCGTCCGCGGACGCCACAGCGTGCGCAAGACTCGCTCCGGTAACCCGAAAACCGAACTGACCGGGACGGCCCTCGCGTGCACGGATCACGTGAGGCGCCTGGCAAGCCCATGGAGTTGGACGTGACCGCACCAGCCAGCAAGGACAGCTTCGGCGCCCGCGACACCCTGAAGGTGGGTGACGCCTCCTACGAGGTGTTCCGCCTGAACAAGGTGCAGGGGGCCCAGCGCCTGCCGTACAGCCTCAAGATCCTGCTCGAGAACCTGCTGCGCACCGAAGACGGCGCGAACATCACCGCCGAGCACATCCGCGCACTGGCGGACTGGGACGCCACCGCGGATCCCTCGATCGAGATCCAGTTCACCCCGGCCCGCGTGGTCATGCAGGACTTCACCGGCGTGCCCTGCGTCGTGGACCTGGCCACCATGCGCGAGGCGGTCACCGACCTGGGCGGCGACCCGGACAAGGTGAACCCGCTGGCCCCGGCCGAGCTGGTCATCGACCACTCGGTGATCATCGACGTGTTCGGCCGCGCCGACGCCTTCGAGCGCAACGTCGAGATCGAGTACGAGCGCAACCGCGAGCGCTACCAGTTCCTGCGCTGGGGCCAGAACGCGTTCGAGGAGTTCAAGGTCGTCCCGCCGGGCACCGGCATCGTGCACCAGGTCAACATCGAGTACCTGGCCCGCACCGTCATGGCCCGCGGCGGCCAGGCCTACCCGGACACCGTGGTCGGTACCGACTCGCACACCACCATGGTCAACGGCCTCGGTGTGCTGGGCTGGGGCGTCGGCGGCATCGAGGCCGAGGCCGCGATGCTCGGCCAGCCCGTGTCGATGCTCATCCCCCGCGTCGTCGGCTTCAAGCTCACCGGTGAGATCCCGGCCGGGGTCACCGCCACCGACATCGTGCTCACCATCACCGAGATGCTGCGCAAGCACGGTGTGGTCGGCAAGTTCGTCGAGTTCTACGGCGAGAGCGTGGGCTCGGTGCCGCTGGCCAACCGCGCCACCATCGGCAACATGAGCCCCGAGTTCGGCTCCACCGCGGCGATCTTCCCGATCGACGAGGAGACCCTGCGCTACCTGAAGCTGACCGGCCGCTCGGCCGAGCAGCTCGCGCTGGTCGAGGCCTACGCCAAGGAGCAGGGCCTCTGGCACGACCCGTCGCACGAGCCCGTCTACTCCGAGTACCTCGAACTGGACCTGTCCACCGTGGTCCCGTCGATCGCCGGCCCGAAGCGCCCGCAGGACCGCATCGCGCTGTCCGACGCCAAGCCCGCGTTCCGCAAGTCGGTGCACGACTACGTCGAGGAGCAGCACCCGACCCCGCACACCAAGGTGGACGAAAAGGTCGAGGAGAGCTTCCCGGCCAGCGACGCCCCGTCGCTGTCCTTCGCCGAGGAAGACAGCGTGGACATCGAGTCCGCGGCCAACGGTGCCACCGGGCGCCCGAGCAAGCCGGTGCTGGTCAAGTCCGAAGAGCGCGGCGAGTTCGTGCTCGACCACGGTGCCGTGGTGATCGCCTCGATCACCTCCTGCACCAACACCTCCAACCCGTCGGTCATGCTGGGCGCGGCGCTGCTGGCCCGCAACGCGGTGGAGAAGGGCCTGTCGGTCAAGCCGTGGGTCAAGACCTCCATGGCCCCGGGTTCGCAGGTCGTCACCGACTACTACGAGAAGGCCGGCCTCTGGCCGTACCTGGAGAAGCTGGGCTACCACCTGGTCGGCTACGGCTGCACCACCTGCATCGGCAACTCCGGCCCGCTGCCCGAGGAGATCTCGGCCGCGGTCCAGGAGAACGACCTGACCGTCGTGTCGGTGCTGTCGGGCAACCGGAACTTCGAGGGCCGGATCAACCCCGACGTCAAGATGAACTACCTGGCCTCGCCGCCGCTGGTGATCGCCTACGCGCTGGCGGGCACGATGGACTTCGACTTCGAGGCCCAGCCGCTCGGCCAGGACACCGAGGGCAACGACGTGTTCCTGCGCGACATCTGGCCCTCGACGCAGGAGATCCAGCAGACCATCGACTCGGCGATCACGCAGGAGATGTTCGCCAAGGACTACGCCGACGTCTTCGACGGCGGCGAGCGCTGGAAGTCCCTGCCCACGCCCGAAGGCAAGACCTTCGACTGGGACAGCGAGTCCACCTACGTCCGCAAGCCCCCGTACTTCGAGGGCATGCAGGCCGAGCCGTCGCCGGTGGAGGACATCGCCGGGGCGCGGGTGCTGGCGAAGCTGGGCGACTCGGTCACCACCGACCACATCTCCCCGGCCGGTGCGATCAAGGCCGACTCCCCCGCCGGCCGCTACCTGGCCGAGCACGGCGTGGAGCGCAAGGACTTCAACTCCTACGGTTCCCGTCGCGGCAACCACGAGGTGATGATCCGCGGCACCTTCGCCAACATCCGGCTGCGCAACCAGCTGCTGGACGACGTGCAGGGCGGCTACACCCGCGACTTCACGCAGGAGGGCGCGCCGCAGGCGTTCATCTACGACGCGGCCCAGAACTACGCGGCGGCGGGCATCCCGCTGGTCGTGCTGGGCGGCAAGGAATACGGCTCGGGCTCGTCCCGTGACTGGGCCGCCAAGGGCACCAGCCTGCTGGGCGTGCGCGCGGTGATCGCCGAGTCCTTCGAGCGCATCCACCGCTCGAACCTGATCGGCATGGGCGTCATCCCGCTGCAGTTCCCGGCGGGCGAATCGGCCTCCTCGCTGGGCCTGGACGGCACGGAGACCTTCGACATCGCGGGCATCACCACCCTGAACCAGGGTGAGACCCCGCGGACGGTCAAGGTCACCGCCACCAAGGCGGACGGGACGAAGGTCGAGTTCGACGCGGTCGTGCGCATCGACACCCCCGGTGAGGCGGACTACTACCGCAACGGCGGCATCCTGCAGTACGTGCTGCGCAAGATGACCCGCGCCTGATCCCCGGATCGGCCGAAGGCGCCGTGGGCCCGCTTCCGAGCTCACGGCGCCTTTCGTTTGCCGCGAGGGGCCCTCACGGCCCCGTTCCCGGTCCCGCGGTCCCGGCGAAGCGCTCCCGCCCCACCGTGGCGAGCAGTCTCAGCTTTTCGTGGCCTTCGCTGCGCGGAGGCGCGGTGAGCACGAGCAGCATCTGCGACTGGTCCTCGGTGAACAGCACCTGGCAATCGACCTCGATCGCGCCGAGTTCGGGGTGGAGGAGCGTCTTGTGGTCCTCGAAGCGCTTGACGACTTCGTGCCGCTCCCACAGGGCGGCGAACTCCGCGCTCGCCTTCTGCAGCGCGCGGACCAGTTCCCCCGCGCGGGAACGCGCGCCCATCGCCCCGTAAGCGGCGCGCAGGTTCGCCACCTGTGCCCGGCTCTGCCGGTCACGGTCTTGCTCCGGATAGCGCAGCCGTTCGGCGGGATCGGTGAACCAGCGGTAGATCTCGCTGCGCGCCAGGCCCGTGTGATGGGACTTGTCGCCGAACAGGGCGTCGGCCATCTCGTTCTGCACCAGGGTTTCGCCCAGGTTGGACAGGATCAGCGCCGGGGTGTCGGCGAGGCGGTCCAGCACGCGCAGCAGTGCGGGAGCGACGTGCGCCGAGGCCGCGAAGGAGGCCGGGACGGCGTGTCCCGCCGTCTGGAACAGGTAGTCCCGCTCGTCCTTGGTCAGTCGCAGGGCCCGCGCCAGCGACGCGAGCATCTGCTCACTCGGCTGCGGACCGCGTTGCTGCTCCAGCCGGGTGTAGTAGTCGGTCGACATCCCGGCGAGCGCCGCGACCTCCTCGCGACGCAGCCCGGCGGCCCGGCGCCGAGCGCCCTCCGGGAGCCCGAGGTCCTCGGGGCGGAGCGCCTCCCTGCGGTGGCGCAGGAACTCCGCCAATGCGACACGGTCCATGACTCCGATTATCCGGCCGCGCCAGGCCGGAACCAGGGATCGCGGATCCCCCGATAAACCTTCTCTGCCCGGCCCGTCTCCCGCCGACGATGCTGGGGGCATGGACATCAGCGGAAACACGATCTTCATCCCCGGCTCCACCAGCGGCATCGGTCTGGCCCTGGCCCTCGCGCTGCAGGACAGGGGCAACACCGTCATCGTCGGCGGCAGGCGCACCGAGCTGCTCGAACGCATCGCCGCCGAGCATCCCGGTCTCGGCACCGTGCGGATCGACACGACGGACGCGGCGAGCATCGGCGCGGCCGCGGAGGAGGTCCTGGCCCGGTACCCGGACCTCAACGTCCTGATCACGATGGCCGGGGTGATGCGCATCGAGGACTGGCACCAGCCCGAGACCTTCCTCGCCTCGGCCGAATCGGTCGTGACGACGAACCTGCTCGGCCCGATCCGCCTGATCGCCGCCTTCGTCGAGCACCTGCGGACCCGGCCGGACGCCACGATCGTCACCGTCTCCTCGGGACTGGCGTTCGCACCGCTCAAGATCACCCCGAGCTACAACGCGTCGAAGGCCGCGATCCACCTGCTCAGCGAGTCACTCCGGCTGCAACTGGCCGACACGACGGTGAAGGTCGTGGAACTCGTGCCCCCCGCGGTGCGCACGGCGCTGCTGCCCGGCCAGGAGGAGAGCGGATTCGCGATGCCGCTGGAGGAGTTCGTGTCCGAGGTGGTCACGCTGCTCGAGACCCGGCCCGAGGCGAAGGAGATCCAGGTGGAACGGGTGAAGTTCCTGCGCTACGGCGAGGCTCGGGGCGATTACGACCAGGTGGTCCAGACCCTGAACGCGGCCGATCCGCACGGGAAGTAGGGCAAGGAAAAGGGAGCCCTGCCGGGGCAGGACTCCCTTTTCCCGGTGCGAAGGGAAAACGTCAGCGCACGACGGCGCCGGTCTTCGGGTCCAGCGTGACCGCCGGGGCCCGGTGCTCACCGTGCTCGCCGTGCTCACCGTGCTCACCGTGGCCGTCGAGGTCCAGCATGTGTTCGAGGCTGCCCGCCCGCTCGTCGAACGAGGCGTCCCCGATCCGGCCGGTGTGCCAGTTGTCCTCGATGAACCGCAGGATCGAGGACTGGTCGGTGCGGGTGTGGTCCACGTAGTTCGTCCGCGAGTACGGCGAGATCACCAGCAGCGGCAGGCGCGGGCCGTAACCGCAGCGGTCGGCGTAGCCGCCGGTCTCCGACTTCTTGTCCTGGCACAGCGCGGTGTCGTTCGCCGCGTCGTGGGAGCCGTTGACGATGGTCGAGGCGGCGTGGTCGTACCAGCCGTCGGAGTCGTCGTAGGCCAGCACGATCGCCGTGGAGTCCCAGTCCTTCGAGTGCTGGATCTTGTTCACCTCGTCGACCACGAACTGCTGCTCGTCCAGCGGGTCCGAGTAGCCGGCGTGGCCGTCCTGGTACATCGGCGCCTTCAGGAAACTCACCGCGGGCATGGTCCCGGCCTGCAGCGCGGCGTCGAAGTCGCTGATGTCGTACTGGTGGTTGGCCTGGTCGGTGCGGCCGATCGCGGCCACCGAGCTCGGCGGCAGGTGCTTCTCGTTCGCCGTCGACCTGTAGTACTGGAACGGCTCGTGGTGCGGGCTGTAGTCGCTCACCTTCGCGCCGCCGACGTTGGTGTGGCTCTGGCCGCACACCGCCATCCCGTTGGCGGTGCCGGTCGGGCGGAAGCCGCCCTCGAACCAGCCCCAGGTGACATTGCGCTCGTTGAGCAGGTCACCGATGTTGCGGCCCTGCATCGCCGCCAGGTTGTGGCTGTTGGTGTGGTTGTTGTCCGAGCAGTCGTCCCAGGCCGGGTCCGGGTCGTTGATGACGGTGCCGATGCCGTTCGCGTCGGGCGAAGCCACCACGTAGGAGTCGGTGGTGGGCTGGTGCGTGACGGGGGTGACCGCCTGCGCGCCGTGGGTCTGGCCGGAGACCAGGTTGAGCGCACCGGGGGTGGACGGGCCGAACGTCGTGTTGTACGAGTTGTCGCTCATCGCGTAGTGCTGCGCGTAGTTCCACAGTCCGGTGACGGTGTTGCCGTCGTAGTAGTCCATGACCAGACCGGGCTCGGCGAACAGGCCCGCCGCGCACTTGTCCGTCTCGGTGTACTCGACGAACTTGTCCATCTTGCCGCCGTCGAACGCCTTCTGCTCGGCGCCGTAGTTGTGGTCCTGGTCGCAGGTCATCGCCTGCGCCGGGCCGAGCCGCTTCGGGTTGTAGGCGTTGGGGTTGTTCTTCAGCAGCTCCGGCGTCAGCCCGTCGACCTTCGGCGTGCCCTTCGCCGCCGTGAACGGCGTGCCGCCGGTGTTGGCGGCGTTCGGGTAGGTGCCGAAGTAGTGGTCGAACGAGACGTTCTCGCCGAAGATCACCACGACGTGCTTGATCGGGGTCTGGGTGTGCACCCCTCCGGCATGCTGCGGCAGCGGCTGCGCCTCGGCGCCGCCGACGGCGGTGGTCACGGCCACGGCGACCCCGGCCGCGGTCAGCAGCGCACCGGCACCGAGCAGTACGGGCTTACGGCGCAGGCGGCCGAAAGCTCTGTCCACTGTTGTCCTCCTGTTGTACTGGGAGTGGGCAGCAGTGGTCCGTACGGGGCGACGATCAGTCGCATGTGGACGGTGGACCGGGAGTGCGGCGGCATGGGACCGGCACCCGCTCTTCCGCGCGACACCGTGCTCCTATCGCTCGAACGGATGACCACTGCGAGCGGAGCGTAAGCGCCGGAGGCGCGAAACGGGGTGTTCCAGACCACGTGCCGCAGAGTTTCAGCGAATGTTCACGCCGATTTCCTCCCATCCGGGAGGAAATCGGATATTCGTGGCGTCAGCGGCGGGTGAGCAGGAAGATGGGCAGCTCCCGGCAGGCCGCCTCCTGTTCCATCGCATAAC
Organism: Amycolatopsis rhizosphaerae; assembly: GCF_007713715.1. GTDB lineage: Bacteria > Actinomycetota > Actinomycetes > Mycobacteriales > Pseudonocardiaceae > Amycolatopsis_E > Amycolatopsis_E rhizosphaerae. Next base: position 10,674 of record NZ_VJWX01000076.1, read on the forward strand.
CCGGCCAGAACCGGAGCAGCTCCCCCCACAGCTCGTCGTACCGCTCCCCCTTGACCGGCGTCGCGCGCACCGGGATCCGCCTGCCCCTCACCTCGATCTCGGCCTCCGGATGGGTCCGGAGGTTGAAGGTCCAGCCCGGATCCCGGGTGCGGCCCCAGTTCGACCCGACCAGCACGTAACCGTCCTCGTGCGGGAAGTAGAGGAGGTTCGTGCTGCGGGGCTGCCCGCTCCTGCGGCCCACCGTGGTGAGCCGCAGCGAGGGCAGCCCCGCGATGCCGACCAGGGTCACGCGGCCGCCGAACATGCGGTACAGCCGCTTGTCCACCCAGATGATGGCCTTCGCGAGCTTCATCAGCCAGGGCTTCCTGCCCAGGACGCGAGCCAGTGCCGAAAGCGGGTTCACCACCCTATTCGACCACTTGCTCACCGGCCGGCTTCGGCCAGGGACACCCCGAACCGTCCCGGTGCGTCGGTCCACCACTTCCGCAGGGTGAAACCGCTCTCCGCCAGTTCGGCCGCGACCCCTTCCTGCCGGAACTTCGCGGAGATCTCGGTGCGGATGTCCTCGCCCTCGGCGAAGCGCACCGCCAGGTCCGCACCCGGGATCGTCACGGTCATGGCCTCGCGCGCCCGCAGCCGCATTTCGATCCACTCGTTGCCGTTGTCCCAGTACGACTCGTGTGCGAAGCGGCCGGGATCGAAATCGGCACCGAGCCGCTCGTTGATCACGCGCAGGACGTTCCGGTTGAACTCGGCGGTCACCCCGGCGGCGTCGTCGTAGGCGCGCTCCAGCGTTTCCCGGTCCTTCACCAGATCCGTGCCGAGCAGCAGCCACTCCCCCTCGGTGAGCACGTCCCGCACCGACCGCAGGAACTTGGCCCGCTCCCCGGGCAGGAAGTTGCCGATGGTGCCGCCGAGGAAGGCCACCAGGCGCGGCGGTTCCCCCGGCAGCAGGCCGAGATGTTCGGTGAAGTCCCCCACCACGCCCCGCACGTCCAGTCCCGGGTACTCGGCCTGGATCGCGCCGACCGCGCCGGCCAGCGCGGCTTCGGACACGTCCAGCGGCACGAAGGCCTGCAGCGTGCCGTGCTCACGGAGGGCATCGAGGAGCAGGCGGGTCTTCTCGCTCGACCCCGAGCCCAGCTCGACCAGCGTCCGCGCGCCGGTGACCCGCGCGATCTCCGCGGCTTCCCGGCCCAGCACCTCGCGTTCGGCCCGCGTCGGGTAGTACTCCGGCAGGCCGGTGATCTCCTCGAACAGCGCGCTGCCCCGCGCGTCGTAGAACCACTTGGAGGGCAGCCATTTCCGCGATGCGGACAGGCCCGTGCGCACGTCGTCACGCAGGGCACCGGTGACGTCGACCGGATCGCGGTGCACGTCAAGGTCCGGCTTGCTCATGGGGTCAGGCTCCGATCTCGAGAGAGGGAAGGTCGAGCGGGACGAGATCCACCCGGCCACGCCGGGCGATCACCGCATGCCCGTCGGGCACCGGGCGCCATTCCGGCCCCGGGTCGGGCGGTTCCGAGGCGATGACGACCGCCTCGCCGGACTGCCGGACCGACAGGGCGTGCGTCCACGCGGTGGCCACCACGACCTCGCCGTCGGTCAGCAGGAAGTTCAGCCGGGCGCCGGGCGCCTCGGCCGCGACGCGGGCGGTCAGCCCGGCCACGGCCGCGAGCGGATCCTCACCCGCGCGCAGGCGGGCCCGCAGCCAGGCCCACAGCAGGGCGGAGTCGGTCGGCGCTTCCAGGGTCATCAGTTCGGTGAGCGGCACCTCCCCGGCGATCCCGGTGAGCGCATGGGGCCAGCCGGGCACCACTCCGTTGTGGCTGAAGGCCCAGGGCCCGTCCACGAACGGCGCGCAGGCCGCCTCGGCGACCGGCATGCCGATCGACCCGTTGCGCACCGCGGCGACGAACGCCCCGGCCCGCAGCGTGCGCGCCAGCACCGGCAGATCATGATCACTCCACAAGGGACTCACCCGCCGGTAGCGCACCGGCGTGCCGTCCCCGGCGTACCACACCAGGCCGAATCCGTCCGCGTTCACCGTGCCCCCGCCGCGCATGTCGGCGGGGGCGTAGGACTGGTGCCGCAGCGAATGCGGCGCGTCGAACAGCAGTTCCGCGGGCGAGCAGGGCGGCCCGAGATAGGCGAGATGCCTACACACGGCACCGCTCCCCCACGCCGGAAACCGCGCTCACCCGCGCACCTGGGCGTCTCGTGCGCACCGGAACCCGGAGAAGATCTGCCGCCGGATCGGGTAGTCCCAGTTCCGGAAGGTGCCGCGGATCGCCGACGGGTCGGTGCCGAAGGAACCGCCGCGCAGCACCTTGTACTCCGGCCCGAAGAAGACCTCGCTGTACTCCCGGTACGGGAAGGCCGCGAATCCCGGATACCCGTGGAAGTCGGTGCTGGTCCACTCCCACACGTCCCCGATGAGCTGGTGCACGCCCAGAGCCGAAGCCCCCGCCGGGTACGCCCCCACCGCGGCGGGGCCGAGGTGCCGCTGCCCCAGGTTGGCGTGTTCGGCGGTCGGTTCCTCGTTGCCCCAGGGGTAGCGGCGGGACTGGCCGGTGGCCGGATCGAAGCGGGCGGCCTTCTCCCACTCCGCTTCGGTGGGAAGGCGTTTCCCGGCCCAGGCCGCATAGGCCTGCGCCTCGTAGAACGACACGTGCACCACCGGCTCGTCCGCGGGCACCGGTTCGCGCACCCCGAACCGGATGCGCCACCAGCCGCCGGACTCCCGGTACCAGAAGCGCGGCGCGGTGATGTCGTGCGCGGTGCGGTACTCCCAGCCCGCCTCGCTCCACCAGCGGCGCTCGTCGTAACCGCCGGATTCCAGGAACTCCAGATAAGCCCCGTTGGTGACCGGGGTGGTGTCGAGGTGGAAGGCGTCGACGTGGACCTCGTGCGCCGGGCGCTCGTTGTCCAGTGCCCACGGCTCCACGCTCGTGCCCATCACGAACGGCCCGGCGGGCACGAACACCTCGGCGGGCAGCGCCCCGGCCCGGCGGGACGGGGCCGGTGGCGCGTGCAGGACCGCTTCGCCCTGCCGCAACTGGTGCGTGGCGAGCATGGTCTCGTCATGCTGCTGCTCGTGCTGGGTGATCATGCCGAAGGCGAAGGCCGCCTCGGTCAGGCGGCGTCCCTCCATCGGCTCGCGCGCCAGCACGTCCAGTGCCTTGTCCCGCACCTGCGCCACGTAGGCGCGGGCCTCGGACGGCCCGAGCAGCGGCAGCGACGGCCGATCCGCCCTCGGATGCCGGAAGGCGTCGTAGAGATCGTCGATGTCCGGCCGCAGCGGCTCGCGGCCGCCGACATCGCGGACCAGCCACAGCTCTTCCTGACTGCCGATATGGGCCAGATCCCACACCAGCGGCGACATCAGCTTCGAATGCTGGCGGACGAGGTCCTCGTCGTCCACCGCGTCGGTCAGCGCGGTGCTGCGCCGCCGCGCCCGCGTGAGCGCCTCCGCGGCATGGGCCCGCAACCTGTCCCCGCCGAGTTCCCGCAGCGGGCTCGGCGCCTCGCTCAACGATCCGTTCACCACTTCTCCCCTCTCGTCCGTGCCAACCCCTGCAGGCTTTCGCCGATTTCGCCGATACGGCCGGGCTGCAGCCCGGTGCGGCCCAGTTCCGCGCAGCCCAGCTCCACCACCTTCCGCGCCGCCGAGGCGAGCGCGGGGTCGGCGAGGCCACGGCGGGCCGCTTCCTCCCAGCGGCCCGCCACCGGCTCGCAGATCTCCCGCACTCTGTCCACTGTGGATGGACGGGCGAGCAGCGCGGACAGCAGCGCCACCGGCTCCAGCCACCGGTGCGCCGGTTGCGCGTCGAGGTAGCGCACCTCGAGGTAGCCGTGCGCCCGGACCGGCGGGAACAGCGTGGTCAGGTGGTAGTCCAGATCGGCCGTCGTGGGCGGGCCGGGCAGCCCGTCCACCCCGCGCCCGGCCGCCCAGTCGCCGAAGGTGACGCCCTCGGGCACGTCCCATGGCCCGTCCGGACGGCGGACGAGCAGCAGCGGCGTGTCCATCACCCGGCGGGCCCAGGTGGTGACCGGGTCGTCGGTCAGCGGGGTCGGGAAGGTGCGGGCGCGCTCGGTCTCCCGCACGGCGAGCCACCGCGCCGAAGCCGTCCCGGTGTCCCGCCCGGCATGCCGCCGGGAGTTGGCGAACAGGGCCAGCAACGGCGGGCCGAGCACGTGCACCGCGGCCCAGCGCTGCGCGAGGGCGGCGCGCTCGCCGCTGTCCACGCAGATCTGGAGTCCCGCGGTGCTGCACATCATGGTCAGCCCCGCGGGCCCTCGCGGGCGGAAACGGCGCTCCATGGTGGCGTAACGGGGGGTGTCGAGCACCCGGGCCGGACGCCGGAAGGCATCGATACCCGTTTCGCCGAGGGCGAACCCGGCGCGGGCGAGCAGCTCGGTCAGCCGGGCGAGATCGGTGGAAACGGCTTCGGCCAGATCGGCGAGCCGGGCCTGGGGCAGGGGCGAGATCTCCACCTGGCCGCCGGGTTCGACGGTGAGCGGCGAACCGGCGGGCAGTGGCTGCCCTGGGCTGGCGGGATCGAGCGAGCGCGGAGCGTGTGCCCCCAGCGCACGGGCCAGATCCCGGGGATCGAGGGGTCGTGAAGGGTCTTCGGCGTAGTGAACGGTGTACTCGAGCTCCACTCCGAGCAGCCGGGGCGGGCCGTGCTTGAAACACACCGAGGCCACGTACGCCTCGCCGGCGGCGCGGTCGGAGATGACCTTCGCGGCCAGCTCGGCGACCCCGCCCGCGCCGTCGGGAGACTCGGAAAAAGGACGAACAGCAGTCATTCGCACCTCCCCAATCGGTGGGAACATCTGGCTTCGGACGCTACACGCGCGGTACGACATTTTCAGGCGCCGATCGGGGCCGGGGAACCGTCACAATACGTACGTACGGATTGCGTAGGGACTACCACGGGTGACAGGATCTGGGAATGCCACGGGTCAGTCAGGATCACCTCGACGCGCGACGGCGCCAGATCCTCGACGGGTCGCGGGTGTGTTTCGCCCGCTACGGCTACGAGGGTGCCACGGTGCGCAGGCTGGAGGAAGCGACCGGCCTGTCGCGCGGCGCGATCTTCCACCACTTCCGCGACAAGGAGTCCTTGTTCCTCGCCCTCGCGGAGGAGGACGCCGCCCGGATGGCCGACGTGGTCGCCGCGCAGGGGCTCGTGCAGGTCATGCGCGACCTGCTGTCCGGGGCCGGTGAGCAGCCGGCGGAATGGCTCGCGACCCGGCTGGAGGTGTCGCGGAGGCTGCGCACCGACCCGGAGTTCCGCGCCCGCTGGGCCGAACGGTCCCAGCTGCTCACCCAGGCCACCAAACTGCGCCTGCAGCGGAAGCTCGAAGCGGGCAACCTCCGCGACGACGTGGACGTCGACGTGCTCACCTCCTACCTCGAACTGGTCCTCGAAGGGCTCGTGTCCCACCTGGCCATGGGCCTGCCCGCCGACGATCTGGGCCCGGTGCTCGATCTGGTCGAGGAGAGCGTGCGCCATCAGCGGGTTCGTGCTTCATTGGAGGCATGAAGCTCCTCGACGCGCACGGTGAGGCGCTGGGCGGGTTCGACCGCGCGGTGCGCCGGATCGGGCCGGACCAGTGGGGGAACACGACCCCCTGCACCGAGTGGAGCATCCGGGACCTGGTCAACCACCTGGTGTCCGAGCAACTCTGGGTCCCGCACCTGCTCGCCGGGCAGACCCTGGCCGAGGTCGGGGACCGCTACGACGGTGACGTGCTCGGCGACGATCCCGTCGCGGCCTGGGAACGGGCCTCCTCGGCCGCGCGGGAAGCCTGGACCGCCCCGGGAGCGCTGGAGAAGCGGGTGCACCTTTCCTACGGGGAGGCGGACGCCGCCGACTACGGCTGGCAGATGACGCTCGACCTGGCCGTGCACGGCTGGGACCTGTCCACCGCGCTCGGCGCGGCGGAGCCGGTCCCCGACGGGGTGGCCCGGCAGTTGCTGGAGACGCTGGAGCCGCAGGTGGAGCAGTGGCAGGGCATCGGCATCTTCGCGCCGCCCGTCCCGGTCCCCGCGGACGCCTCCCCCTCGGACCGGCTGCTCGCCCTCCTCGGCCGCAAACCCCGCTGACCTTCTGCCCTCGAAGTCGCCTTGGGGGCACGCGCTCCGCCGGGACGGCCGACGCCGGACCGACCGTTCACCGAGGACAGCCTCAGCTACCCTGGCCTGCCGGTATCATGGGAGCCACCGCAGCCACCCTTACCAAGGAGTGACACCTTTCGTGCGCGACGCGCAGTCACCTGGTGACAGTATCGAGCCGGGTGACGAACCCGGCCTTTCCCCTCATCGGAGACCTCGTCCTGGCGCCGTTGCGCGCCGGACAGCGGCGGGCGGTGCCCGGTAATGGACGTACTGCTCGCCGTCGGCGGGATCCTGCTGTTCCTGCTGCTGACCGCCGGGACCGGTCTCGCCGTGGCCGCGGAGTTCTCGCTGACCACGCTCGAACGCAGCACCATCGACGCCAACGTGCGCCAGGTCGGTGACCGCCGGTCGAAGACGGTCCGCAGGGCCCACGCCACGCTCTCCTTCCAGCTTTCCGGCGCCCAGGTCGCGATCACGCTGACCACTCTGGTCACCGGTTATCTCGCCGAACCCCTGATCGGCAGGCTGGTGCGCCCGCTGCTGACCCTCGCGGGCCTCGGCCCGTCGGCCGCCGAAGGCGCCTCGGTGGCCGCCGCACTGGTGCTGGCCACGGCGGTGTCGATGGTGCTCGGCGAGATGGTGCCGAAGAACCTCGCCGTCGCCCGCCCGCTGGCCACCGCCCGCGCCGTGATGGGCTACCACTCGCGCTTTTCGGCCCTGTTCCGCTGGCTGATCACCCTGCTCAACAACAGCGCCAACTGGCTGGTGCGCAAGTTCGGCGTCGAACCCCAGGAGGAGCTGCGCTCGGCGCGCTCCCCGCAGGAACTCGGCTCGATCGTGCGGACCAGCGCGGAGAGCGGCACACTCGACACCTCGACCGCGGAACTGCTCGGCAAGTCGCTGCGTTTCGGCGACCGCACGGCCGAAGAGCTGATGACGCCCCGCGTGCAGATCGAGGCGCTCGACGAGGACGACACGGTCGCCGACCTGATTCTGATCTCCCGCCGTACCGGGTTTTCCCGGTTCCCGGTCTGCCGTGGCGATCTCGACGACGTGCGGGGCGCCGTGCACGTCAAGCAGGTCTTCACGGTGGCAGGCCATGAGCGGGACACCGTCCGCGTGGGTTCGCTGATGAGGCCGGTGCCGACCGTCCCCGAATCCCTGCCCGGCGACGCGCTGCTGGCGCGGCTGCGGGACTCGCGGTTCCAGGTCGCCATGGTGGTCGACGAGTACGGCGGCACGGCGGGCCTGGTGACGCTCGAAGACGTGGTCGAGGAGATCATCGGCGACGTCCGCGACGAGCACGACCAGGCCGAGGCGCCGGCCTCCCAGCGCCTGGACAGCTACACCTGGATGGTGTCCGGTCAGCTGCGCGCGGACGAGGTCCGCGAGCTCACCGGGTTCCGGATGCCGGAAGGCGACTACGAAACGGTCGCCGGCCTGGTGCTGGAACGGCTGGGCCGGATCCCCGTCGGCGGCGAGACGGTCGACGTGGCGGACTGGCGGCTGAAGGTGCTGACCATGGACCGGCACCGGATCGCCGAACTGAGCCTGCACCGGCTGGCCGGCGAAGAAGCGGAAGAAACCGAAGACAGCACCGAAGAACCCGGAACGGGCAGCGGGCACGAGGAGGTGCGGCGGTGAACGACTGGCTGGCCCTCTTCCTCGTGGTGCTGCTCCTGCTGACCAACGCGTTCTTCGTGGGCGCGGAGTTCACCCTCATCTCCTCCCGGCGCGACCGGCTGGAGGCACTGCTCGAGCAGGGCAAGACGCGCGCCAGGATCGTGATCAACGCGAGCAGGCACGTGTCGCTCATGCTGGCGGGAGCGCAGCTCGGCATCACCATCTGCTCCCTGCTGCTGGGCCGCCTCGGCGAACCCGCGATCGCACACCTGCTCGGCGCCTTCTTCGCGCTCGCGCACATTCCCGAGGCGCTGGTGCACCCGATCTCGTTCGCCATCGCGCTCGCCTTCATCACGATCCTGCACGTGCTGATGGGCGAGATGGTGCCGAAGAACCTCGCCATCGCCGCACCGGAACGGCTCGCGCTGTGGCTGGTCCCGGTGCACGTCGCCTGGGTGAAGCTCGCGCGGCCGTTCATCTGGCTGCTGAACTTCGTGGCGAACTCGCTGCTGCGCCTGGCCCGGGTGCAGCCGAAGGACGAGCTGGAGACCGCCTACACCTCGGCCGAACTCGCCGAACTGCTGAGCGAGTCCCGCCAGGAGGGGCTGCTCGAACGGTCCGAGCACGAGCGGCTGAGCCAGACACTGTCCTCGGCGAGGAAAACCGTGGGGGACGTGTTCGTGCCGCTGGACCGGCTCACCACGCTGCCGTCGGAGCCCACCATGGGCGACGTCGAACGAGCGGTCTCGCGGACCGGGTTCTCCCGCTATCCCCTGTGCTCCCCCGCCGGGGAGCCCGAGGGCTACCTGCACGTCAAGGACGTGCTGGACCAGATCGGCGACCGGCCCTCCGCCACCGTCCCCAGGGCGAAGATCCGCCCGTTCACCGATCTGACGCTGCGCGCCCGGCTCGACGAGGCCCTGTCCGCGATGCGCCGGGAAGGCTCGCACATGGCGCGGGTACTCGGCGCCGACGGCCGCCCGATCGGCGTGGTCGCGCTGGAGGACCTGGTCGAGGAGTACGTGGGCACGGTCCGCGACGGCACCCATGTCATCGCCTGATCCGCTCGTCGCCCATCATGACCGGGTGCGGGTACTGACCGAACCGGAGTGGTGTGCGCGGGAACGGGCGCACGCCGAGCGGATGCGCCGGTGGACCGGGCCCTACCTGCGGCGGCGGGCGCGCGGGGAGAAGCATCCGGTGCACGACTTCCTGTTCCAGTACTACTCGTACCGGCCATCGCAGCTCGAACGCTGGCACCCGGGGCCCGGCGTGGTCCTCGCGGGGGAGGCGGCCCGCCGGTTCCTGGAGCGCCCCGAATACCACGAGGTGCCGGGCGGGGTGGCGCTCGACCTCGCCGCCTTCGACGGAAAGCGCGCGGAGACGGCACGCCGGCTGCTGACCCTGCTCACCGCGACGGCCGCCCGCGCGCCGAGGCTGAACTGTTTCGGGCTGCACGAGTGGGCCATGGTGTACCGGCAGGACGCGGATCAGGTGCGGCACAACCAGGTGCCGCTGCGCCTGGGGCCTGCGGGGACGGACGCGGTAGTCGAGTCGCTTCCCCTGCGCTGCGGGCATTACGACGCCTTCCGCTTCTTCACCCCGCCCGCGCGCCCGCTCAACGAGCCACAGCCCACTCGGGCGACCCGGCCGGAACTGGAACAGCCGGGATGCCTGCACGCGAACATGGACCTGTACAAGGCCGCATTCCGCTTGTCACCGTTCGTCCCCGCGGAACTCGTGGCCGATTGTTTCGAACTGGCCGTGGCGATCCGTGAACTGGATATGCGCGCCAGTCCCTACGATCTCCGCCCCCTCGGTTATGCGCCGATTCCGGTCGAAACGCCGTCGGGACGGGCGGAGTACGCCCGGCAGCAGGCCGAGTTCGCCCGCCGCGCCGCACCCCTGCGCCACGAACTGGTCGCGAGGTGCCATGATCTTCCGACACTCGGCGGTTGACTTTTCTTGATCCTCTTGCCGGTGACCCTAAGTTTCGAGCAGTTCGATAAAACATCACGTTTCCCTAACGGCTTACCCCTGTTAGGGTGAGGCCGCCGAGCAAGTGCACACGCAGAGTCGAAGGGACACCCCATGGGGCGTCACAAC
>NZ_VJWX01000770.1 GCF_007713715.1 Amycolatopsis rhizosphaerae
GGGTGCGGTCGCCGTCGCGGACGAGGACCTGTGCCGCGCGGTAGTGTCCCACCGCCCGCGGCGGCACCGTCAGCTCCCGCGGCAGGGACCGGACGTCGACGGTGGCCACGTGGATCGGCCCGTGCACCAGCTTCGGCGTGCCGGTGCCGGTGAACCTCCTCCTCCGCCGCCGCGCGGCCTTGCCGCGCAGGTAGCCGCCCGCGGTCGCGCCGACCACGGTGCCCAGCGCGACCACCCCCGTGGCACCCGAGCCCTCGCCCCGCAGCAGGCGCGCGGATTCCCGCAGCACGGCGAGGCTGATCACCTTGCGCACGTAGTCCCGTTCGGTGGACAGCGCCTCCTCGGCGCCGACCGAGCGGGAGACCAGTGCCTTCGACAGGCCCTCACCCCAGCCGCGCCGCCGCAGGTAGCGCCAGGTCAGCCGGTCCGGGGTGACCCGGTGACGCACCAGCGCCTGTGGGCGGAACAGGATCCGCGCCCCGGGCGAAGCCTGCGAAAGCCGGATGCACAGCTCGGTCTCCTCGCAGCCCAGCGGCGTGCGGCCGACCCGTCCGAGGTCCTCGGTGAACAGCCCGGCGAGGACGAACGCCTCCCGGCGGAAGGACATGTTGCAGCCCATGAGGTTCCGCACCGGTGTCTCGGTGACCGGCTGGCCGGTGTAGGTGCAGCCCACCACCCAGTCCAGTTCCCCGGTCCCGTCGTCGCGGTCGCGGTGCCGGGCGGGCAGCAGCGCGGGCCGCCTGCCGCCGGGCCAGCGCGGCCGGGCGGCACCTCCCACCGCGAGCACCCGCGGGTCCCGGTAACCGGCCAGCAGTTGCGCGAGCCAGTCGGGCTCGGCCACCGCGTCGTCGTCGAGGAACGCGATCACGTCGCCCTTGGCCAGGCCGATCGCGGTGTTGCGGGCCCCGGAAAGGCCGCGCTTGCCCGCGTTCTCCACCACGGCGACGCCGTCGAACCCGGCGGCGGCCCGCCCGGCCAGCTCCCGGTTGTGGTCGATCACCACGATGATCTCGTCCGCGGGCACGGTCTGCTCCCGCACCGAGGTCACCGCCGCGACCAGATCCTCCCAGCGGCGCTCGGTGTAGGCGCAGATCACCACCGAGGTGGTCGGGGCCTCGGTGCTCATGCCGGCTCGCCCACGCTGTCCGATGCCGCGTCGAGCAGCGGGGCGGGGGTGAACCGGCCGAACCGGCGGGTGCGGCGCTGCCGTCCCACGCGCTGCCATTCGGCGACGAGGGTGCGCAGCACCCGCCCGCCGTCGCTGAAGGTGCGCAGGTTGGTCTCGCCGTGAATGCGCTTCCGTTCCACGCTCGGCACTTCGGTGATCCACAGGCCCAGCGCGGCGACCCGGCAGTTGATCACGGTCTCGATCTCGAAGCCGTCGCCCCACAGCATCCGCTCGCCCGGCGGGGCGAACACCGGCGGGAGGGACAGCATCGGCACCAGATCCCGCCAGAAAGCGTTGTAGCCGTAGCAGAGATCGGTGAACGCGCCGCTGAACAGCGTGTTGCTCAGCCGGTTGAGGCCCGAGTTGCCCGCCGCCCGCAGCGCGGTGATGTCGTGGCTGCCGCCGCCCGGGGCGAACCGGCTGCCCTTGGCGAAGTCGGCACCGCCGACCAGCGCGTCGACGAACCGCGGGATCTCCGCGGGGTCGGCCGAGCCGTCCGCGTCGAACATGACGACCACGTCCCCGGAGGCGGCGAGGAAACCGCAGGCCAGGGCGTTGCCCTTGCCGCGGCGGGTCTGCTGGATGACGCGCACGCCGGGCAGCGCCTCGCGGGCCGCGGTGGGGGTGTCGTCGTCGGAGTGGCCGTCCACGACGAGCACCTCGTGGACCGGCGGGAGTTCGGGCAGCACCTCGCGGAGGTTGGCGGCCTCGTTCTTCGCGGGCACCACGATCGTCACGTCCGGTTCCAGGCGGCGCCGGGGCGCGCGCCTGGCGGCGAAGGCGATGGCATCGCCGAGGTTTTCGTACCCGGACGGCGAAGCGGTCTCGGCGGGGCGCGGGGAGTCGTTGATCGGCACGCGCGGTTCCTC
>NZ_VJWX01000771.1 GCF_007713715.1 Amycolatopsis rhizosphaerae
GACCCCCACCACCCTCACGCCTGCGCCGCATGAGCGCCGCAAGAAGCAAAGGATGCTCGATAATGCTTTCCCCCTGCTCCTCCCGCCTGCCCAGCAATGCAGCCAGCAGCAGCGGATGCTCGATCAAGCCTTCACCGCGCTCTTCCTCCGCCTCCGGTTGAACCTTTTCACGTGCTTCCGTCGCCGTTGTCATGACAGCACCTTTCAGTTCCACAATTTGACAGACAACTTCCGATCGCGAAATTGTGATGATCGGTTTTCGGCGCCAGTGGCGAGAGATCTTCGACCTCTCACCGGCGGACCGCCGGGTGTCGGATTGCCGATTTTTCCTCCAACCAGGACTGTCCCATACGGTTCCGTGGCCTGCATGTCGTCCGGCGGGTGAGATGCGGAAAGTGACCTACCGTCCCCGAGTGGAAGAATTCGGCCACCCTCTCAGGTGAGGGCATGCGGGATCGCTTTCACTGATTCTTTGCCGGTTTTCACCCTGCCCACCGCCTGGTCGTGCCACCCTGATCGAGTGACCGAAGCACAGCCTGGGGTACTTCTCGACGAACATGTGGGACTGGTCCATGCACCGTTCGACCGAGTGAGCGACGCGGTGCTGACGATACGGACCGGCACGCTGGCGGGAACCGACGTCCCGCTGATCCTCTCCGGCCAGGTCGGGCAGACGGTGGTGATCACCGGCGGGCCCGCCCGGTTCACCGCGACCGTGTCGGGCGCGCCGCTCACCCTCGAGATGGACCCGGCCGCGGGCTGGGTACAGGCAAAGGGCCAGTGGTGGTGGTGCGGGCGGCTCGAGGTGCGCGAAGATCCGGCCGGTACGCGACTGGTGCGCCGCACCTACAACCTGGCGGGTGGCCTGTCCGGCCGTCTGGTCCCGTTCACCGTCGGGCGCGGACACGACAAGCGAGCCGTCGACGGCCTGCACGAAAACCTCGCCGTGCTGGGTGAACGGCTGTCCTGCCGCACCGAGTTCCTGCACTGATGGCCGCGCCGAAGGCGACCGCCGTCTCACTCTTTGAGCGGTGTCCCACCGCGCGGGAGGCTGCCTACCGTGGATTCCGGCTCGGGTGAACCTTCATCGAAGGGATGGTGTTGTCCGATGGGTGGATGCAACTGCTGCAGTTCGTGCTCCGGCTCAGGGTGCGGCTGCTGCGGCAAGTGCTGACCGAACCCCTGGATACCCGACGGGTGCCGTGAAGGGTCCCTTCACAGTCGTATCGACTGTGAAGGGACCCTTCACGGGAAGCCCCGGGCCCGTGTAGGTCAGGGGATCAGCACGATCTTGCCCCGGACGCGTCCGGTTTCGCTGAGTTCGTGGGCCAGCGCGGCCTGCTCCAGCGGGAAGGTGCGCTCGACGTGCACCGACAGCCGTCCCGCCTCGACCAGCTCGTTGACCGAGACCAGATCGGGCCCTGAGGGGCTGACATAGAACCGGTGGTACCGAGGATCGCCCTCCGCGTCGTCGCCCACGGCGTCGAGCAGGATTCCCTCCGGCTTGAGCGTGGCCAGTGAGCGTCGGCCGTACTCCCCACCGATCAGGTCGTAGGCGACGTCCACGTCCCGCACCACCTCGGCGAAGTCGGTCGCGGTGTAGTCGATCAGCTCGTCGGCGCCCAGCTCACGCAGGAACTCGTGGTTCTCCGCGCGCGCCGTCCCGAGCACGTACGCGCCGCGGGCCTTGGCGATCTGCACCGCGAAGTGGCCGACCCCGCCCGCGGCGGCGTGGATGAGCACCCGCTGCCCTGCCTCGACCTTCGCCACGTTCACCAGCGCCTGCCACGCGGTGAGCACCGCGGTCGGCAGCGCGGCGGCCTGCGCGTGGTCGAGGCTCGGCGGCTTCGGCGCGAGCACTTCCCGCGGGACCGCCACGTACTCGGCGTAGGCCCCCCATTTGCTGAGCCACAGGCCGTAGACCTCCTCGCCCGTGCCCTCCACTTCGCCGGAAAGGTCCAATCCGAGCCGCAGGGGCGGTGCGCCGAGCCGGTCGACCACCCCGGCCCGGACCTTCCAGTCCGCCGGGTTAACCCC
>NZ_VJWX01000772.1 GCF_007713715.1 Amycolatopsis rhizosphaerae
ACCTATGGCGGCCTCGGGGCCTTCGATGGCGGCGGCAAACCCAAGCGCGGCAAGAAGCCGTTGCTCATCGCCGCCGGTGTTGCCGTCGTCCTCGCCGCCGCCGGGGTCGGCGCCTGGCAGTCCGGCGCCTTCCGCGGCCCCGTGCTCGACCAGAAGTCCGTTCAGGACGGTGTGCAGACGGTGCTGCACGAGGCCTTCGGCGAGAGCGACGTGCGCGACGTCCACTGCCCCGAGGGCCAGCCGGCCAAGACCGGCACCACCTTCGAATGCACGGTCACGGTGGCAGGCCAACCGAAGAAGGTGGCCATCCGGGTGCTCAACGACCAGCCCCAGTTCGAGGTCGGCGCGCCGAAACAGGGCTGACCACGGCGCCGCCACGCGCCGGGCAGCCCGGTGCGTGGAGGCCGGTTCACGGCCCGGCAAAAGGAAAAAGGGCCCCGGCTGAAGCCGGGACCCTTCTCGGATGGCCTTGTCAGCCGCCGAACATCTTGGTGATGCCGGAGTCGGTCGACTGGTAGCCGTCGGCGATCTGCGGGAGCGCGGTCGCGATCCGGGCGAGCAGGCCCTTCATGTCCTCGAGCGAGCGGTTCCACTCGTCCTGCCGCTGGTGCCACGCATCCTGCGCGTCACCGGTCCAGCTGTCGGTCAGCGGCGCGATGTTCGACTTGAGCTGGTCGAACAGCGACTCGATCTCCCCGCCGGCCTTCTTGCAGTCGTCCGCCGCCTGGTGAATGGTGGCGTAATCAACCTTCATGGCACCGTCAGCCATTGTTTCCCTCCGATTCCGCTAAAAGCTATTGGTGAATGACCGGTGATGGTTTACAGACCTTCGAGGGCCGCCTGCAGCGAGCTGACCTGCTGCTGCACGTCCTGGTCCTGGGTCTCGTACTGCACACCGGAAGACTTCAGCATCTCGGCGATGTGCTCGAGCGCGTCGTTCAGCTTCTTGGACTTCTGTCCGAAGGCGTCCATGACCTCCTGGAAGACCCGCGCCGCCGGGCCCGACCAGCCGGCCTGGGTGGCCTCGATCTCGCTGGCCAGACGCTGCAGGTTCTGGTCCATCTGAAGCTTGGTCTCGTTCACCTTCTGGTGCGCGTCAGCGAACTGTGCCGGGTCACCGGTAAAACCGCCTGCCATCAGAGGTTACCCCCTTCGTTAGTGGTGTTATCCGCACTGCTTTGTGGGTACGGACCTACGACGAAGACGATGCCATGGTTGGTTCCGCCTTGTCCTGCTTTGCCGGGAAGTAGTTGCGAGAGTGAATGCCCGACCGCGGAACCGGCCGGAAAACGGGCCCCCGAAGCGACGAAAGCGCTTCCGGGGGCCCGCCGGGGAAGGCCGGAGTGCCCGCACGGACACTCCGGCGCACTCAACCGGTGATCTGCAGGGTCCGCACGATCTGCTCGCACGCCGAGGCGACGCGGTCGTGCACGGACTGCGTGGCGTACTGGCAGCCCACGTTCACCTGCACCATGCCCTTGGCGACCACATACCAGTCGATCGGACCGTAGTCGCCTGCCTGGCGGTAGGCGATGACCTTCCGGCCGCCGAAGGTCGCGTCGGCGCTGAAACCGCTGTAGGTCGGGCCCGCCTTCTGCGCCTGGCTTCGCAGATCGTCGGCCAGTCGCTGGGGATTCGCCGACACGTCGTAGCCCAGCGAGTACTCCTGCACGGAAATGGCGTCGTTGGCCGCGGAGCCGTCACTCGGTTTGAGCAGCGTTTCGCGGTACTGCGCCTGCCCGCCGGTCTGGGTCCAGTCCTGTGGCGCGGAGAACTGGTAGTGGTACTGGGCCACCACCTTCCCGTTCTGCGCGTTCCCGTTCTGGACACCGCTGTTCTGGGCGATGGTGTTCCTCGTATCGCCGTTCTGCGTGCCCTCGTCCTTGTTCAGCACGAAGATCAGGCCGGCGACGGCGGCCACCACCACGACCGGCGCGCCACCGACGATCCACGGCAGCCTGCGCGACCTGCCAGGACGCTCGGGCGGAGGCGGCGGTATCGGGGTGGTCGCGGCGGGAA
>NZ_VJWX01000773.1 GCF_007713715.1 Amycolatopsis rhizosphaerae
GCTTCCCACACCGGTTCGAGCCGGGGTTCGCCCGTCCTGGAAATCCCCGATCTCGCCGGAACGGAACCGGACCCCACCGCCGCCCTGGACACCGCTTTCGCCCACCTCCGGCGCGGCTGGCCCGACCTGTAGCTACAGAAGCAGGATGGGTTGCCGCCGCCCGGGGTCAACCTGCGGCGCGCCGACCATCTCAGCCCGCCGTGTGCGCGAGCAGGACGTCCGCGACGGCCGTGACGGCGTGGGCCGGGAGTCCGTGCCCGACACGATCGAGCCGGACGAGATGAGCGTTGGGGATCTCGGCGGCGAGCGCCTCGCCGTTGCCGATCGGGAAGAACGGGTCGTCCTCGCCGTGCAGCACCAGTGTCGGCGCGGTGATCTCGCCGAGCCGCTCCCGCCAGCGCGGGCCATGGTCGGCGAAGGCGATGTTGCTCGTCGCGCACTTGACGTTTCTGGTGCGGGCGACAACGGCCTCGGCGTGAGCACGAGCGGAGGCCTCGTCGAACGCGCCCGCCCCGGCGAACGTCCTGGCCTGCAACACGAGGTGGTCGATCACGGCTCGCTTGTCCGACCAGTCCGGTTCCGGGGTTTTCATGATCACCTCCAGGACCGCGCCGTCGTGTCCGGGGAGGTCGTCGTCGACCGGGCCCGGCGGGTTGGGCCGGCTGGCGAACAGCGTGAGCGTGGCGACCCGCTCGGGGTGGCCCAGGGCGAGCAACTGGGCGATCCAGCCGCCGGTCGACATCCCGGCGACATGGGCACGCCCGGTCGCGGTCGCGTCGAGCACGCCGACCGCGTCGTCGACGAGATCGGCTAGGGAGTAACCGGGCTCGCCGGGCGGATACGACTCCGAGCGGCCGGTGTCGCGGACGTCGTAACGGACCACCCGCCGCCCGCCGGCCACGAGCCGCTCACACAGCTCATCGGGCCAGCTCAACATCGACGACCCGACCAGCAACACGGTCGGGACGCCCACGCCGCCCCGCACCTCCACACAACTCTCCGCTCCGTTGATCACGACCATGCGCTCACCCACCGGCACGAGCCTCTCCTTCCCGATACTTCCCGGACGTCGTGACGGTAGACCTCGCGCGCCGCCCGAACTCATCGGCGAACGAGCGGGTCTCGCAAGGCGACCCCGACATCGAGGAGCGGAGCGACGGCCTCCGCCCGTCGCCGGGTTTCCTCAAGACCTACTGGCTCACCGGTCCTGAGCGACTGTCCTATCTGGCATTCAAACGGTGCTCACCAAGGTCCTCGGACCGAACGATTGCCTTCCGTCCGTTGACATTCGACGAGGACAGGCGGGCCATGGTCAACGCTGACGCGCCGAGGTGAACCGTTCATGCCGGGTCCCGCGTAGCGGGCGGACTGTATCGTGGAGCCGTGGATTACCTGGGTGTTCTTCGGCGTGAACTGGACGCGTTCGGCGCCTTGCTGGATGGTGATTTGTCGGCCCCGGTCGAGCACTGCGGCGGTTGGAGGTTGGTGGATCTGGCCGTGCACCTGGGCGCGGGGAACCTGTGGGTGGTCGCGGCGGTGCGGGAGGGCCATGGCGACAGCTACGACGAGGGTGCCGCACCCCGTGACCGGGCTGGTCTCAAGGCCTGGTATGCCGAGACGGCGGACGCGCTCGTGCAGGCCCTGTCGGTTCCTCCCGCCACCGGGGCGTGGACGTTCTTCCCGCCGCACACGGTCGGGTTCTGGCGCCGGCGCCGCAGCCAGGAGACGCTGATACACCGCTGGGATGCCGAGCACGCGCTCGGCTCGACGACGCCGATGGATGTGGCGCTCGCCGCCGACGGGGTCGCCGAGGTCTTCGACACCATGGCGCCCCGCATGATCGCCAAGGGCGCCGCCACCTCTCCCGGGCAGGCCGTGCGAATCACCGCCACCGACGCCGACCGCTGCTGGACCTACGGGCCGGGTGAGCCGATCGCGGAGGTCTCGGGCACTGCCGAGGACCTGCTGCTGATGTTGTGGGGACGCAAGCCGCGGGACACTGGATCACTGACCTGGGC
>NZ_VJWX01000774.1 GCF_007713715.1 Amycolatopsis rhizosphaerae
CACCCACACAGCCCACCTCGCGCAATCAACAGATGGTGAGCCGCCCGTGATCGGGAAAGCGGGTGCTGCCGCACTCGGGGCGCTCCTGCTCATCCCGTTGTTGATCGCCGCCGGGGTGTCGGGCGTGGCCTCGGGCCTCCTTGGCAAGGGCACCACCAGGATGGCCTGCACCATTGGTGACGACGGGTCCTCGGCGGCAGTGGTCGGGTACGGGGCCGATCAGCTCGCCAACGCCGCGATCATCGCCGTGGTCGGAAAGCAGATGAACATCCCTGTTCAGGGTCAAGTCGTGGCGCTCGCCGCCGCGATCCAGGAATCCCGGTTGACTAACCTCGACCACGGTGACCGCGACAGCCTCGGCCTGTTCCAGCAGCGACCCTCCCAAGGCTGGGGCACCCCAGGCCAGATCATGAATCCCGCCCACGCCGCCACCCAGTTCTACCAGCACCTGCTCGCAGTGGCTGGCTGGCTGCAGTTGAGCATCAACGACGCCGCCCAGGCCGTGCAACGCTCCGGCACCCCGCAGGCCTACGCCCAGCACGAGCAGACGGCGTACGAGGTGCTCGCTGCCGTCACCGGCGCCAGCTGTGCGACCGCGACGAGTGGGGTAGTCGGCAACGGGGACTGTGGCGCCATCCAAGCCACCAACGAGGTCACCCTCGTTGCCCTCAATTATGTGTGTGGGCAGCGGGGGCTTCCCTATGTGTGGGGAGGAAACGGGCCACAAGACGGCGGATTCGACTGCTCCGGCCTGACCCTGGCCGCCTACGGCGCGGCCGGAATCACCTTACCCCGCACCGCCGACGCGCAATACAGGGCCGGACCGCGCGTGCCGGACGGACAGCCACTGCTGCCCGGAGACCTCGTCTTCTACGGCACCACCACGCACATCCACCACGTCGGCCTCTACCTCGGCGGAGGCCTGATGATCGACGCACCAGATGTCGGCCAGAGTGTGAAGATCGAACCGCACCGGCATAAAGGAGACGACTACGCCGGAGCCACACGGCCCGCTGGTTCGGTTGTGGGGTAACGGTTTTCACGTGGCCCACACTCGTGCCCACTATGGCGGCCAGAGTGCGCACGTCGGCCGGGATCGTGGGTGGCTAACTTTCTCCCGGGCGACCGGGCGTTGTCGTGCAGCACCAGCACCTTCCGCAGCGCCCGGCGTGAACGCTGCGGAAGGTGCGCGGCCTACTGGCCGCGCCGTTCCCGAAGTTCGTTGCGCAGGTCTGCCAGCGTGCGTCCGTCGGGCATCCGCCGGAAGGCGCCCCAGCCGTTCTGGCGGTTGCTGCCGAGGGCGGTGATGGCAGCGGACGGGCTGGCATATGCCCGGCCATCGGTGAGTACGAGCGCGCCGTCGGACCGAACGCGCGCGGTACAGCGCAGGCCCAGTAGCGGGCGTTCCCAGATCAGTTCCTCGCCTTCGGTGACCAATCCCGCGCCCAGCAACTCGGCAACGCCGCAGACTGCACGTGTGGTGCCTGGCGAACCGGCGACTTGCGTGGCGTCGCCTTTGAGACCCATCAGGGCGGCGGCGGTGGGGGCCAGGATGCGCGGCCAGTTGTCGTCCAGCCCTTGCCAGAGGCCGACTCGTTGCCAGCGGCCCTGATGGGCCAGCAGCAGCTCCACATCGGCGAGTCGCTCGCTTGCCAGCGGGTCTGCCGGTGCGGTGAGGCGCACGACGAGGTCGCCGTCATGGGAGTTGTTGGCCGGTGGCTTGCCTACCATCCAGCATCCGGCGAAGAGCGCGACCTCGCCCGCGCGTTCGTGATCGGCGTCGGTGATGACGTCCACTGCGGAGACCAGCATTGCCCAGGCATCGGCGGGGCAGCGCATCGGCGGGACGTCGAACTCGGGGACGAGGATCATCGTGCCCGGGGGAAGTCCTTCCCATTCTCGGATCGTCTCCTGATACCGCAACTGCGAGCCTCGCTCCGGCACGCCGCCGAAATGCGGTAGCGAGCCTCGGTGGGGGGTGTCGGTGACAGGGGTGCGGGCCGGTTGCGGGG
>NZ_VJWX01000775.1 GCF_007713715.1 Amycolatopsis rhizosphaerae
CACCACCGCAACCTCCCACACCGGACGTTGCAACCACCCCTAGAACCCGCGGACCCTTCACGGCCAACGCCCGCAGAGGTCAGGGGAAACGGTTTGTAACAGGGGGTCCTGGCCGTAACATAGGGGCCCGGACCAAGGAGGCGAGCATGTCGGAATGCGGAACGCCGAACGCGGAAATCGCGGAGGCCTGCCCCATCATGGAGGTGCTGGACCATGTCGCGGGCAAGTGGAGCATCGGCATCCTCGTGGCCGCGGCCCACGGGCCGGTGCGCTTCACCGAACTGGAGCGGGCCGTCGAAGGGATCAGCCGTCGCATGCTGACCCTCAACCTCCGCAAACTCGAGCGCGACGGGCTGCTGATCCGCACCGTGTACCCGACCGTCCCGCCGCGGGTCGAGTACACGCTCACCGACATGGCCCGGGAGCTCTACGCCTCGCTCACCGGTCTGCTCGACTGGGCCGAACGGCACCGCGGTTCCATCGCACAGGCGCGCACCGCCTACGACTCCACCAACGACAAGGTCGCCGTCTGAGCCCCACGGTCAGAACAGGGGCCAGGGGATGGCGCGCCAGTCGTCGCCGGGCTCGGGAAAGACCCCGGCCGCCAGCAGCCGCTCGGCCCGGTCGGCGATCGCGCGGATCTCCGGCCCCGTCAGATGCGCGGAGAGCTCCTCGCCGAGCGGGCCGCCGAGCTTCTCCGGCAGGGCACGGAGCTTGTCCACCGCGTCCTCGGGCAGCGGGTCACCGATCCAGCCCCACAGCACCGTGCGCAGTTTCGGCTCGGCGTGCAGGCAGATCCCGTGGTCCACCCCGTACACCCGGCCGTCCGCCCCGCACAGTATGTGACCGCCCTTGCGGTCGGTGTTGTTGGCGATGATGTCCAGTATCGCGAGGTCCCGGATGCCGGGGTGGTCGGCGTGGGCGAGCACGGCGGGCTCCCCGAGCCGGTCGTGGGCGTGCAGCACGATCCGCCAGTCCTCGGGCACTTCGGCGGGCGGCCGCACGTCGATCAGCTCCTCGTCGGAGGTCTCGACCCACAGTTGCACCATGCCCTCGCCGAACGGTCCCTCCCGCAGCACGGTGGGCGGGATGCTGCCGAGCCCCGAGGCCGCCGACAACAGGTACGTCGCCACTTCGCGCCCGGCGAGTGTCCCGTCGGGGAAGTCCCACAGGGGACGTTCACCGGAGACCGGCTTGTACACCGCGTTCGCGCGAACACCGTCGAGCTCGATCGAGCAGAACAGCGTCACGTTCGACGCGTCCACGAGCCGGCCCTCGACCTCGATCCGCCCCCGCTCGATGAGCTGTCTGGCGGCCGGATCGGTGGGGTGGAGATCTTCGGCCACGGAGCCTATTCCCGCCTATTCCTCGGTCAGGTCGGTTTCACGCCGATACCCATTCTGCCTCGGGCAGATGTGGCCGGCGGGGTCCAGTGGCTCGCCGCACAGCGGGCAGGGCTTGCGACCGGCGTTGACGACCCGTTCCGCGCGCTCGACGAAGGCGCGGGCGACGGCCGGGGTGAGGAACACGCGGACGGCGTCCGGGCCCTCCTCGGTGTCGTCGAGCACGACCGTCTCGTCGACCTCGCCTTCGGTGATGGCGAGCAGTTCGACGACCACGGCCTTGCTTTCGGCGTCCCAGCCCAGGCCCATCGTGCCGACGCGGAACTCCTCCTCGACCGGCACCCGGAGCGGGTCGACGTCGACGAGTTCGCCGGGCACGGTTTCGGGCACATCGGCGCCGAACCGGCTGGCGATCTCCTCGAGCAGTGCACCGAGACGTTCGGCAAGCACGGCGACCTGCTGCTTCTCGATGGTCACGCTGATGGTGCGGACGTCCTCGGACGCCTGCAGGTAGAAAGTGCGGTCGCCGGGTTCCCCGACGGTTCCTGCGATGAACCGGTCGGGTTGGCGGAAGACGTGGATTACGCGAGCCATGGCACCCTCGACCCTAGGCCACCGTTCCATGATCGGCACCCGCCGCCCCTGATGTTGCC
>NZ_VJWX01000776.1 GCF_007713715.1 Amycolatopsis rhizosphaerae
GGGCCACCCGTCGGCGCCGGCTGCGGGGGTTGCGGTGGCTGTCCGCCGGACGCCGGGGTTTCCCGGCCCCCATCGGCGGGCCTTCCACTGCTGCCGGAAGGCCCGTGGTCCTCGCGCCTGCCGAGGTCGCCGGTGGCTTGGCCACCGTTGTGGCCCGAATGCCCGTGGTCCTCGCCGGAGTGGCCGCCGTTCCCGCCGTTCCCGCCGTTTTCGCCGGAGCGGTTGGTGCGGCCGCCGTCCTCGTTTTCGCCGGAGTGACCCCCGTGCTCGCCGGAGTGCCCGCCGCCGTTTTCACCGGAGTGTCCGCCGTGCTCGCCGGAGTGCCCGCCGTGTTCGCCGCCGTTCTCCCCGGAATGGCCGCCGTGCTCGTCCTCGCCGCTCTCGTGGCCGTGGCTGCCGATGTCCTTGGCCGTGCTGCGGATGTCCTTCGCGTCGCTGGCGATGTCCTTGGCGTCGCTGGAGATGCTCTTGGCGTCACCCGCGATGTTCTTGCCGATGTCCATCAGGTCGCCGAGGCTGCCCACGTCCTTGATCTTGGCCAGCTGCGAGCCGATGTCCTGAATGGACTTCCACATCGACTGCACCTTCGAGATGATGTCCTTGATCATCTCGATGATGCTGAAGATCTGGTTGGCGATGTCGATCGCGTCGATGATCGTGGTGGCCTCGGCCGCCCAGCCCGCGACCGGGATCAGTGCCTTCGCCCCGATCTCGATCAGCTTGTCGATCAGCTTCTTGAGCAGTTTCAGCGCTTCCCGCGCCAGCGACTCGGAGCCGTCGGCGACCGCGTTGAAGCCCTTGGCGATCAGCTTCGCGATCTGACCCTCGACCAGGAGGCCGGCCTTCCAGCCGATGTCCACGTAGGCCTTGTGGGCGAGTGAGGACGGGCCCTTCCAGTTCGCGGTGGCGATCTTCGCGTTCCCCGACATGGTGGCGGAGAACTGCTTCATCGCGTCGCCGATGGTGTCCCAGGCCGCGGCGTTCTGGCGCATCTTGCTGAAGTCGCCGGTGAGCGGCTTGATCACCACGTCGACCAGGCTCTTCCCCGCGATGTGCTGGAAGACCCAGTCGACGGCCATCACCTCGAAGCCGGCGTTTTCCACCAACTGCTTGACGTCGGAACCATCGCCGGGCTCCGGAGGCTGGAGGACGTCGGTGATCTCCGAGCCGTCGGAGAACTGGCCGCTCGGCTCGGTCGGCTGGAACCCGCCATCGCTGGAACCACCGTCACCGGAGCCGCTGTCGCCCTCGCCGGAGCCGCCTTCGCCGCCGTTGCCGTTCTCGCCGCCGCCTTCGCCGCGGCCGCCGTTGCCGTTGTCGCCGCCGTGTTCACCGCGGCCGCCGTTGCCGTTGTCGCCGCCGTGTTCACCGCGGCCGCCGTTGCCGTTGTCGCCGCCGTGTTCGCCGCGGCCGCCGTTGCCGTTGTCGCCGCCGTTCTCGCCGTGGCCGTTGCCGCGGCCACCGTCGTCGGTGGTGGAGGACGGAGTCGTCGAACCGTTGTCACTGGGGTGCTGACGGCCCGGCTCCTGGTTTCCGGGGTGCTGGTGGCCCGGCTCCTGATTGCCCGGTTGTCCTGGCTGACCCGGCTGCCCTGGTTGACCCGGCTGTCCTGGCTGGTGGCCGGGTTGACCCGGCTGGTGGCCTGGTTGCTGGTTGCCCGGCTGGCCGGGCTGCTGCCCGGGGCGCTGTTGACCGGGTTGCTGCGGTCCGGGTTGTTGCCCGGGGCGCTGCGGTCCCGGCTGCTGGTTGCCCGGCTGGCCGGGCTGCTGCCCAGGCCGCTGCTGACCGGGTTGCTGGGGAGGATAGTTCGGCCGCGGTGGGTAGTTCGGCTGCGGCGGGTACGACGGCTGCGGCGGGTACGTCGGCTGTTGCTGGGGCGGGTAGTTCGGCCGCGGTGGGTACGACGGCCGCGGCGGGTAGCTCGGAGCCGGCGGCATCGTCGGGTGCGACGGCGCGTTGTGCGGTGTGTTGTGGGGTGTGTTGTGT
>NZ_VJWX01000777.1 GCF_007713715.1 Amycolatopsis rhizosphaerae
GATCCGGAGGGAGTTCTGTTGTACTGCTTCAACCATGCCACGGGCCCCACCCCGTGTTTCAAGGCCCTTCACTCCCAAGGACGCCGTCGTGGCCAGTTCGTTGCCTCGGCCCGCGAAACTCGCCGCGGTCGTTATCGAACCGTGATATAAGCGGGCAACCGAGGCCCTGATCACCGCAAAACGATTTGGTACTGCCGTACCAGAGTCGGCATACTGGTACGCGTGTCCCAGTCCAGTTCGCTTGCCGCCTACCGCACCGCACTGACCACCCCCGGCAGCGGCAAGCCCCTGTTCGCCTCCGTGCTGGCCCGCCTGCCCATCGCGATGATCGGGCTGTCGGCGTTGCTCTACGTCCAGCGCGAGACCGGCTCGTTCACGGCGGCCGGCCTGGTTTCGGCGGGATCGCTCGTGGGCGTCTCGATCGGCGCGATCGTCCAGGGCAGGCTCATCGACCGCTACGGACCGACCCGGCCGCTGCTGGTGACGGTGGCACTGTTCGCGCTGGCCATGACCGCGCTGTCGCTGGCCATCGAGGCCCACCTGAGCACCGGCCTGCTGATGGTGCTCGGCGGCGGGATCGGGATCACCGAGCCGATGGTCGGTTCCGCTTCACGGGCGCTGTGGAGCCGCCTCGTCACCGACGAGTCCGCCAAGAACGCCGCCTTCTCCTACGAGGCGATCAGCATGGAGGTGTTCTTCATCCTCGGCCCCGGGCTGGCCGGCCTGCTGGTCACCGCGCCATGGCCCGGCACCGGGATGGTGGCGGGCGGGCTCTGCATGGTGCTTGGCGCCACCCTGTTCGCACTGAGCCCCGCCGTACGCGCGTGGGGACCGGCGCCCGCTGGGCCGCGTCCCCTTCTCGGCGCGTTGGCCAGCCCCGGCCTTCGCACGCTCGCCGTGGCGGCGCTGGGTTTCGGCATCGTCGTCGGCTTCGTCGAGGTGGCGGTGCCCGCGGCGGCCACCGCGGCGGGCAGGCCCGCGCTGGGCGGGGTGCTGCTGTCGCTGTGGTCGGTCGGCTCCGTCGCGTTCGGTGTGGCATACAGCCTGTACCCCTGGCCCCGGCGCATGTCGTCACGGCTTCCCGTGCTGCTCACCCTGTTCGGCCTGTTCGTCGCGCTGCTGGCCTGGCCATCGACGCTGTGGGGGCTGGCGGTGACGATGATCCTGGCCGGTGCGGCGATCACACCGCAGTCGGCGACCCATTCCGCGGCCATCGAACTCGTGGCCCCGGAGGGCACCGCCGCCGAGGCCTTCGGTTGGGTGCTCACGGCCGTCACACTCGGCCTCGCCGCAGGCCAGTCCGTCAGCGGCTACCTGGTGGAGCACGGCGGCCCGGGGATTTCGTTCCTCGTCGCGGGAGCCACCGCCGTGGTGGCCGCGGGCCTGGTCTGGGCCCGGCGGCACACCATGCCCGACCACGTCTCCGCCCCGGTTCCCGACCAGGTTGCCGTCTAGGACCCGTCCAGCGCGGGTTTCAGGGGTGGCCCAGGGACCAAGTCCGGGCGATCCCCGATGGCTGGGGAGCCGGGAAGCAGCACTCTCGTCTCCATGATCTTGCACAAGCGAACGTGGGCGGTGCTGTCGTGCACGGCCGCCGCCGCGATGGTCGCGGTTGCGCCCGCGATGGCCACGCCCGCCCCGCACCCGGCCGCCGCGGTCCACCGGGCCGACGACTCGTTGCCCGCCCTGGATCCTCAGGCCCTGCAGAACGCCATCTCCAGCGCACCGAACCGGGTGACGGGGGTGCTGGCGCGGATCAGCGGGCCGGCCGGGCACTGGACGGGGACGTATGGAGTCGCCGACATCACCACCAGCCAACCGGTGCCGGCCGATGGCCGCTTCCGTCTCGGCAGCGTCACCAAGGCCTTCATCGCCACCGTGGTGCTGCAACTGGCCGCCGAAGGGCGAGTCGACCTCGACCAGTCCGTCCAGCACTACCTCCCGGACGTGCTGCCTGCCGACTACCCGCCGATCCCGGTTCGTAC
>NZ_VJWX01000778.1 GCF_007713715.1 Amycolatopsis rhizosphaerae
CCTCCCGTGCCCCCGGCGCGTGCCGTCCCTCGGCGTAACCGACGATGGACGAGCAGTAGGGCTCGTTGAGCGTGGTCCAGTTCCGCACCAGATCGCCCAGCGCCTCCTGTGCCACGACGGCGTAGTCGGCGAACCGCAGCGCGGTGTCGCGGACCCGCCAGCCGCCGCGATCCTCCAGCTCCTGCGGCAGATCCCAGTGGTACAGCGTGGCGAAGGGCTCGATCCCCTCGGCGAGCAGCGCTTCACACAGACGGCGGTAGAAGTCGAGGCCGCGCCGCTCCACCCGGCCCGAGCCGGACGGCAGGATCCGGGACCAGGACAGGGAAAACCGGTATGCGCTCACCCCGAGCTCGCTCAAAAGGGCCACGTCGGTCTCCCACCGGTGGTAGTGATCCGCGGCCACATCACCGGTCTCACCCCCCGCGATCGCACCCGGGACGCGGCCGAAGGTGTCCCAGATGGACGGTCCGCGGCCGTCCTCGGCCACCGCGCCCTCGATCTGGAAGGCCGAAGTGGCCACCCCGAACCGGAAACCGTCCGGGAACCGCGGGACCTGCTGCGCACTCATGAACTGCCCTTCTGGGGAACGGGAAATGGTCGAGCCGGTCATCCCTTGACGGCTCCATGCATGATTCCGCCGACGATCTGGCGGCCGAACAGCAGGAACACGGCGAGCACCGGCACCGTGCCGATGGTGGCGGCGGTGAGCACCAGCGTGTAGTCGGTGCTGTAGCCACTGGCCAAGGTGGACAGCGCGGTCTGCACCGTCGGGTTCTCGGGGACCAGCACCACCAGCGGCCAGAAGAAGTCGTTCCAGGCCTGCATGAAGGTGAACAGCCCGAGCACCGCGGCCGCGGGCCGGGCGGCGGGCAGCACCACGTGCCAGAACAGCCGCAGCGTGCCGCAGCCGTCCATCCGGCCGGCCTCCAGCAGTTCGTCCGGCACCGCCCGCTGCAGGTACTGGCGCATGAAGAACACGCCGAACGCGGTGACCAGGCCGGGCACGATGACCGAAGGCAGCTCGCCCGCCCAGCCGAAGTCGCTCATCATCATGTACAGCGGGATGACACCGAGTTCGGTGGGGATCGCCTGGGTCGCGACCACCACCAGCATCAGCACCGAGCGGCCGCGGAACTTCAGCTTGGCGAAGGCGAAACCGGCCAGCGTGGAGAACAGCACCACGCTCACCGTGACCGTGCCCGCCACGATCAGCGAGTTGGCCAGCGCCAGCGCGAAGTCGGTCTGGTCGAAGACCCGCGCGATGTTGGCCCACAGATGCCCGCCGGGCACGAGCACCGGCGGCACCCGGTCCACCGCGTCCGGTGTCTGCGAGGACACCACGAACGACCAGTAGACCGGGAAGGCCGAACCGGCGAGCACCGCCACCAGCGCCGCGTAGGTCCACGGGCTGACCAGCAGGCCCCGGCGCCCGCCCCGCCGCCGCGCCGCCCCGGCGCCGGCCGGGGTCGCTCCGGCCGGGGTCCGGGCTTGAAGCGTTTCCGTCATGTCGGCTCCCTCAGTCCGTGGAGATCCGGCGGGTCACCAGGTAGCTCACCCCGGTGATCAGCAGGGTCGCCAGCAGGAGCAGCCACGCGATCGCCGAGGCGTAGCCGAAGTCGAACTTGGTGAACCCCTGCTCGTACAGGTACAGCGCGGCCGTCTGGAACTGCCGGTCCGAACCCCCGGTGGCCGCGGCGGTGCCGGGGTTGAACAGCAGCGGCTCGGCGAGCAGCCGCATGTTGCCGGTGGTCGCGATCACCGAGGAGAAGATGATCTGCGGCCGCAGCATCGTGATGGTGATGCGGAAGAACTGCTGGCGTCCGGTGGCCCCGTCGAGCGTGGCCGCTTCGTACAGGTTGGACGGAATCGCCTGCATGGAGGCCAGGAAGATCAGCGCGTGTTACCCCGTCCACCGCCACACCACCATCGCCGCGATCGCGGTGTGGGAGGTGGCGGTGCCCGCCTGCCAGTCGATGTG
>NZ_VJWX01000779.1 GCF_007713715.1 Amycolatopsis rhizosphaerae
GGGGCAGGCCGAGCAGGCGTTCGTCGGCCACGTTGAGCAGCACCTGGGTGGTGCCGCCGGCGATGCTCAGGCACCGGGTGAGCAGGAACTCGTGCTGTGCCTCGGCGTCGACGACACCGAGGGGGCCGCGCAGGTCGAGTGCGGTTTCCGCACAGGCCTGCCGGTGCCGGACGCCGAGGAGTTTGCGCACGCTCGACTCGGGGCCGGGGTCCTGCCCGGCCAGCCGCCGCAGGGTGGCCCGCAGGTCGAGCAGTGCGCAGGCCGAACCCTCCGTCACCAGCGCGCCGAGCCGGTCGAGCACCGCCGCGTCGGGCTCCGTCACCGTCGCGAGCAGCCCCTCCACCGCCTCGCCGACGGAAGAGCCGCTGCCCATCGCGACCCGTTCGTTGGCCAGTGTGGTGCGGGCGAGCCGCCAGCCGCCGTGCACCTCGCCGACCACCATGGCGTCCGGGACGAACACGTCGTCGAGGAAGACCTCGTTGAACACCGCGTCGCCGGTGATCTCGCGCAGTGGCCGGATGTCGATGCCGGGAGTCCGCATGTCGACAAGGAAATACGTGATGCCCTTGTGCTTGGGTGCCTCCTGGTCGGTGCGGGCCAGGCAGATCGCCCAGTCCGCCTCGCGCGCCACCGAGGTCCACACCTTCTGCCCGGACAGCAGCCAGCCGCCGTCCACTCTGGTCGCCCTGGTGCGCAGGGAGGCAAGGTCCGATCCCGCGCCGGGCTCGCTGAACAGCTGGCACCAGGTGATCTCGCCGCGCAGGGTCGGTCCGGCGAACCGGTCCCGCTGCTCCCGGGTGCCGTGCTCGAGGATGGTGGGCACGGCCCAGGCACCGATCACCAGATCGGGACGGCGGACACCGGCCCGCTCCAGTTCGGCGTCGATCACCAGTTGGCGTTCGGCGCCGGCGTCGAGCCCGTACGGCTTCGGCCAATGGGGCATGAGGTAGCCGGTTTCGGCGAGCCGGACCCGCTGCTGCGCGGGCGGGAGCGCCGCGATCGCCTCCGCGGTCGCACGGACATCCGGGTCGGGGGCGAGTTCGAGGCCGAGCCGCCGTCGCGCGCCGGACAACGCGAGTTCCGCAACGCGCCGCCGCCAGCGCCCCGAGCCGCCGAGCAACTGCCGCAACGACACCGCACGCCGCAGGTAGCGGTGCGCGTCGTGCTCCCAGGTGAATCCGATGCCGCCGAGGACCTGGATGCAGTCCTTGGCGTTGTCGACGGCGGCGTCGAGCGCCCCGGCCGCGGCGAGCGCGGCGGCGAAGGCGTGCTCCGCGGGGTCGGTGGCGGCCCGCGCGGCGTCCCAGGCCAGAGCCGCCGCGAACTCGGCCCGGCACAGCATTTCCGCGCACAGGTGTTTCACCGCCTGAAACGATCCGATCGGGCGGCCGAACTGCTCCCGGACCTTGGCGTACTCGCTCGCGGTGCGCACGCACCAGCCGGCGATGCCGGCGGCCTCGGCGGCGGCCAGTGTCACGGCGAGATCCTCGACCGGGGCATCGCCGAGCACCCACGACCGGTCGACTTCGACCCCGTCGAGATCGAGGAAACCGAGGCGGCGCGAGAGGTCCAGCGCGGCGGCCTCCTCGACCGGCCCGGGCGGCAGCAGGCACCAGACGGTGCCGCCCTCGAACGCGGCGGGCAGCAGCAGGTGGGTGGACTCGTCCGCCTCCAGCACCGGACCGGTGCGGCCCCGCAGGATCAGCCCCGGCCCGCCCCGCGTCGCGGTGACGGTGCCGGTGCCGAATCCGATGGCGACGCGGGCCTTGCCTTCGGCCAGCGCCGGGGCGAGTTCCTGGGCCACCGGCGCCTCCGGGCGCCCGGCCAGCACGAGCCCGGCGAGGACGGTGCCGAAGACCGGGCCGGGGACGAGGGCCGCCGCCACCTCCTCCAGCCCCGCCACGAGATCGGCGACGGTCCCACCGTCACCGCCGAGTTCTTCGGGCAGGGCCAGCCCGAACAGCCC
>NZ_VJWX01000077.1 GCF_007713715.1 Amycolatopsis rhizosphaerae
CGTGTCCGGCGAGTTCGGCGGGTTCGTTGCGTAGCCCGGTCCAGGTCAGGAAATCCAGATATACGAACACTTCCGCCCGCGGCGGCTCCACCTCGCAGGCCACGCCCAGGCACAGATCGGAGAACACGTCCGCCCGTAGCTCGTCGAGGGTGCGTTCCTCGCCGTTGCTGCGCAGTCGTCGAGCGACGCGATCGACTCGGGTGTAGATGGTGGCGGCGATCTCCGCCGGAAGATACGCGTACAGCGTGGCCATCCCGTCGTCCTCATGGCACAGCTGAACTTTGCGACCCCGCTTGCGCTCCTCACACCGCCGCGCGTGCCCGTCGGGGTCGACGCGGGCGACGGTTCTGTTCACCAGGCGCCGCACCGACGTCGCATCCCGGGCGGTGATCTTCCCGGCGACTCGGGCATCGACTTCCCGGGCTTGGTCATCGGCGAGGACCGAGGTTTGGTCGGCCACTTTCGACGCGCGATACGGATCCAGCTCACCCCGCCTCATCGCCTCGAACGTCCCGGGTAGCCGCCGCGCCAAATCCCGGGCCAGCGACACCTGACCCTCCGCCTGACGCGCACCGTAATGCAATTCGAGGGCGACCTCCTTCGCCACCGAATCCGCATCCCCCAACGCCGCCACCGCGGCCAGTTTCACCGCCTGACACGCATTCGCACAGGCCTCAGCCGCAGCGATCAGCGACAACACCTCATCCCGATCGAGATCGGCGATGCGGTCGTACAGTTCCGGATCAGGCCCGGAAAACCCCCAGTTTTCGGTCACTCCATAATTCTATCGACGACACAACACCAACAACATCACACATTCAGGGAAGATTTTGGGTAACTGGTCAGTTTATGTGATGACCGGTAGACATGGGCGGCCTTGGAATGCGCCACCTCGGCGGCGGCGATCTCGTCGCGAGCCAACGCGAGGAACCCGTCCAACCCAGACGCGGCACGCCGGGTAACCGCCGAGACCGTTCCCGGCGAGACCGGAGTGCCGAACAATTCCGCCAACGCCTGAGCAGTCCGTGCTCAGGACAGGAACTGACCCAGATACAAGTAGACGATGATCGCGGCGACCCGCGGCCCATACGACGTGGGCGCCTCGACCCCGTCCGGAGCATCCGCACAGGTCACAACTCCGCACCGGTACTGCCGAGCCACCATTTGATGTTCAGTCACTCGCACCCGGATCGGCGGCATCGAACACCTGGCGACGCTCCACACCACTGGCCGGCGCACCCGCCAACCCCTCGCCGCAACCGCGACACCGATCAGGCTCCTGCCGCACAACCTCGTCCGGATCCGCCACCTGCGCCAACGTCGACCCTGAATGCCCAGCCTGACCACCGGGCTTTCGCCCCGTCCTGCCACGCAACGACTTCCGCACCGGCTTGGCCAACCCATCCGACGACGGCGGCTTCGACGAGTTCCGACTGTTCTGCCCCAACTGCCGCTTCAGATCAGCAACCTCAGCCCGCAGGGACTCCACCACATCCCGCAACTCCGACACCATCCCCCGAAGCGCCGCATTCTCCGCAGCAAGCTCCTCATAGGACGGACGCCGATCGTCGAGCACAACAACCTGATCGACCAACCACCCAGGAGATCAACTCGCCACGCCGTCAAGCAGTCGAGTAGCCGGAGGGAATCTCACCCTCCGGCTCTCACAGAACCGTGCGTAACAGTCTCCCGTTACACGGCTCTTACCATCCCGCTGGCAGGAAATCTCGCGTGTAGCTCCAGTGGTAGAACAGTCTCGGCGCTATGGCTTGGACGTTCTTCCACCATTCGTGGAGCCTTTTGAACGCGCGTAACCGCCGATACTTCTTGCGAGCCCACCGCACCAAGTAGGTGTTGATGCGTGCACACAAAGCAAACAGCTCGCTCCGATAGAACGCGCCGTAATAATTCAGCCAGCCACGAACGATCGGGTTGATCCATCTCGCGATTTCCCCGAGATGGCGGTTCGAACGCTGATGAATGCTCCATCTGCGCACTTCTTGGGTCATGGCCTTCACGGCGTCCTTGCTAACAGCGGGAAGAAAGGACGTGAATGTTCGTCCTCGCTTGCTCCGCGCCTTCCTGGCCCGAAACTCATACCCGAGGAACGTGAACCTGGTGACCGGATGGTTCTGCTGCCGCTTCCCATCCTTGCAGTACACGATCCTGGTTTTGTCCGGGTGCAAGGTCAGACCGACACTGTCCAGCCGGTCACCGATCTGTGCTCGCAGACGAGTGGCCTGTTCCTGACTGGCGCAGTGCACCACGATGTCATCCACGTACCTCTCGAATGTCACCGCCGGGTAATCCCGCGCCATCCACGCATCGAACGCGTAGTGTAGAAACAGATTCGCCAGCACTGGGGAGAGCGCGGATCCCTGCGGGGTCCCGCGCGTCCGTTGTTCCGTCGTGCCGTCTGAGTGCTGTATGGGCGCTTGCAACCATCGCGTCACATACAGCACCACCCACTGCTGGTCGGTGTGTGCCCGTACGGCCTTGACCATCAGGTCGTGGTCGACGGTGTCGAAGAACTTCTGGATGTCCAGATCGAGCACCCAGTCGCTCTTCCAGCACCGACGCCGGCATGCCCCTACCGCGTCCAGCGCCGACCGGCCGGGCCGATAACCGTAGGAGTCCCGGTGGAAGATTCCCTCCACACGTGCCTCCAAGTGGCTCGCTACAACCGTCTGCGCCACCCTGTCCGCAACAGTCGGCACACCCAGCGTCCGAGTCCCGCCCCCGCTCTTCGGTATCGCTACCGCTTTCACCGGAGGCGGAAAGTACGAACCCGAGGACATCCGATTCCAGATCTTGTACAGGTTTCCCTTCAGATCCTTCTCGAAATCCGCGACCGACACTCCATCCACACCAGCAGCACCCTTGTTCGCCGCAACCTTCCTATATGCTTCCTGCACCGCCCACTTCGATATCTCGAACGGCTTTCCTGTCGACTCCATCTCACCCATCAGGCTCCTCCCAGACAATCTGGTTGACCCACACAAGCAGACCGGATGGCCCGACCCCTTCGCTCCATCCCCATTACAGGGACTTCCCCACTACTACGAGTCGGTCCGCCGACTGATCCCGTCTCGGTACTCGATCCCTCACGGTTTTCGCCGCTTGGAACACTCCCTCACGCCACCCACCGGGCAGCCTCAACGGGACCAGCCTTCCCACGTTCCTTACGAGAGCAGCAGACCAGGTTCACGTCGCCTTCATGCCGGACACCGCCTGGCCAATAATCGAGCACCCGCCAGACTCATCCCGGAACTATCAGCTTGATTCCGGTTTTGATGCCACTTCAAGTAACTTAACGACACGTCCTCAGCGATTCACTCGCGTTCGTCTCCCTGATCCCCACCTAACGCCTCTCACGACGCCTTTTCCACATCGCTCACCACGATCCCGTCACCGGTCACGCAGCATGTGGCGGTTTGAAGCCTCCCCTCGAAGAGCGGCTCCGGAGGGCCAAGCCTCCATCTCTCGCAAAGCACCACAAAGGAGACAATTACCTACAACCTTCCCTCCTCCGCGCTCGTGGCACACCCTGACCAGTTACGATTTTTGTTTCTTGTAGCAAGCGAATATTTCCCGGCCCGCTCACGACTCCCCTCCCCGTCGCTCGTGCTTCGGGCGGGCGATTCCCGGATCGACGAGACGGTCGCCGGACACGAGCGTACCGGCCTGCTTGATCTGCTGGGCCAGCGGAGAAACCTCCATGCTCTGGAGACCGGACAAGGACCCGATGCGGTCCGAAGTGAATTCGAACAGTTCGTCGAGATCCCGGCAGTGCGCGACGGCATGGATGTTGTAGGGACCGGAAACGGCCGCGGCGAAGGCTATTTCGGGTTCCTCCGCCAGGGCGCGTCCGACGCTTTTGACCGCCGACGGGTGCACGCGGAGCCAGAGGTTCGCGCGCGCGTGAAAACCCAGTGCCGCCGCGGCGATCTCGACATCGATGTGGACCACGCGGCGCAGGAGCAGGGCTTGCAGGCGGCGTGAGGCTCGGCCAGGGGTGAGGTCCGCCGCGGCGGCGAGTTCGACGAGACTGGCACGACCGTCCGCGGCGAGAACGTCGAGCATCCTCTCGTCCTCGGGGGCGAGTTGCACCGGATCGCGAACGACCACCGGGGATTCCGTGAAAGGGGCCCCGCTGCTTCCGAGCATCGACTCCTGCTGCGGAGTCAGCGCGCCGCGGAGCGCGGCCCAATAGTGGCCGCGGCCTCCGATGAACTGGCGGAGCATCGCGGACGCGTTGACGTCGATGACCGCCGCGGTGCGCGGAAGCCGCCGACCGAGTAGGTCATCACGCTGTTCCCGCGACCGCGACCGGACCCAGCAGGTGATTTCGGAGCCCGCGGCACCGAGCGCCACCCAGATGACGTCGTCGCGCCGCGCGAGGGCGTCGGCGATCGCCGCAACGCTGCCCGGGCGGCAGCGCAGGCGCACCAGCCATCGGCTCTGCCCCAGTGCCCCGGTATCGACGATGCCCGCGACGCGGAGGACGCCCTCGGCACGCAGCCGGCGGTACCGGCGGCTGACGGCGCCTTCGGTGAGGCCGAGCGCGGCCGCGATCGAGGCGAACGAGGCCCGTGGAGCGACCTGGAGTGCGCGAAGGAGACGCACATCCTCGGCCTCTACAGCGGCGGATTCACTCAGATGAGGGCCTGCCATGAGGGCAATCCTACAAATCCGCCCCCGAACGTGGCCGGAAGGCGGCGGAGCGGAAAGACTCGGAGGCATCAGCACGGCGCGTGGCTGGGGCCGCTCGTGGCGGTTCCCTCGCGCGCTCAGGGTGAAAAGCCGAAGAAGGGGGATGACGCGAAATGTCATCAACTGACGCGGGCCGGCACACGCCGACCGCTCTTATCGTCGGGGCATCGCGCGGTCTCGGTCACGCGATGGCGGCCGAATTCTCCGGCAGAGGATGGAACGTCATCGGCACGGTCCGGGACACCACCGCCCGGACGCCCCTGCACGAACTGGCGGACCGCTACGACGGACGCGTCTCGGTCGAGTGTCTCGACATCAACGAACCCGCTCAGTTGGCGCCCCTGCACGAGCGTCTCGCACCACGGGAACTCGACGTGCTTTTCGTCAACGCGGGAACCACGAACAATGGACAGACGCCGATCGGCGCCGTGCCGACCGCCGACTTCGTCGAGGTGATGGTCACCAACGCGCTCAGCCCCATGCGCGTCATCGAAACGCTCGAAGACCTCGTGTCCGCGACCGGACTCATCGGGGCGATGTCCTCCGGGCAGGGCAGCATCACGAACAACACGACCGCACTGCGCGAGGTCTACCGGGGCAGCAAAGCAGCACTGAACATGTTCATGCGCAGTTTCTCGGTCCGGCAGGCCGAAACGCGGCGCGCGTTCGTACTCATGGCGCCCGGCTGGATCCGCACGGACCTGGGCGGGCCGGATGCGCCACTCACCATCGACGAGACCGTCCCGCGGGTGGTGGACGTTCTGCTTTCGAGACTGGGGAAGCCCGGTCTCGCGTATCTCGATCGTTTCGGCCGGACCGTACCGTGGTGACCCCTGCCGGGCGGGTGCTCAATGCTGTTGAGCACCTCTGTTTCCAGTGGTAAACCAGCGGTGCCAGCTTGGGCACGCGACGTCCGACCGCCTGGTCAGACCAGCAGCCACACGGTGACCGGAACCAGCAGCGCGAGGCTCCCGCCCGTGGCGACGATCGTGGGCACGCCGAACCTGCGCCGGACCGCGGCCGCCACTGCGGCGAGATAGCAGGCGAGTCCGGCGAAGATGCCGAATGGGATGAGGTATTTCTCGTGCCACCCCCAAGGCGACACAACCTGGGCGGTGTTCCCGAACGGCCTGCTCGACCAGACAATCTCACCCGGCGCCCGGTACTTCGGTGCGTCCAGCACAATGGGATTCCACAGAGGACAACCGGCCTCGCCCTCGCACGCCATGGGATCACTGGCCCAGAACTCCCCCGTGCAACGCCAAGTGATCGGCGACGCCCGATCACAGTGCTGCGTGGTGAACACACCGCCGTCCCCACCGCCCCGCGCGCTGCGCACCGCCCACGGCGCCAGCCAGGCACCGACGAGAACCGGAAACACCGCAACGACAAGCAACGCGACCGCAACCCGTGCTCTCCATCGGCCCACTTTCGAGATCCTAGCCAAACAACGGACGTCTGTTCGGGCAGAAGCCGGGGTTGGCCGGATCCTGCCGTAATGGCCACTGGCCATGGTGGACGTTGGTCGCCGCACCGATTCGCCAGGTCACGTCGCCATCGGCCACTTCGACCGACAAAGATCCGCTTGGTCCCCCGCTCACCCCTCTGCGCGGGCGGCTTCCAACGCGGAACGCGGGAGCACGGTGCCTTCCGGCCAGGGCAGCATTGCCAGCCGAAGCAACCCCGGCGCGACTTCGCCGCTGTGCCGAATGCGGGCGGCGTCGGCCGCGATGTCCGTGAGGAGCACCTCGATCAGCCGGGCGAACCGACGGTGGCAGACCTCGGGGCTGGTCCGCTCGGACCGGGAAAACTGGTGGGGGGACAGGTAAAGCTCGTTGTCCACGGTGCGCACCCACAGCACCTGGTCCAGGACCAGCTCCGCCAGCGGGCTGCCGCCCGGGAGCCGCCGGGTCAGCACGGTGCGCAGCAGACCGTTCCCGGTTCGGACGACCGGGGCACGCGTCTGGGGATCGATGAGGATCTCGGTCACTCCGGTCGTCGGCTCGACCAGTTCGACGGCGGCGGTTCTGGGATGCCGGTGTAGCCGACGGCTCCATTCGGCTGCCGGCCGCCGGGCGGGATCGAGATCCCGGGCACCGTGGAAGGGAAACAGCTCCCGGCGCTGGAACCGGCCCAGCACGTGCCGGACGCAGGAGGCCGCGTCCGCGTCTTCCCGGTCGAGAATCTTCAGCCAGCCACGGCGGTGTTCCTCTGCGTCCGTCCTTTGGGAACTGGCCCCTGCGTCGCGCATCAGGCCGTCCAGGTGTTCCAGCGCGGCCCGGGCCGGATCGTTCTCCGGGTACTCACGTGCCATGCGCTCGGGCATCGACGGCAGTCCCGTGAGGGCCGGTGGCCGCGACGCGGCGTAGTCCCTGAACTCGTCGTAGCTTCGGCTGCAGGGGCACCAGGTGGTCGAGACGACCGAGTCCGAGGCTTCCAGCCCGTAACCCCACTCCTCGCCGAGGATGACCTGGCAGCCACCGTCCCCGTGCGCACTCGGCTCATGGCCGCAGCCACATCTCATCGGCTCCCTGCCCCGTCGTCGGTGCTGTCCGTCTCGGGCAAAGTCAAGCCTGGCCGTGCCTATGACGGGGGCACATGACCGGTTCGCGCCAGCCACGGGCTTCTCGCCCGCATCGCTGTTACGGTGAGAGCGCATCGGCCGAGTGGCCTCGCCGGAATCGACCTCACCGAACTGCACAACACCGCGCGCGGTGCTGCCCTGTGACGGGAATTCAGACCAGTGACGACGAGTGACACGTATCGGGCGTTGATCGACGCCGAAGGACAGGTCGAGCGGTACCGCCGAAGGCTTGCGCGGTCCGACCGGCCCGGCGATCGCGGCGCACTGGCGGGGGCATTGGTCGAGCTCGCCATCCTGCTGCAGACCAGCGATCGGGTGGACGAAGCGCTCACTGCCCTTCGGGAGAGCGTCGACCTCTACCGGCGGCTGTGCCGCGCCGACGCCGCAGGCTACTTGCCCGGCCTCGCCCTGGCCTCGGAGTTGCTCGGCGGAGCACTCGGCGCAATACCCCATCGCCGGGACGAGGCGTCGACCGCCGCCCGAAGCGCGGTCGAGTTGTACCGCACCCTCGCCCTCGTCGACGGGAAAACCTACGGACCCCGCCTGGCCACCGCATTGGCCCAGCTCGGAAACCACCTGGCCGTGCTGGGCGATCGTGCCGACGCACTGGCCGCGCTGAGAGAAGCCGTCGACCTGCGCCGACAGGACGTCCCGGGGCAGGATCGCGACTTCGCCGTCGCCGATGCCCTGGTGTACCTGGGCATCGCGCTGGACGAGTCGGGCAGCCATGACGAGGCGCTGTCAGCCATCGAGGAGGCGATCGGCCTGTATCGCCGACGGGTCGGGGCCGACGCGACGGCCACGCAGCTGACGGACTACTACGCGGCGCTGCTCGCGTACGCCCCTCTGCTGGCCAAGTCCGGCCACGACGGCGAGGCCCGGCGGTGCCGCCAGGAGGCCACCGAGCTGTATCGCCGGGTTGCGGCACTGGACCAGGGCCTGACCCGTCACCTCGCCGCGGGACTGCGGCGGTTCGGTTTCACCGGAACCGAGGACGGCCGGCCGGTACGCGCGGCGGCACCCGAGGCGGCGCCCGCACCGGATCCCGGCACACTCACCTACCTGCAGAAGCTCGTCGACGCCGGGGGCGAGCTCTTGGCGGCAGACCGTGCCGAAGAGGCACTGACCTTCGTGCGGCAGGCCGCCGACCTCGCGGGCAAGCATGCCGAAACGGACCCCCGGACCTATCTCCTTCCCGCCGCGAGGTGCCACCACGACCTCGGTCTCGTGCAGTCGAGGCTGGGCCGCACCGCCGACGCGGCCGAGGCTTATGCCGAGTCGGTGCGCTGCTACCGCCGACTGCTTTCGGCCGCCCCCGGCCGGTTCCTGCCCGGGCTCGCCGGATCGCTGACCAACCTCGGTGACGTGTTGGAAGATCTGGGCCGAGTCGCCGAAGCCGTCGAGCCGACCCGGGAAGCCGCCGACCTCCTCCGCCCACTGGCGGCGGGCGACCCGGTCCTTCTCCCCAAGCTGGCGCTGGCATTGAACAACCTCGGCTGGTTTCTGACCAAGCTGGGGCGCCACGCCGACGCGCTCGCTCCGGCTGGAGAAGCGGTCGGCATCCTCCGGCGGCTGGCGGCCGCCGAGATCGGCGAGCACCGGTACGAACTCGCCCGCGCGTTGAACAACCTCGGCGACGTACTGATCAAACTCCGTCGGCGCCGCGAAGCGCGCGCGGCCTTCCGGGAAGCCAAAGCCGTTTACCGCCCCTCGTAACCGGTTACACGGGGAGCATCGCTGTCGGCACCGTCGCGGCGTCTACCAGGCGGGCGACGAGTTCCTCATAGGACACTCCCGCCGCCGCGAACATGCGCGGTACCTGGGACTCGGCGGTCATTCCCGGCATCGTGTTGACTTCGTTGAGGACAGGGCCGTCCTCGGTGAGGAAGAAGTCGATGCGGGCGACTCCCGAACAGCCGAGTGCGTCGAACATGGCCAGCGCCGCCTCTTTGATCGCGGCGTGGTCCGTGCTGCCGAGGTCGGCGGGCACCGTGAACCGGGCGGTTCCGTTGTACTTCGTGGCCGTGTCGAACAGGCCGCCGGCGTGGATCTCCAGCGGGGGTGCGGCCCAGCGGCTGCCGTCGGCCTCCCGGAGGACCGCGACATCGATCTCCCGGCCATGGACGACGTGCTCGACGAGAATCCGATCGTCGTAGCGCGAGGCCGTGCGCAACGCCTCGTCCAGCCGGTTTGCGTCCCGAACCAGGGTGACGCCGTAGCTGGACCCGGCAGAGACTGGTTTGACGACGACCTCGGTCTCGAATTCGATGTCTTCGATCTCGGTCGCATGCACCAGACGTCCCGGGGCGACGGGTATCCCGATGGCTTCGGCGACGAGCTTGGTCACCTCCTTGTCCATGCCGACCGCCCCGGCCCGCAGGCCGGAGCCGACCACGGGTTTCCGGACGAGAGCGCACAGCGCCGCGAGCGTCCCGTCCTCCCCGAGGGGACCGTGAACCGCGGGGAAGACCACATCCGCCTGTTCGAGGAGCGGCAGCGCCGCGGCCAACGAGGCGGAAACGCTTGTGCCGAGCGGTTTCTGCCCGTGCCTCCACAGCCCGTCGCGGCCGATGGAAATGCCGCTGACCTGGAACCCGCGGGAGTGCAGCGCGCCCCTGATGGCGGCGGCGGTGTTCAGGGAGACCTCGTGTTCGGCGTTCTGTCCGCCCCCGATGACCAAAACGTGCTGAGTCATGCGATTGTCCTGTTCACTCGTGGTCCGATGCCGGTGACGATGGTGTGGGGGATGGTCCCGGCCCAGCGGGCCCAGTCGCGGATGGTCGGAGCAACCCCGTCCGGTGGGCCGAACACGGTCGCGGTCGTGCCGAGCGGAACGTGGTCGGCGCCGGTGTCGACGACGATTTGGTCCATCGAGACACGTCCGACCACCCGGTGGCGTCCTCCGTGGATCTCCACGGAAGCGTCCGGAGAGATTTCCCGCGGGATTCCGTCGGCATACCCGAGGGGCAGCACGCTGAGGTTGGTCGACGTGCCGGTGACGTACGTACCGCCGTAGCCGACCGGCGTACCCGCCTCGACGGTCGCGCTGTGCACAACCGGCGCGGTCAGCCGAGACGCGCCGTGCAGTTCGGTGGTCCCGGAGGGATCGATGCCGACCAGCCCGGCTCCGAGCCGGACCATGCCGAAATGGGTGGCCGGGTCGGTCAGCGTTCCCGAGGTGGCGGCCAGGTGTGTGAGCGGGACGTCGAGCTCCGCCGCCCTGGCCGCGTTTCCGGCCCGGCGCATGCGCGACACCGCCGGGGCGTTCGCCTCGGGATCGGCTTGGTCGGCCAACGGCAGATGCCCCATGAGGCCCACGACGCGGACCTTCCCCCGCCGTTCCCCTTGCCGTGCGCCTGCGATCAGCGCGTCCCACTCGGGTACCGGGCAGCCTTCCCGGGCCATGCCGGTGTCCAGGTGCAAGTGGATCCGAAGGGCAGCGGGCGAATG
Organism: Amycolatopsis rhizosphaerae; assembly: GCF_007713715.1. Taxonomy (GTDB): domain Bacteria; phylum Actinomycetota; class Actinomycetes; order Mycobacteriales; family Pseudonocardiaceae; genus Amycolatopsis_E; species Amycolatopsis_E rhizosphaerae. The sequence continues at coordinate 10,748 of NZ_VJWX01000077.1, forward strand.
CTGTGCGAGCAATGCTTCCAGTTCGTCGACCGATCCGACCGCGATGTCGATCCGGCCCGTCGCCGCGGCCTCGGCATCGACACCGGACGGGTTCAACCACGTCAGGATCGGCGCGGTGAGCCCTGCCGCACGCAACCTCGCGGCCTCGGCGATGTCCGTCGTGCCGAGCCATTCCGCCCCGGCGGCGACCGCGGCCCGCGCGACCGTGATGGCGCCGTGCCCGTACCCGTCCGCCTTGACCACGGCCATGATCCGGGAACGAGTCCGCCGCCGTGCGATCGCGATGTTCTTGCCGATCGCCTCGGGGATCGTCTGCAGCGTGGGTGGCAGCAGATCGGCGGCTCCGGGGCGGGATATGCCGAGCGTGCTGGTCACTGCTGCATCCTCGGATCGTGTGTGGGGTCTGCATACAGGGGCGGGCAGCCGCCGTCGATGGCTTCGGGGCGCAGTTCGTAGTGCCAGGGTTCGTTTCGATAGATCTGGCACAGCCCGTACCGGGCGCCGTGCTCGGACAGCCACCTCCTGGCACCGGAGGGCCCGATGTCGACCGCGTGCCCCGCCACGTGGGCAGAGGTGTCCACGGTGGCCACCCATCGGGCGGCTTCCCTTTCCGAGCCGTACTTCGAGACGGCCTCACGGCGTAGATGTTCCTGGTAGTCCCGGGAACGCCAGCCACTGTTGACGAAGAACTCGACCCCGTCGTCCCTGGCATCACGGGCGGCCCGGCGCAGGGCGTCGAGCAGATCGGGATCGAGGTTGGCCACGGCCGGAACTCCGTCGAAGACCGTCACTGGGTAGAGGACAACGCCGTCGGCCTTGCCCAATCCACCATATTGGGCCGAGGACGCCAGCGAGTGGTAAATGCGCACAAGGGCAGCGAAAATGGCCGATCGGACACGGCGAGCTGCTGTTGGTGCAGATTCGCGACAGGTCATGCCTCCAGTCAAGGCAGCGTGGTGTTGCCGGCCCGTATGTGGTTTCCGATACGCCAACGATATTCTCCGGCTCGTAGCATCGAGATCATGCGTGTGTTGATCGTCGAGGACGAACCCTATCTGGCGGAGGCCGTCCGCGATGGCCTCCGGCTGGAAGCGATCGCCGCCGACATCGCCGGTGACGGTGACACCGCGCTGGAACTGTTGAGCATCAACGCCTACGACATCGCCGTCCTCGACCGCGACATCCCCGGCCCCTCCGGCGACGAGGTCGCCAAACGCATCGTCGCCTCCGGCACCGGCATGCCGATCCTCATGCTCACCGCCGCCGACCGGCTCGACGACAAGGCATCGGGGTTCGAACTCGGCGCCGACGACTACCTCACGAAACCCTTCGAACTCCGGGAACTCGTGCTCCGGCTCAGAGCACTCGACCGCAGGCGCGCCCACAACAGACCACCCGTGCGCGAGATCGCGGGCCTGCGGTTGGATCCGTTCCGCCGCGAGGTCCACCGCGACGGCCGCTACGTCGCGCTCACCCGGAAACAGTTCGCCGTGCTCGAAGTCCTCGTCGCCGCGGAAGGCGGTGTCGTCAGCGCCGAGGAGTTGCTGGAGCGGGCGTGGGACGAGAACGCCGACCCGTTCACCAACGCCGTGCGCATCACGGTCTCGGGACTGCGCAAGCGCCTCGGCGAACCCTGGATCATCGCCACCGTGCCCGGGGTCGGGTACCGCATCGAGCACCCGGCACCGGATGAGGGAGAGGACCGTGGATAGGGAGCCCGGTTTGAGCGTTCGCCTCAAACTCACCCTCAGCTACGCCGGGCTCCTCATGCTTTCCGGTGCCCTGCTGCTCACTGTCGTGTGGGTGTTCCTGCTGCGTTATGTGCCCGCGGATCCGATCACCATTCCCGGCCCCTTTACTTCCGGTCGATTCCCCGGTCTCTTCGCTCCCGGCCGGCTGCCCGGTCCCAATGTTCCCAGCCGGGCCGACCTCCTGCGCGCGTTCGTTCCGAAGATAGCCGCGGCGTGGGCGTTCCTGCTGGTGTTCGGCCTTGCCGGAGGGTGGATTCTCGCCGGGCGCATGCTCACCCCGCTGAATCGCATCACGGACGCCACACGCGTGGCCGCGAAGGGATCACTCTCCCACCGAATCCGGCTGCCGGGCCGCAGAGACGAGTTCCGTGAACTCGCCGACGCCTTCGACACCATGCTCGCGCGGCTCGAAGCACACGCCGCCGAACAGCAGAGGTTCGCGGCCAACGCCTCCCACGAACTGCGCACGCCACTGGCGATCACGCAGACGCTTCTCGACGTGGCCCGCAACGATCCGAACCGCGACACCGGAGAACTCGTCGCCCGCCTCCACGCCGTCAACACCCGCGCGATCGAGCTCACCGAAGCATTGCTCCTGCTCAGCCGCGCCGACCAACGGTCCTTCGCCCGCGAACCCGTCGATTTGTCCCTCGTAGCGGAAGAAGCCATCGAAACGCTTCTCCCCCTCGCGGAAAAACGCGGCCTCACCATGGAAACCTCCGGCGAGGAGGCCCCCGTTACCGGCTCGCCCGCGCTTCTGCTGCAACTGACCACGAACCTCGTTCACAACGCGATCGTCCACAACCTGCCCGAACAGGGCACCGTGTGGGTCACGACCGGCGTTCACCCCAGGACCGCGGTGATCACCGTCGAGAACACCGGCGAAAAACTCTCCCCGCAATTGCTTTCCACGCTTGTCGAGCCGTTTCAGCGCGGCTCCGAACGCATACGCACCGACCACGCGGGTGTCGGCCTCGGCCTGGCCATCGCCAAGAGCATCACCCAGGCACACGACGGAACCCTCACCCTCACCCCGCGCCCGGACGGCGGGCTCCGCGTCACGGTGCGACTACCCGCCGCGCCTCTGGGGGCTGTCGGCGGCCAGGTCGTCGAAGCTGCCATCAACGCGGTCGGTTGACGACCGGACAACGGGCATCGGCACCCGTTGTCCAAAGTAGACCGTGGACGGCTCCCCGGGCAACCATCGTCCGGAAAGAATGGCCCTCGACATTCCGCCGACCACGCCCGTAGGCAATACCGGCTACCGCCGCCGCGATCACGACCTCGGCCACCGGCGCACCGAGCCAGCCGGCCACAAGCAACGGTCCATCGCCATCGTCGGTACACGTTCCGCCCCAGCCGCAATCAGCTGTCGACACGTTGTACTTCCCCAGGTACCCCTCCACCAGTGCGAATGTCAGCACGAACTGCGCAACCACCGCGATCGACGTCAGAACGACGATCCGCCCTCTGGCCACATTCCGCACGGTGCCCTGTCACTCCTCTCGTCAGCCGCCGACACCCGGTTCGCCGGTGAGCACGAGAGCAGCGCCATCGCTTCCAGCGTCGTCCAGGAACGTCCACTCGATCCGGCGGCCACGAGCAGAAGGCTAAAGATTCGCGTTAAGCTGCAGGATATGACGACGAAAGGATCCCGTCCAGGCGGACGCAGCGCCCGGATCCAGCAGGCAGTCCACCAGGCGGTGCGCGACCTGCAGGACGAACTGGGGCGAGCGGAGCTGACCGTGCCGATGATCGCCGACCGGGCCGGCGTCACCCCGTCCACCATCTACCGGCGGTGGGGCGATCTGACCGAGCTGCTGTCCGACGTCGCCGTCGAACGGCTCCGCCCGCAAGCGCCTCCCGCCGACCGCGGAAATCTCCACGACGACCTGATGACCTGGGCCTCGGAGTTCCTGGAGGAGGTGTCGTCACCCACCGGCAGGGCCTTCATCGTCGATGCGCTCGGCGGAGATCCGGAACGGGGAAACGCGGGCCAGTGCTCGGCGTTCACCGCCGAGGCGGTAGGCATCATCCTCGGCCGTGCCGCTGCTCGCGGGGAACGGACACCATCGATCGAGATGGTCCTCGATCACGTGGTGGCCCCGATCACCTACCGCGTCCTGTTTCGCTCCGACAGGCTCTGGGACGACTCCCGGACCTTCGTCCGGACGCTGCTGTCGAACCTCGCCGCGATCACCGTGACCAACCCCACTCCGGGCAACTAACGCACAATATTTGCCTTAACACCCCGCGCCACTTAAGTTCGTTAACGCAAAGATTTTGCGTAACGATCTGAGTGAGTTGGTCATGTTCCCCACCACCGCCTCGGCGCCCCGCCCACAGGGCGAGTTCGCCGGGCACACGTGGTTCACCCTGAACGCCTCGATTCTCGTCGCGCTTCTGGCCGCCTCTGCCGCGCTGACCCCGCTCTACACCCGTTACCAGGCCGACTGGCACCTGTCCGCGCTCATGGTGACCGTGGTGTTCAGCGCCTACGCCCTCGCGCTCCTGGCCGCTTTGCCGGTCACCGGCTCGCTGTCCGACTATCTGGGCCGGCGCCCCGTCCTGATCGCCGCACTTCTCGCCGAGGCCGCCGCCATGGCCTGGTTCGCCGCCGCGGACGGTGTGCCGGAACTGATCGCCGCCCCGATCGTGCAGGGCCTGGCGACCGGCGCCGCGACCTCGTCTGCCTGATCTCCACCGGCCCCATCCTGCCCAACCGACTCGGGAAGAAGGAAGCATGAGCACCACCCAACCGCACTGGACCATCGGTGACACCACGATCACCCGCATCGACGAGGTCGAGTTGCCGCCCGAGACCGGTCCGTGGCTCCTCCCCCATGCCACCAAGGACGTCGTCGGCCGGCTGCCCTGGCTCCGGCCCGCGTTCGCCGATGCCGACCACACGATCCGCCTTGCCAGCCATACTTTCGCGGTTCGGGTGGGCGGCATGCTCGTCCTCGTCGACACGGGAATCGGCAACGGTAAGGACCGGGCCAACCCGGCCTGGCACAACCTGGACACCGATTACCCGGCTCGGCTGACCGCGGCCGGTTTCCGGCCGGAGGACGTGGACCTCGTCATTCTGACCCACCTGCACACCGACCACGTCGGCTGGAACACCCGCCGCGAGGCCGGTGAATGGGTGCCGACCTTCCCCAACGCCCGCTACCTCACCCACCGCACCGAATGGGACTACTGGGCCTCGGTCGCGATGGACGAGCCACGTCTGCGGATGTTCCGCGACTCGGTCCACCCCGTGCACGAATCGGGCCTGCTCGACCTGCTCGACGTGCCTGCCGGGGGCCTCGAGGTCGCCTCCGGGGTTCTGCTCGTACCTACCCCGGGACACACCCCGGGTCAGGTCGCCGTGCGGATCGAGAGCGGCGGCGAGCGCGCCGTGATCACCGGCGACAGCATCCACCATCCGGTGCAACTGGCACACCCACACCTCACCAGCTGCGTCGACATCGAACCGGACCAGGCGAAACGGAACCGCCACCACCTGCTCGACAGCATCGCCGACACCGGAACGCTCCTGCTCGGCACCCATTTCCCCGAGCCCACCGCGGGAACCGTCCACCGTGACGGCGACGCCCACCGGCTGGTGGGCGTGGCGCCCTCGACGAACCGGGACTGATCGGCGCACTTCGCCCGGCACGACTGACGCATGTGCGGTTCAGGCGTTGAGGTAGGCGAGAACCGCGAGGACGCGGCGATTACTGTCGCTCGACGGCGGCAGCAACAGTTTTCCGAAGATGTTGGAGATGTGCTTTGTGGCCGCGCCCTCGGTGATGGTGAGCCGCCGGGCGATCGCCGTGTTCGAGCAGCCTTCGGCCATCAGCTCCAGCACCTCGCGTTCGCGCGGGGTGAGCGCGGCCAGTGGCTCGTCCCTGGAACGGCTGTAGTTCGCCGGCGAAGGCGCCGTCGGAAGACGAAGCCGATCCGGTCGCGGCGCAGCCTGGTCAGCCGGGTGTCGTCCAGGCCGGAGAGGTCGGTGCCGCCGACGGTGACCGTGCCCGAGGTGGGCTGGACCAGTCCCGCGGCGCAGTGCAGGAAGGTGCTCTTGCCCGACCCGGACGGTCCCATCACGGCCGTGAAGGTGCCGTGGGCGAAGCCCATCGTGAGCCCGCGGAGCGCGGCCACCCGGCCGTCCCTACGGCCGTAGATCTTCGACACGGCGTCCAGCCGTACCGCCTCCGCCCGGCGGAGGTCCTGTGAAGTGTGCACTCGGGTTCCCCCCTATGCGATGACGCGCTTCTCGCGCGATGCCCGAGAAGCAGATTAGGAAGGAGACGGCCGCGGCACACTGGCCTTGAGTGGCGGATTCGGGGTGGAGGTTTCTCCACCCCGAACCGGCACCAACGATCTTTCGCACCCCTCTGCGACTGACTGTCCTTTGTGTACAGCAGTGGCGGCTGCGGGGCGGGCGCACGACAAACCATGAGCCCGGCAGGGGAATTTTGGGCAGGTTTCGCGAGCGGAAGCGCATTGACCGGCAGTTGTCCGGAGCACCTCGTGTAAACAATCCTCAGTTGTCCCACCACGAACGGAGGAGTTCAGGTGCTGCGCAGGCTTGTAACCGGTTTTGGTGCCGCACTGGCGATAGTGGCGGGCATGGCTTCCACTTCGGGGCTGGCCCAGGCCGACACCGCGCCCACCCAGCCTGGGACCTGGGTGTTCATCAAGTGGTACCCGGGGAGCGACAGCATGGCCTCCTTGTACCAGTGCAACCAGGACGCCGTTCAGCAGTACCCTGGCCACGACTACAACTGCACCCCTTCGGGTAACACGCTCCAGTTGTGGGTCCGCTTCTGAAGAAGCATCGCGTCGGCGGAATGACCGCCACCGCTGGCTGCGAGTGAAGACGGGTTTGGTCGACGGCGGTTCCAGCAGCGTCTCGACTGCATCGTCGTAGCGGAAGGGGCCTGACAGAACCGGCGAGGGGTCCAGGATTCCGTCGTCGATAAGCCTCAGCAACGTTCGACGCCGATAGCCACAAGAGCTGCGTGACCGACGCTGACCTACACACCACGGGGGCGCCGCAGGAAGTCGACCAAGCTGTGCACTGGACAATTCTTGAGTAATCGCAGCCCGAACGGTAGCCATTCACTCGCCTTGCCTGCCCCGCCGCCTGCCGAAATCCCACCAGCGTCTGCGGTACCCGTGGGCCCGTCCGGGTTCCGGGACACGAAGCACGGTGACCTGGTCCGGCGGGCGGTCCGGCCGGCGGCCCGGCCGCCCCTTGAGCTTCCGTTCAAGGCCCGCCAGAACCCATTCCTGGTGCCTCACCTCGCCGTCCTCGCACCACATCCGCAGCTCGATCGGCCGGCTCACCAGCGGCTCCAGCCACGCCGCCGCCCGCTCGACCAGGAACTCCACCGGCCCGGCATACTCCACCGGCCCCGGATACTCCACCGACATTTCCATCGGCCCCGTCAAATCGAACGGGATTTCGTGATGACACTCGTCACCGACGATGCGCGTCCCGTCGAACTCGACTCCGTAGCTGAGCCAGGTGTCCAACCGCACGCCCACGCGAAGCAGGTGCCTGCCGTCCTCAAGGGCGTGATAGGCCCACGTGTCAGAAGGATCGCAAGGCCAGGCGCGAGACGCCGCACGAGCACGCAACCCCGCCAGAAGGACGCGATCCGCCTCGCTGCTGGGATCAACCTCGACGGTGTCGTCGTAGAACCCGAACCAGCCCTGATCCAGGATGCCGTCGCCGGGCCCGGCTCCCATACGTACCCCCCGATGCTCGTCATGCCCTGCTCAATCGCAAGGTAGCGGGTCTGGGCTCCGGCGCTCGCCGCAGCGGTGAGGTGGGCCCTGCCGGGCGTGCGAAAACCGGCATCCCCGGCAGGGTCATCCAGCGGCATGATGACGGTCGAGATTGACGACGGAGCGAGTTTTGTGCTGCTCCGCCAGGGCGATCACGCCCTCGGCAAGGTACTGGTCGTCGAGGTCGGCCGGGTGACCATGGACGTCCCCCGTTCGGTCGGGTTCTTCCGTGGTCTGGTCGCGGCCGTGGGGCACGGCCTGATCGAACCACCGCTGGCCGGGAAGGCCCTGCAGCATCAGGCGTTGTCAGCCGCCGGGGAGCACGGGGTCGATCTGCGTGTCCTGGTCCGAACTGCTCGGCAGCCTTTGCACCCTCGCAGGGCGCAGGGCCGGGCGGATCACCTTCCGTCTCCACTGGTGGTGCTGTGCGTGGTTGTCTGGCCACGATCACCGCCCGGCCCCGGCAAGGCACGGTCGGTGCGGTGGTGTGCGGGGTGTGCGGTGGGATCGCGGCGGGCTGTGCCGCCGTGCTCATCTCGGACGTGTTCCACACCGGCTCGACCTGCCGCCGGCCCTTGCTCCTGCGACCTCCCACGACGGAACCGGGCAGTGCGGATTCGGCTATTTGACGCAGGGGATGCCGCCGCCGCTGATTCCGTTCAGCCCGGCGTCGCTGTTGTCGGCGGGCGCGGCGGGGGTGGTTTGTTGGCTGCTGGTGGGTTTGGCACCGGCGCGACCACCGGTGTCGCCGTTGCCGCCACTGGCAGGCAACCGGAAGTCGCGTCCCAGGACCAGCTGGATGTGCCCGGCAGCCAGTTGGGTGGATGCGGTAGCCGTGATCCGGCCGCCCAACGCCGTGGCGAGAGCGTCGGCGGTATCGCGTGCGCCGCTGCCGTAGAAGATGGTCGTGGTGGACAGGTGACGCGTGTCGGAGCCCACGCTGCTGACGGTGAAACCCTGTCCGGTGAGGAATTGCTGGGTCTGCGCGGTGAGCCCGTCCCGGCTGGTGGTGTCGGTAATGGACACCGCCGCCGTTTTCGCCGCCGACGGCGGCTGCGCCGAGGTGGAGGTCTGCGGGGCGCCGATCAGCTGGGCGACGATCGAGTGGATCTGGGCGGTGTCGACGAAGTTGACGTCCTCGCCCTTGGGGTCCTTGCCGAAGTGGTCGATCGGCAGGGTCACGAAGGTGACGTTGCCGCCGGTCAGGTTGGAGGCTTGCCGGGCGAAGGAAAGCAGGTCGAGCTGGGCGTCGAGGGCGGTGTTCTGCTTGGCGACGTCCATGATCTGCCGCAGGTTGGCGGGGTTGGTGAACGCGCCGCCCTGTTTGAGCTGGTAGGCCAGGGAAATGATGAAGGCCTGCTGCCTGCGCGCCCGGTCCAGGTCCGTGAAGTTCAACGCGGGGTGCACGTAGTCGCGGCGTTGCCGCACGAACGCCACCGCCTGCTCGGCGTTGATCTGCTGCTGTCCTTTGTGGAAGTTGGCGCCGGAGTAGTTGTCCTGGGTGTCCTCCGCCACGCACACCGTGATCGGCTGCACGACCTGGGCGATCTGGAAGAACGCGACCAGGGTGACCTCGACGAAATGGTCCACCGGCACGCCGCCGAGGAACTGGCGCACCGTGTCGATCTCAGCCTTGCGCCCGGCTTCGCGCGCCTGCTGCTCGCGTTGGACCTTGTCGGTCACGCCCTGCGCGTAGAGTTGTTTCGCCTTCTGATCGAAGGCGAAACCATAGGCTTGCTTGATCTTTCCCTTGCATACGCCGTCGGGGCAGCCGACCAGGTCCGCGTAGTCGTCTCGGGGAATGGACATCGCGGTCGCGCGGCTGCCGTCCCCGGGCACATGCAGCAGCATCAGCACGTTGCTGTTGTAGCCGCCGTCCTGCTCGTCCCCGGCGTGCAGCGCGTTGTAGATACTCTGCGGAAGCGGGTTCCCGTTCTCGTCCAGCCGCGAATCCAAGCCCATGATCAGGATGTTCGCGTCCCCGTGCGCCGAACCCGCCTCGCCCGCGAGAGCGTCCGACGTGCGCAGCCCCCCGGTCAGCGAGTGCAACTGCACCCAGCCGTACCCCGTGACCGCCATCACCAGCGTCGCGACGACCGCGAGTGCCGCCTTGCCGACCACCGCCCCGGAACGCCGGCGGCGAGCACCGGCCGGCACGAGACGGGACGTCTGCCGACTCCCCACTGCCCCAACCACTCCCTCCGGTTCCGGCCGTCTGGGACGGGCCGGGCAGGAG
>NZ_VJWX01000780.1 GCF_007713715.1 Amycolatopsis rhizosphaerae
CCCCGCAGGAGGCAGGTGTGGCGTCGTGATGTCCGCGCTCGAAACCGCCGGGGAGAGCACCAGCCCGCAGGCGCTGACCACGGAGATGCCCTCCGGCCGGACCCCGGCCTGGTGGGGCATGGTGCTGTTCGTGCTGACCGAGGCGACGCTGTTCGCCGTGCTGCTCGGCAGTTTCTTCTACCTGCGCTTCCAGCATCCCGCCCAGTGGCCGCCCGGCGGCATCGAAAAACCGGAACTCGAACGGCCGTTGATCATGACCGCGGTCCTGCTGCCGAGCAGCCTGCCGGTGATCTGGGCCGAGCGCGGCATCCGCAAGGGGCAGCGCTGGCGCCTGCGGCTCGGCCTGCTCGCCACCCTGCTGATGGGCCTGTCGTTCCTGACCGTCCAGGGCCTGGAGTACGCCAGCGACCTGCGGAAGTTCACCTTCACGACCAACGTCTACGGCTCGCTGTTCTACACCATCACCGGTTTCCACGGCCTGCACGTGACCATCGGCCTGCTCATGGTGGCGTGGCTGCTCGCGGCGGCCCTGCGCGGCAGTTTCGGCTACCGGCGGCACGAACGCGTCCGGCTGACCGCGATCTACTGGCATTTCGTCGACATCGTGTGGGCGGGCATCCTGTTCACCATCTACCTGTCGGAGCGGTTGTGATGACCGCACCGGCCGTCTCCCCGAAGGCGCACCACCGCGGCGGCCTGCTGCTGTGGTTCGCCGTGCTGGGCGGTGCGATCGCCTGGGCGCTGCACCTCGGGGCCGCCTGGAGCACCGACGAGCTGGCGTGCTTCGCCGGGCACCACGAAATCTCCGGTACCCCGCTGTACGTGGTGATCACGCTGATGGTGGTCGTCCCCGGCGTGATCGCGCTCGCCGCGCTCGGCACGGCCCTGCTCGTCCGGCACCGCACGAGCGGGACGGCCGTCGAGGAGGGACGTCCCGACGGCACCCGGCGGGACCGCACGAGGCTGCTGGCCACCGTGGGCATCTGGGCCAACCTGCTGTTCGTGGCGATCATCGCCTTCGACGGCGTCGCTGTGGTGGTGATCCCGCAGTGCCGGTCCTGAGCTCACCCGCCCTGCCGCTGGCGCACGCCACCGCCGGCGGTGACGCCGAACGCTGGTGGGAGCTGGCCGGTGTCCTCGTGCTCGCCGGGCTCGCCGCGGCCTACGGCCGTGGCGTGCAGGAACTGTGGCGGCGCGGCGGCCGCGGTTCCGCCGTGGGCGCCGCGCGCGCCGCGGCGTTCGCGGGCGGGATCGCCGCCGTCGTGGTGGCGCAGAGCCCGCCGGTGCACCGGTTCGCCGAGGACTCGTTCACCGGCCACATGATCCAGCACATGATCCTGCTCGTGGTGGCGGGACCGCTGCTGGCGGCGGGGGCGGCCGGGCTACCGCTGTCCCTGGCGCTGCCCCGGCGTGCCCGGCTGTCCTGGTCCCGCCTTCGGGCCGGCGCCGTGGGCCGCTGGCTGCGGGGTCCTCTGCACCGGGGCATCGTCGTCGGCACCTCCCAGGTCGCGGTGCTGTGGTTCTGGCATCTGCCCGCGCCGTACCTGTCCGCGCTCGGGCACCCGGCCGCGCACGCGGCGGAGCACGCGAGTTTCGTGCTCGCCGCGTGGCTGCTGTGGTCGGCCGTGCTGGCCCCGGGACGGCACCGGCTGGCCGGGCCCGCCGCCTTCCTGCTCCTGTTCGCCACCGGGATGGCGGCCGCGGCGCTGGGCGCCGTGCTGACGCTGGCCCCCGCCCCGCTCTACCCCGCCGGGGTGCTCGCCGAGGGCGACCCGCTGACCGACCAGCAGCTGGCCGGGCTGGCGATGTGGATTCCGATGGACGTGGTGGACGGCGTGCTCGCCCTCGCCCTGTTCGCGCGGTGGCTGTCCCGGCAGGAGCGCCGGACACCGGGCGACCGCGAGCTCGCCCCGCCACCGGCCGAGGAGGTGACGGGCTGATGCGCCGACCGCGAAAGGTCTGGACC
>NZ_VJWX01000781.1 GCF_007713715.1 Amycolatopsis rhizosphaerae
CTGCTGGATCTGGCCAAGAACGCGACCAGCACCACCGGGCAGGTGCCCGACCCGGTCAGCGCGTTCAATCCGGCAGACCTGTACAGCCCGGTCGATACCGCGGTGCCGCAGTCGGATTCGGGCCTGCCTGGCTTGGCTTCCGCGGCCGGGGCGGGACTCGCTGGTGGAACCGGACTCGGCGGCGGGGCCGGTGGCATCGGCACCCCACTGGTGGACGCGCCCCAGACACCGGTTTCCGGCAGCACCGCCGCCGGTGCGGCGACCAGCATGCCTGCCGTCGCGGGGAGCACGGGCGCCACAGGTACCACCGGAGTCGGCAGCAGCGGCATTCCGCCGATGTATCCGCCGCGGTCCGGCGGGGGGCAGAGGGCTGGCGGGGGCATCCGCTCCGGCGCGGCCGAGCAGGTCAACGCCGTCCGCTCGCGCAAGCCCGACGCCAAGGCCGGGGTCGTCCTGTCCGGCCGCGAGGCACCGGACGGTAAGGGAAAGAACAAACGCAAGGGTGCTGCGGCCCAGGCGACGGTGGCGAAACCGAAACCACGACCGGACGCGGACGCCAAACCCGTCGAAGTGCTTGATGAAGAGCTGTGGAAAGTCGACGGGGCCGCCTCCGAGCGCGGCTACCTACGTTAGAGGAGGGGTATATGTCAGACGCTACGTTCATCAGTGGCAACCCGGAGTCGATGGCGAAGTTCTCCATGCAGACGCACGCGCCCGAGGTGCCAGCCTCGCTCGGCCGCCTGGGTGAACCGGTCAGTCCCTTTGGGACGATCGAGGGAATCCTGATGACGGTGCTGGACAAGGCCGCCACCGGTGTAGTCGGCGCGTTCATCGCCAACACCAGCGAGGACATGACCACCATTTCCGCGAAGGTCAAGGCCGCCGCCGCGAAGTACAGCGCCACCGATCTGATCAACAGCATCGATCTGGCCACCTCCACGGCCAAACTGGCCGACAAGGGCATCAGCCTGGTGAAGTCGCTGTCCGGCAGCGGCAGCAGCAAGAGCAGCGGCACGACGGGCACCACGTCGGGCAGTGACACCCATGGAACCAATGGCACCAGCGGCACCAGTGGCACCCAGCACACGGGTACCGGCACGACGGGCGCCGCGGGGACCACGCCTGGCAGCGGCGTCCACCAGGTGCCCACCACCGGCGCCACGCCGTCCGTCCCCGGCATTCCGCCGGTGAGCCAGCCCGCGCAGAAAACCGTCTGAAAGAGGAGATGACCCATGATTCCCTACATCGTGCTGCCGCCTCCCGCGCACCAAGCGATGATCACCGCCGAGCAGGCCCATATCCCCGTGCTCCGCAGCGCGGCCAGGATGTGGCAGGACGTGCACGCCTGGAGCGAGGCCGCCGCCGCGGACCTGCAGCAGAACTCGGGCAACCTGGTGACCGCGGACTGGAAGGACAAGGCCGCGGACTCCTTCGAGGCCAAGACCGGACGCTCGATCGCGGACCTCCGTACCTGGAGCGACCGGATCGCGGGGTCCCAGGTGTGGACCCACCTGGAGGGGCTGGCCGACGCGCTGCCCGCGGCGCAGGCCGCCGTGCAGACCTTCGCCAGCGAATTCGACGCGACCTGGCAGAACCCGCTCACCTGGGGACTGGCCGCCCAGGCCTGGCAGAACTCCGCCAACGTGATGGACGCGCTGGGCGGGCAGTTCCAGACCGCCATGCTGGCTGTTTGCCAGGCGGCCGGGGTCACCAACCCGGCCGACCTCATCCCCAACTTCAACATTTCCTCCGCGGACGCGGTCAAGACGGCCGATGCGGCCGTGAACTTCCTGACCGAGGTGCAGAGCCTCGCCCAGACGGCGGGCATCGGGGGTGGCAGCAGCAGCGGCACCTCGCTGAACCTGCCCAGCCTGTCCGGCGCTTTGGGTGGCACGCAGGTGAGCTGGAATCCGCAGGAC
>NZ_VJWX01000782.1 GCF_007713715.1 Amycolatopsis rhizosphaerae
AGTCCCGGCGGCCCGGCAGCCAGGCGTGGGTGCGCTGCCGAATCTGACGTCGAACAGCCTTTACCCGCCCGGCACGATCACCCCTCCGCCCGGCGCCGAACTACCCCACGAGCCGCAGGGCAAGGAAAACGGCAAACGCCAGAACGGCGCCCCTTCGCCGGGACTGTCCTCCGGATTGGGCGGCATGGCGGGATCGGCCCCGGCCCTCCCCCCAGGCGCCTCCGCACCGGAAGGCCAGGGCACCCAACGGACGGCCGCGCCGGCTTTGGGCGGCGCTTCCTCTGTCGCACAGGCATTCCAGCCGCCGCCGGGCGGCGCACCCCCGGTACTGGGCGACACCAAGAGGCGCGGCAGGCCGGTCGCCGGTCGCGCGGCCGAGGCTCCGGCCGGGACGAGCGGGCTCGGCACTCCGCCAGTACTGTCCAATCCCCATCGGACCGAACCGGAGAAGACCTTTACGGAACGGATCGCCGAGGGCAGACGCGGCCGGAAGCGCCGCCGCGAGGCCCTGGCGAAGTCCGAGTTCGCCGCCGGTCTCCCTACCGGCGCTTCTCCCATGCTCGCGGGCCGGTACGGGATGGCGGACGAACTCGTCGTCACCCCAGCCGGTGAGATCCCCGCCGCGCTGCGGGCACCGGAACCTTCGGCGTCCACGGTGTCCATATCGGACGCCCACGCTCGCCCCGTGGTCCACGCGGACCGGGCCGTCCGCAGCTCTCGGCCGTCCGCGCTTCCGGCCGAGGAGAAGGCCGCGGTCACCGACGACTCGGCGTTCGAGGTCGAGACCCCGGGCGGGCCGCTGGTCGCCGCCGGGCGGCCGGAACAGCCCTACCGCGCGGAGCCGTCCGCCAGGCTCGGCGGGCAGGGCTGAGTCCGGACCGGGGGGTGGTCCGCGACGCGGCCCACCCCCGGCTGCCGACCTTGTCGCGCTTGTGTCCCACCTTCACGCGCTTGTGTCCCACGCTCAGTGCGGCGAGTTCCACGTTCGGCACCGTCCTGGGGGCACGACCGGTGCCCGAAAGTGGGACACAACCGCACGAGGGTGGGACACGAAAAGGGGGTCAGTAGCGGCCGGGGCGGCCGATGCGGTCGAGTTCGGCGGGAATCTGGTCCACCCACAGGTACTGGTTTCCCCCGGGGGCGAACAGCGCCATCATGTCGTCGCGCAGGAGCTGGAGCTGCTGTGCGTTGTGCGGTGTCAACCGCAAGGCCGGTGCGACGAGCGCCGCCTCGTTCGGGGTGAGCCGTTGGGCCAGCACCAGCTCCGAATCCCGCACCGCGGGCACCCGGTCCGGGGTCAGCCGCCGGTGCAGCAGGAGGCGGGTCTGCCACGGTTCCGGCGCCTCGGGACCGGGCGCGCCGTGGTGCAGGCACAGCACCGGCGCGTCCGCGCTGGCACCCACCTCGGCGGGCGCATCCGGTGCCAGCACGGCGACCCGATCGGTTCTCCCGGTCACCGACCGTCCTAACCGGACCCAATCCTCCGGGTGCTCAGTGAAGACCAGCAGCCGGGCGCCCGCCCGCAGGGCCCTCGACGCCATCAGCCTGGCGGCCCAGCCGCCACCGATAAGACTGAGGGAAACCGGTTCCGGGCGGAAAAGGGTAATCGCCACGGGAAACCCGTTCTGGTCGCGACCCAATCGCATGCCGATCGACGACGCCGACACCTGCAACCGGTCCAGCGCCGCCGGGGAGGCGTGGTGTGTGCCGATCCGCAACCGCGGGATCGACCGGTGCCGCCGTACGCGCCAGTCGCGGTATCCGCTCCCGGCCGGGGGTGGCGCACCGGCGGGGCCGTTCGGCGGTGGCGAACCGGGCGGCAGGGGAGCCGCGACACCGATGGCGAGGGGCGCAGGCGCGATCTCCACCGTGCTGGCCGCGGCAGCGGAGCGACCGCTGTCCTCTTCGGTCTGCCGGGC
>NZ_VJWX01000783.1 GCF_007713715.1 Amycolatopsis rhizosphaerae
CGAAAAGGGAGCCCGGGTGCTTCCCCGGGCTCCCTGGAGCCGTGTGCCGCCTCGCCACGTCAGGCGGGCGAGCCGTGCACGACGTAGGCGTCCAGCGCGGAAGCAAGGTCCGGCCGGACCCGTGCGCACAGGCGCGTTCCCTCCGGCAGGTGCTCCTCGCTCAGGACCTCGCCGTCGGCGTGGGTCCGGGCGACCAGATCCCCGCGCGTGTAGGGGACCAGCACCTCCACGGTCACTTCCGGCCGCGGCAGGCGCTCCGCGATCCGTTCGAGGAGCGCGGACACACCCTCGCCGGTGCGGGCGGACACCACGACCGCGTCGGGCAGCAGATACCGCAGCCGCACCAGGGACAGCTCGTCGGCCGCGTCCGCCTTGTTGATCACGATCAGCTCGGGCGGCAACGGCTGCGAACGGCTCCGGTTGATCTCCGCCAGCACCTCGTGCACCGCGTTCACCTGCTCCTCGGGAGCGGGGTCGGAACCGTCCACGACATGCACCAGCAGATCGGCGTCCGCGGCCTCGTCGAGCGTCGACCGGAACGCGTCCACCAGCTGGTGGGGCAGGTGCCGGACGAACCCGACCGTGTCGGTCAGCGTGTACGTCCGCCCGTCGGGCGTGCTGGCGCGCCGCGTGGTCGGGTCCAGGGTGGCGAACAGCGCGTTCTCCACCAGTACCCCGGCCCCGGTGATCGCGTTGAGCAGGCTCGACTTACCGGCGTTGGTGTAGCCGACGATGGCCACGCTCGGCACCTCGTTGGCCACCCGCCTGCCGCGCTTGGTGTCGCGGATGGTGTCCATCGCGGCGATCTCGCGGCGCAGCTTGGCCACCCGCTTGTTGATCCGCCGCCGGTCGGTCTCGAGCTTGGTCTCACCCGGGCCACGCAGACCCACACCGCCGTTCGCGCCGCCCGCCCGGCCACCGGCCTGCCGGGACAGCGTTTCGCCCCAGCCGCGCAGCCGCGGGATGAGGTACTGCAGCTGGGCCAGCTCGACCTGCGCCTTGCCCTCCTTGGAGCGCGCGTGCTGGGCGAAGATGTCCAGGATCAGCGCCGTCCGGTCGATCACCTTGACCTTGAGCTTCGCCTCCAGCTGGCGCAGCTGGCCGGGCGAGAGTTCACCGTCGCAGATCACCGTGTCGGCGCCGGTGGAGATCACGATGTCCGCCAGCTCCCTGACCTTGCCCGAGCCGATGTAGGTGGCCGGGTCGGGCCGGTCACGCCGCTGGACGAGGCCCTCCAGCACCTCGGAACCGGCGGTCTCGGCCAGGCGCGCCAGCTCGGCGAGCGAGGCCTCGGACTGCGCCGCGGTGCCTTCGGTCCACACGCCGACCAGCACCACGCGTTCGAGCCGGAGCTGCCGGTATTCGACCTCGGTGACGTCCGCCAGCTCAGTGGACAGTCCCGCGACCCGCCGCAGCGAGACACGGTCCTCGAGTTCCAGCTCGCCGACCGAGGGGTCGTCGCGAAAGTCCGTGTTTGCCGATGTGTGTGTCAGTTCTGTCATCGTCCTTCCATCGTCCCACGGTTCGCGGGAGAAACCGAACTCTTTACCGGCTCGGATAGGTCGCGAGGTAGATCGCGGTGCCCTCGGTGCCCTCCCGGGGCGGCTTCGCCACGTACTCCTCGAACAGGTCGTCAAGCCTGGTGGTGAACTCTTCGAACTCCTCCGGCGAGAGCCGCACGACCAGCCGGGTCTGTTTCAGGTGGCCTGCCGGGACCTCGGTGATCTCCGCGAGGTAGGCCTCGAGCATCGCTTCGGCCAGTTCCTCCCCTATGCCGTCGAGCTGCCAGGAGAGCCCGGTGGAGAGGTACGGGATCTCCTTGGCCCCCCGGTTGCCCCGACGGGCGGGCTGGGGCTCCAGAAAACCCGTTTCCACGAGCTTTCGCACGTGGTGGAGGG
>NZ_VJWX01000784.1 GCF_007713715.1 Amycolatopsis rhizosphaerae
CGCCTGGCTGGCGCTGCCCGGCGACGCCGGTCCCGCCAACCCCGCGCCGCTGCTGCTGTGGATCCACGGCGGCCCGCTGCATTCGTGGAGCGCGTGGTCCTGGCGGTGGAACCCGTGGCTCGCGGTGGCGCAGGGCTACGCGGTGCTGATGCCCGACCCGGCGCTGTCCACCGGGTACGGCCTGGAGTTCATCCGCCGGGGCTGGGGCGCCTGGGGCGAGGCCCCGTTCACCGATCTGATGACCATCACCGACGCCGCCGAGGCCCGCGACGACATCGACGCCGCCCGTACCGCGGCGATGGGCGGCTCGTTCGGCGGCTACATGGCCAACTGGGTGGCCGGGCACACCGGGCGGTTCTCCGCCATCGTCACGCACGCCTCGCTGTGGGGCCTGGAGCCGTTCGGCGCCTCCACCGACGGAGCGCACTACTGGCGCCGCGAACTCACGCCCGGAATGGCCGAAGCCAACTCCCCCGACCGGTTCGCCGACGCGATCACCACCCCGATGCTGGTGATCCACGGCGACAAGGACTACCGCGTGCCGATCGGGGAGGCGCTGCGCCTGTGGTGGGACCTGCTGTCGCGGGCGGACACCGAGGATTCGGCGACCCCGCACAAGTTCCTCTACTTCCCGGACGAGAACCACTGGATCCTCGGTCCCCAGCACGCGAAACTGTGGTACTCCACGGTTTTCGCCTTCCTCGCCCAGCACGTGCTCGGCAAGCCCTGGCAGCGTCCCGGGCTCCTCGGCTGACACGGTGGCTCCAGAAGCCGGGCGGGCCCGCCCGCCCGGCTTCTACAATCGCCCCGGCACGGTGGAACGGAGAACGGCATGGCGGGCAGGGCGAGCGGCGGCGGCACCGCCTGGCAATGGAGCCGCACGGCGGAAACCAGGCAGACCCTGCTCGACGCCGCCCGTGAGGTGTTCGGCGAGCACGGTTACGCCGAGGCGAGCGTGGCCGAGGTGGTGCGGCGCGCCCAGTCCAGTGTGGGCAGTCTCTACCACCACTTCGGTGGGAAGGCCGAGCTTTACCTCGCACTGTGGGAGGAACACCAAGGGGTTCTGGAACGCAGCGCGACGGCGGCCGTGTCGGGCGCGCGGGCGCGCGGCGAGGAAGACCCGCTCGCCCTGCTGATCGCCGGTGCCCGCGCCTATCTGGAAGCGTCGTGGCAGCAGCGTGACCTGGTGCGGCTGTTCATGAACGACGACGGGCCGCCGGGGTTCGACCTGCTGCGCCGCACCCGGGGCCGCGAGTGGGTCCGGCAGAACGCCGTCCTGCTCGGCGCCGGTGCCGACCCGGTCGACCGGCTCACCGTCTCGGTGATCACGGCGATCATCGGCGAGGCGGGGCGGGAGATCGCCGCCTGCGCCGGTAAGCGCAAGGCGGCCGCGATCACCGAAGCCGCGGTCGGCCTCATCCGCAAACTCGACCCCCTGACGGGAGCGGCCGCAAAGCCGTGAAGGGTCCCTTCACGGTCGATTCGACTGTGAAGGGACCCTTCACGGGAAAACGGGGAAAGCTCTACTTCTTCTTCTCGTCGTTCTTCTTCCAGAGGCCGATCACCGGCGGGGCGACGACCTTCTCGCCCTGGAACAGTTCGGGATCGCCCTCGATGTAGTCGGCGACCCGGTGTTCCTTGTCGTCCTCGCCCTTGCCGCGTCCGCCGTGGGGCATACCCGCGCCCGACATGCCTGCCGCACCGGCCCGGCCTGCCGCACCCGCGGCGCCCGCGCCCGCGGCGGCGGCCCGCCCCGCCGCGGCCTCTTCGGCGGCCATCGCACCGGAGGCCGCGCCCGCGGAGAGCCTGCCCGCGGCGCTGCCGCTCGCGGAACTCCCGCCGCCGAGCCCGCCGACCCCGCCCAGACCGGCGGTCCCGCCCTTGAGC
>NZ_VJWX01000785.1 GCF_007713715.1 Amycolatopsis rhizosphaerae
ACCAACCCCCGCACCCGCCCGCACCACCGCAGGGGGTGGCGCCACCACCGACGGGGTCGGCACCCACATCGCAGGTGGACCCCGCACCGCCGAAGGTCGGCGGCGACACCATCGATCGGTCCCCGGATCCCGGGTAGGTCGGGTGCGGCCGGGTGCGGTCAGCGGGGTCCGAACCCCCGGTAGGGGCGGAGCGGGATGATGGTGAACTCCGACAGACCGGACCGGGCCATGGGCAACTCGTCCACAGTGGACCGAAGGCTGTCCTCGTCGGGAGCCTCGACGAGGAAGCAGGCACCGGGGAGGTCGGCGCGCAACCAGATCTGGCGCACCACTCCGTCGGCGTAGAGCTGACGCACCTGCCGGGTCTCGGCCGGGATGACGGCGTCGAAGTCGGCCTCCTGGTACAGCTCGGTGCGCCTGCGGCTGAGGACCATGAACTGCATGACGATGCCCTTTCGTGTCATAGGTGGGGGTCGGTGATCGCTCTAGCGGGGTGCGGTGAGGAGGCGGTGGAGCAGGCCGCCGGCCCGCATCCATTCCTGTTCGACCTCGGTGTCGATTCTGGCGAGCGCGGCCTGTTCGAACACCGTTCTCCCGCCTCGTCGCGCGATGACGGTCAGTGGCGCGTTGACGAGGGGGCCGCCCTCCAGGCCGGTGATGTCGAACTCCTCGGTTCCGTCGGCGTCGAATCCGCCGAGTGCGGGGCATTCGACGGGCAGTACGCCGAGTGCGACGAGGTTGGTGCGGTGGATGCGTTCGAAGCTCTGGGCGAGCACGGCCCGCACACCGAGGAGCCGGGTCACCTTCGCCGCCCAGTCGCGGGCGGATCCGGCACCGTAGGACCGCCCCGCGACGATGATCACCGGGGTCCCGCGCCGGGCATACGCGGCCGCCGCGGAGTGGATCGGCATGACGTCGCCGTCCGGCAGCAGGCGCGTCCAGCCGCCCTCGTGTCCCTCGACGAGCCGGTTGCGAAGCCGCGGGTTCGCGAAACCGCCGCGCAGCATCACCTCATGGTTGAGGCGGCGGGAACTGTAGCTGCCGAGCCCGTCCTCCGCCACACCCCGTTCGGTGAGCCACTTGCCCGCCGCCGAAGCGGGCAGGATGCGCCCGACCGGGGAGATGTGGTCGGTGGTGACGTCGTCGCCCAGGACCAGCAGCGGCCGGGCCGCGGTGATGTTTCCCCGGACCGGCGCGCACACCTCGCCGTCGGCGAAGGGGGGACGCCGGATCATCCCGGTTTCCCCTTCCCACGCGTAACCGTCACCGCGGGGATGGGGCAGCCGTTGCCAGCGATCCGTGGTCAGTGGCAGGGAGGCGCCGCGACCCGGTGATGCCCGCCCGGCGGTCGCGACCGTGGCGTCGATCTCCTCCTCGGTGGGCCAGATGTCGGCCAGCAGCACGGGTTTTCCGTCATGGCCGGTGCCGAGGGGATCGCGGTCGATGTCGATCGTGGTGCGCCCGGCGAGGGCGAACGCGACGACCAGCGGCGGTGAAGTCAGGTACGAGTGGGTCACGTCGGGGTGGATCCGTCCGGGGAAGTTCCGGTTTCCCGACAGCACGGCCGAAACCGCGAGACCGCGCTCACGGATCTGCCGCCCGGCATCCTGCCGTAGTGGGCCGGAGTTGCCCATGCAGGTCCCGCAGCCGAATCCGGCGACCTGGAAGCCCAGTTCGTCCAGCGCGGGCTGCAACCCGCCGGCGCGCAGCAGTTCCGCGGTCGCCCGCGAGCCGGGCGTCAGCGATGTCTTGGTCCACGGCGCGACGGTGAGCCCGCGGGCCACGGCGTTGCGGGCCAGCAGGCCCGCGGCCGCCATCGCCCGTGGGTTCGAGGTGTTGGTGCAGCTCGTGATCGCCGCGATCACCACGTCGCCGTCGGACAG
>NZ_VJWX01000786.1 GCF_007713715.1 Amycolatopsis rhizosphaerae
TGCGCAAGGTGTACCGGAACACGGTCGCGGTGGACCAGGTCGATCTGGAGGTACCCGCCGGGGCGGTGCTCGGCATGCTCGGGCCCAACGGGTCCGGCAAGACCACCACCATCCGGATGCTGCTCGGCCTGGTCCGCCCCACCGAGGGCGAGGTGGAACTGCTGGGTCACCGCATGCCCGACGGGGCGGAGAAGGCCCTGCCGGACGTGGGCGCGCTGGTCGAAGGGCCGGGTTTCCACCCCTTCCTGTCCGGGCGCGAGAACCTGTACCGGATGGCGGCCGCCGAACCCCGGCTGTCCTCTTCGGACATTCCGAAGGCGGTGGAGCGGGCACTGGACCGGGTGGGGCTCACCGGCGCCGCCCACCGGCGCTACCGGGGGTACTCGCTGGGTATGAAGCAGCGCCTCGGCCTGGCCGGGGCGCTGCTGGTGCCGCGCCGGATGGTGGTGCTCGACGAGCCCACCAACGGGCTGGACCCGGCGGGCACCCGGGAGATCCGCAAGATCATCGGCGAGCTGCACGAGGACGGGGTCACCGTGGTGGTCTCCTCGCACCTGCTCACGGAGGTCGAGGCGACCTGCACGCACGTCGCCGTGCTGCACGACGGCACCGTGGTGGCGCAGGGCGAACTGGACGTACTGCTGGAGGCGGGCAGCAGCGGGCTCGTGGTGTCCACACCGGACGGTGACAGGGCGCTGGAGGCGCTGCGGGCGGCGAGGATTCCGGCCAAGCTGACGCCGGAGGGCGTGCGGGCCGATCTGACCACGGCCGAGGCACCGGAGGTGGTGGCCACCCTCGTGCGGGCCGGGATCGCGGTGCACGAGGCCACCAGGGAACGCACCGGGCTGGAGGATCTCTTCGCCCGGCTGACGCAGCACGAGGTGGAGCCCGGCGGGCTGCCCGAAGTGGACGAGGTGAACGCATGACGGCGTCGACGCTGACCGAAACACCGGCGGCCCCGCGCGTGCTCGCGCGCACCCGCGTGCCGTTGGCCCGGCTCTACCGGGCCGAACTGCGGTGGATCTACCGCCGCCCCCGCACGTTGATCGTGCTCGGGCTGCTGGCGCTGGTGCCCGTGGTGACGGGCATCGGGCTGGCCGTGGCCCGCTCCTCGGGCGCCGGGGGCGGCGGGAACGCCGACGGACTGCTCACCGTGGCCGCCGGGAACGCACTGGTGCTGCCGATCGCCGCGCTCGCGATGACCATCAACCTGCTGCTTCCGCTGACCACCGCGATGTCCTCCGCCGACGCGCTGGCGGGCGAGGCCGCACAGGGCACGCTGCGAGGCTGGCTGCTCGCCCCCGTGGGCCGGGGGCGGCTGCTGGCGGTGAAGGCGCTGGGCATGGCCACCTTCACGCTCACCGCGGTGGTGCTGATGACGGTCGTCGGGGTGGTCACCGGGCTCGTGATCAACGGCACCGGCTCCCTGTTCACCCTCTCCGGCACCACCTTGTCCTTTGTGGACACCCTGGGCAGGCTGGCCGTCGCGGCGGGCTGGGTGACCCTCCAGATGTGGGCGATCGGCGCGGTGGCGCTGGCCGTGTCCGCCTGCACCGAACACCCGATGCTCGTGGTGGTCTCGGTGCTGGCGGGCACCGTGGTCTCCACCGTGCTGCTCGTGCTGTCGGCGGTGGACTGGCTCCACCCGTTCCTGCTGCCGCAGTCCTGGAACGCCCTCGCCGACGTGGTGCGTGATCCGATGCCCGTCGACGGGCTCGCCCAGGGCGCCCTCCGGGCGGCCTGCTACATCGCGATCGGGCTTTCCCTCGCCTACGCCCGCATCACGACGAAGGACGGGTGAAGTCGAGGATCCGGCGCCAGGCATCCGCGCACGCCTGCTCCCACTCGCCGGAAGAACGGTCGAAGAAGGAG
>NZ_VJWX01000787.1 GCF_007713715.1 Amycolatopsis rhizosphaerae
CAGTGCTGGCCGACCGGCGCCTCGGCACAGGCGACCTGCTCTCCGTGGGGGAACTGGCCGCGATCGCACACCTCCCGACCGACGAGGCGATCCCCGGTGTCCAGCGCGCGGGTGCCAAGGCGATCGCCCCACCACCTGGGATCGCCACCCCCGGCCCCCAGGCCAAACCGATTGGCGTGACCGACACCGGCCAGGAACGTCCGGTGGCGTTGCGTGTCCCGGACGCGCGGCACCACCTGCACGTCATCGGTGCGACCGGCTCGGGCAAGTCCACCCTGCTGGGCAACATGATCCTGGCCGACGCCGAAGCTGGTCGCGGGATCGTGCTCATCGATCCCAAAGGCGACCTCGTCACCGACGTGCTCTCCCGCCTCCCACGCTCGGCAGGCGAGCGGGTCGTGCTCTTCGACGCCGACTCCAAGGCACGACCGCCGTGCCTGAACCCGTTGGACGGCGGGGAAACCGACCTGACCGTCGACAACCTCGTCTCGGTGTTCCGGCGGGTCTACTCCGCGTTCTGGGGCCCCCGCACCGACGACGTGATGCGCGCCGCCTGCCTCACCCTGCGCACCCAAGAGGGCGTGGCCACCCTCGCCGATCTACCCAAGCTGCTGGCCGACCCGGCCTTCCGCTCCCGCGTCACCGCCGGGATCACCGACCCGGTGCTGCGTGGATTCTGGTCCTGGTACGAGCAACTCACCGACTCTTCCCGCAGCCAGGTCATCTC
Organism: Amycolatopsis rhizosphaerae; assembly: GCF_007713715.1. Lineage (GTDB taxonomy): Bacteria > Actinomycetota > Actinomycetes > Mycobacteriales > Pseudonocardiaceae > Amycolatopsis_E > Amycolatopsis_E rhizosphaerae. Next base: position 728 of record NZ_VJWX01000787.1, read on the forward strand.
GCCACTGATGAACAAGCTACGCGCTTTCCTGCTGCGGCCCTTCGTGCGGGACGCCATCGCGGGCGGCCCTTCCACAGTGGACATGACCAGGGTGCTCGATGGTGGCATCTGCCTGGTGCGCATCCCCAAAGGCAGCCTGGGTGAGGAAACCACCCGTCTGGTCGGGTCACTGGTGGTCGCCCGAACATGGCAGGCCACCACAGCCCGGGCCCGCACCCCGCAACGGCAGCGGCGCGACGCGAGCCTGGTGATCGACGAGTGTCACAACTTCCTCAACCTGCCCTACCCCATCGAGGACATGCTCGCCGAAGCCCGCGGGTTCCGCGTCGCCATGACCCTGGCCCACCAGCACCTCGGGCAACTCCCACGCGAGCTGCGGGAGGGCATGTCCACCAACGCCCGCTCGAAAATCTTCTTCAACGCCTCACCCGAAGACGCCCGCGAACTGGCCCGCCACACCGCCCCGCGACTGTCCGACCACGACCTCGCCCACCTCGGCGTCTACCACGCCGCCGCCCGCCTCGTCCTCAACGGCGAAGAAGCACAACCCTTCACCATGCGCACCCAACCGCTACCGAAACCGATTCCCGGCCGAGCACGAGAAATCCGCGCCCGGGCCCGCCAAGCGGGGCGCACTCAAGCTGGCGGCTCGCAATCGATGCCCCAGCCTGCACAGCAACCCACGAATCACGATCGCAACCAGCCCCATACCCAGCCACACAGCGCCGACCCCCGCCGCCGGTCCTGAACCCGAACGGGCCAGCGAGCGAAACCCCTCGACCGAACCGGAGGTTCTTGGCGTGATCACCAACCCCACAAGGCAACGCAACCTGCGCGGGCACAAAGCCACCCGTCCGACCCCTCGCACCGCCAACAGCACCGAGCACCAGGCCGTGCTGGCGTGGCGGCTGACACCACGCGACCGGTGGATCATCCGGATGCTGCACGAGCACCGGGTACTCACCGCCCATCAGATCACCGCCCTGGCCTTCCCGTCCTTCCGCAGCGGACGCCAGCGGCTGCGCGAGCTGTTCCAATGGGGCGTAGTGGACAGGTTCCAACCGTTCATCTCAGTCGGCACCGCACCCATGCACTACGTGCTCGCCCCCGCCGGCGCCGCCGTGCTGGCGGCCGAGGAC
>NZ_VJWX01000788.1 GCF_007713715.1 Amycolatopsis rhizosphaerae
GCCCGCCACCCCCTTGGCCGTGCGGCGGCCGGTGCGCAGCACCCGCCCGTCGGCCAGCACCACCTCAAGCTCGCGCACGAAATCGCTGGTCACCCCGTACTTCACACAGCAGAGACCGCCGGCGTTCGTGGCGACGTTGCCGCCGATGGTGGACATCTCCCACGAACCGGGGTCCGGCGGATAGAAGAGACCGTGCTCCGCGACCGCGCGGGAGAGCACCGAGTTGATCACGCCGGGTTGCACGGTGGCGGTGTGGTTGTCGAGGTCGACCTCGAGGATGCGGTCCATCCGTTCGAGGGACAGCAGGATGGCGCCGTCGACGGCGTTCGCGCCGCCGGACAGGCCGGTGCGGGTGCCCTGGGGCACCACCGGAACGCGGTTTTCGTGCGCGAAGCGCAGCACCCGCGCCGCCTCGGCGGTCTCCCGTGGCCTGGCCAGGGCGAGCGGCATCCCGGCCGCGCAGAACCCGGCCTGGTCGTAACGGTAGGTCTCCAGGATCGCGGGATCGGTGGTCACGAAGTCGGCGTCGAGCAGCTCCACCCGTTCACCGTACTCAGTGACAAACCGGCATCGGAAAAAAGCAGCGCTGCGCGCGGGCCTCCGGAGGGCACCGCGCACAGCGCGAGGAGAGTGGTCCGGTGAGGCCGCCCGTCAGGCGTTGATCTCCTTACGTGCGGGCTCGCTCTCGATGGCGATCTTGCGCGGCTTGGCGCGCTCGGCGATCGGGATCCGCACGGTCAGCACCCCCGCGTCGTAGGCGGCGTGGATGTGGTCGGCGTCGAGGGTGTCGCCGAGGAACAACTGGCGGGAGAACACGCCCAGCGGCCGCTCCGAGACCTGCATCTCGACCTCGTCGCCCGCGATCGGACGGCGCTCCGCCTTCACGGTCAGCACGTTGCGCTCGACGTCGAGTTCGATCGCCTCCGGGTCCACGCCGGGCAGGTCGAAGGCCACGACGAACTCGGCACCGGAGCGGTAGGCGTCCATCGGCATCGGGTTCGGCCGGGACCAGGTGCCCGCCTGGCCGAGCACCTGCTGGGTCAGCCGGTCGAATTCACGGAAGGGGTCGGTGCGCATCAACATCGAAGACACCTCCTCGTCGCTCACTTGTCTGCTTGTCGACGCGCTGCACCCCCGTTATAGCGCGTCATCGTTCCGTTGACAAGTAAGAATGTCGTCGGAAGAATGACGCCGTGGAGGATGTGCGTGCCGCGCTGGAACTGGTGCACTCGGTGCTCACCGAGGCCACCCGGGGAAGCGAAACGGACCCCCGCCGCGTGCTCGCGGCACTGACCGTGCTGCGCGGATTGCGCGAGGAACTCTCGGAGTGGGAGCCGCACCTCATCGCGTCCGCGCGCCGGGAGGGCATCAGCTGGGCGGAGCTCGCCCCGGCGCTGGGTGTGGCGAGCAGGCAGGCCGCCGAACGCCGCTACCTGCGCCTTCGGGACGCGGCCGCGAGCGAGGTGACCGCCGACGAGCGCGTGCAGGCCACCCGTGACCGGCGCGCGGGCGAGCGCGCGGTGACCCGGTGGGCCCGGGAGAACTCGGCCGACCTGCGCAGACTGGCGGGCCAGGTGAGCGCGGTACCGGACCTGCCGAAGGCCGAGTCACTCCGGCGGGCACTCGGCGAGGACGACGCCACCGCCCTGATCCAGGCCCTGGCGGCCGTCCAGCTCCACCTGACCCCCACGCATCCGGCGCTGGCGGCCGAGATCGGCACGGTCACCGAGCACGCCGACCGCCTGCGCCGCGAAACTCACGAACGCCGCCAGTCCTCCCGCTCCCCGCACCCCTGACCTGACCTTTTGACTCAGGCTGGGCTGGGCTGGGCTCTGGGCTGGGCCGTGAAGGGTCCCTTCAC
>NZ_VJWX01000789.1 GCF_007713715.1 Amycolatopsis rhizosphaerae
CCCAGTAGCCGGTGACCTCCTCGGCGGTTTCACCGCGCACCGAAACGAAGAACGAGTTCTCGCCCTGGTCGTAGCCCATTCGCGACGGCACGTCGTAGGCCATGACGTGGAAGCCGTTCTCGGCGAGCACCTGGCCCCACATCACCTGGTCGGCCTCGGACTCCTCCTGGACGTTGCCGGCGTCGGAGTACGTGACAACGGCCAGGTGACCGCCGAACACGGACTGGTAGAACTCCAGCGCCGCGCGCGCGTCGCCGCGGAAGTTCAGGTGGGTTGTGGTCGTGACGGACAAGGTTGCTCCTTGGTTGGTTTCGTGCTTGATGCGAGACCTACGGTCGCAGGGGAAGTGGCCAGGATGTGTCCTCTTCTTCGGGCAGAATGAGAAACATGCCGAAGACCTCAGCACGACTGCTGGCGCTGCTGTCGCTGCTCCAGGCGCGCCGGGACTGGCCGGGGGCGTTGCTGGCCGAAAGACTGGATGTCAGCCCGCGAACGGTACGCCGCGACGTCGACCGGCTGCGGGAGCTCGGCTACCCCATCGTGACCACCAAAGGCCCGGAAGGGGGGTATCGGCTCGGCGCCGGCACCCGGCTGCCGCCGCTGCTGTTCGACGACGAGCAGGCCGTCGCCCTGGCCGTGGCACTGCGGATCGCCATCACCACCGGTGCCGGGCTCGAGGAGGCCGCGGCGCGGGCGCTGAACACCGTCCGGCAGGTCATGCCCGCCCGGCTGCGCCACCGCATCGACAGCCTCCAGGTCACCGCCGTCGAACGGTCCGCGGCGCCGCGAGTGGACAGCGGCGTGCTGATGGCGATCAGTGGCGCCGTCCACGCCCGCGAGGTGCTGCGCTTCGACTACGCCACCGCGGCCCCGGCGGCGGCCGGCGAGTCCGCCCCCACTCCCCCGCGCCGGGTGGAGCCCCATCACCTCGTCACCCGGGGCGGTCGCTGGTATCTCGTCGCCTGGGACCTCGACCGCGGCGACTGGCGTACCTTCCGCGTCGACCGGATCAGCCCGCGCACTCCGACCGGCCCCCGCTTCACGCCCCGTGAACTCCCCGGAGGGACCGTGGCGACCTTCGTCGCCAGCAGGTTCTCCGGCTCCGACGGCTCGGGCGGCTGGCCCTGCCACGGCGAGGTGATCCTCGACCTGCCCGCCACCGAGGTGTCGCCGTTCGTCCACGACGGGGTTGTCGAGGAACTCGGCCCGCACCGCTGCCGACTCGTCCTGGGCTCGTGGTCGTGGCCCGCCCTGGCCGCCACCCTCGGCAGGTTCGACGCCGACATCGAAGTCGTCAGCCCGACCGAACTCAAGGACGCCTTCGCGCACCTGGCCCACCGCTACGCCAAGGCGGCGGCCAAGCCCACCGGCGGCAAGGGGTGACCGGCGGCAGCCATGGTTCCGGCCCGGAGCGATCAGGCGGCGGTGGTGAGGGGTTCGGGTTCGCTGCGGTAGGTGCGACCGGCCGGGGTGGTGATCTCCAGAACACCGGTTTCGGTCATGCGGTGGTGCCAGCCGGGTTCGTCCTTCAGCCGGTGGTCCCGGCGGCACAGGCCGCAAAGGTTGGTGCTGTGAGTGCCGCCGCCCTGGGCCCAGGGTTCGACATGGTCCAGATCGCAGGCCTGGACCGGTCGGTGACACCCGGGAACCCGGCATTCTCGGTCTCGTACCTGGACCAGTTCCTTGGTGGCGGCGGACGGCCGGTAGCGGTGGCGCCTGACGTCGATGGGGGCGCCGGTCATGGGGTCGGTGATGACCCGCCGGATCGTCGCATTCGCGGCGATCTCCCGCGCCAGTTGGGCGGGGATGGGTCCGTGTCCGGCGAGTTCGGCGGGTTCGTTGCGTAGCCCGGTCC
>NZ_VJWX01000078.1 GCF_007713715.1 Amycolatopsis rhizosphaerae
GGCTCGGCCTCACCGGGGTGGCCGTGCAGGGCGGCCATCACCTTCTTGATCGCGGCGAAGATCTCTTCGAGTTTGCTCATCATCGGGCGCAGCGCCTCGACGGAGTTGATGAGCTTCTTGATCAGGGCGCCGATCTTCTCGATCCAGGCGGAGACCTGTTCGACGACCTGCGCGACCACGACGGGAGTGCCCAGCCCGAGCGAGCAGACCTCTTCGAGGGCGTCCTGGATGAAGTCGCCGACGGCCTGGGTGACCATGTCACGGACCATGCCGCGCACGGCGCCGGTGATCACGCCGACGATCTGCACCACGGTCGAGATGGTCTCGGCGCAGGTGGCGGCCGCGCCGAGGTGGTCGATCTTGTTCTTGAGCTGGGCGCGGTAGGTGTCGGCGGCGGTGCCGGTCCAGTGCGCCGTGTCGTGGGTGGCGGTGCCGGACAGGTCTTTGGCGGCCTTCTGCACCGCCCCCGCCACGTTCTTCCACGTCTGGGAGTAGGCGGCGATCTGGTCGGCGTCGCCGGCCAGTTGGTTGAGCGCGTCCTGCAACGGTTTGACGTGCTCGATGAGCCAGTTCAGGCCGTAGGAGATCAGGGTGCCGACCGGGTTCATCGCCATGGTCAGCAGGTCCATGCCGGTGCCGAACGCGGCGATGCCGCCCTCGATCCACGACCCCGACTGCACACCGTCGTAGACCCCGGCCGCGTCGTCGAGGACGTTGATTCCGGAATGCCAGGTTGTGGAGTCCTGTTTCGCCGCGACCAGTGGGTTGCTCATCGCAGATCCTCACCTCCACCTGCTCACCCGCCAGGGGTCCGGGCACTCGGACGCAAGAGTGGATCAGCCGGTTCCCGGGAGAGACCGCGGCAGCGCGAATTGACCCGAACAGCCGAGTCGTCCTGGTGGAAATTTCCGGAATGTCCGGCTTTCTGTGTTCCCGCTATCTCGTCAGCAACCGGATGCCGAGCGGGCGGTCGGCCGGTTCCGCCTGGGTTCGCACGGTCACGGTTTTCGTGGCCGCGTCCCAGTCCCAGCTGCGGGCGGGGCCGAGGTGGTCGTTGACGAGCACCGCCGCCGGAGGAGCCGCCGCCGTGAACCGGACGGTCCAGGTGCGGTCCGCGGGCCGGCCCGGGTAATCGCCGCGCTGCGGGGCGATCGAGAGCGTCTCGCCGTGGCGATCCTCGCGGTAGGTCATCGTGGTGGTGGCCCCGTCCGGCCGGGCCGACGTCCCGTCGTCCTCGTAGAGGGTGAACGAGCCGTCGTGCCCGCCCGTGACGGTGACCGTGAGGTCGGTCGGCGATGCGCCGCCCCCGGTCCGCGTGGTGACGATGCCGCCGGAGCGCACGAACACCGGCATGGTGTCCCAGCCCGTACTGACCTGCGCCGACGTACCTCCGTGGTAGGTGCGGCCGGTGAAGTAGTCCGTCCAGTCGCTGCCCGGCGGGAACCACACCGCCGTGGTCGCGGTCGTGCCCGGGCTGGTCACCGGCGCGACGAGAACGTCCGGCCCGTACAGGTATTCGCCGCCTGCCTGCGCGTAGGCCTCCTGCTCGCCGGGGTACTGCAGGTACAGCGGCCGCACGATGGGCAGCCCGGTGGCGGTCGCCTGCCGGGCGAGCGTGTAGGTGTAGGGCAGCAGGTCTTCGCGCAGGTTGAGGAACTTCGTGGCCGACGCGCCGGCGGCCGCCCCGTACTGCCATGGCAGCCGGTCGCTGTGGTTGGAGTGCAGCCGGTCGATCGGCTGGAACGTGCCGAACTGCACCCACCGCGCGTACAGGTCGTCGGGCAGCTTGGTGCTGCCGGGTTCGCTGCCCGGTTCCTGCAGTCCCCGCGTGTGGCCACCGATGTCGTGGCTCACGCTGGGAAGCCCGGTCGCGACGGACTCCCCGGGCGTGTAGCCGACCTCGTACCCGAGTGTGGCCCAGTCGGAGACGGCGTCCCCGGTGAAGTGCAGGGTGGTCCGTTTGTCGGCCCAGGGCCCCGTGGGCACCGTGGTGGGCGAACTGTAACCGCCGGCCTGCAAGGAGCCGTACGCGCGCGAGAAGGCGAATCCCCGGCCGATCGTCTTCGCCGTGTCGGCGGCGTACTGCTGGTTGATCCACGCATCCGGGGTCACCCCGCCGAGGCTCGAGATCGAGCCGTCGCAGCACCAGTCCAGCCACCAGAAGTCGTTGCCCTGCTGCTCCATGGGGCGGTGCAGGTCGAAATAGGCCTGCAGCTGGTCCGGGTCGCCGAAGTCGAACACGGAGCAGTCCCCACCGCCGCCGCAACCGCCGGGCTTCAGCTTCCCCTTCGCGGTCGCCTGTGCCGCCGGAAACCGCGGGTCCGAGGCCAGGATGCTCGGGTGGATGTTCAGCGTCGTGTGCAGACCCTGCTCGTGCGCCCATCGGAAGAACGCGGCCGGATCCGGGAAGCGGGAGGGGTCGATCTCCCAGCCGTTCCAGCGATTCGGCGCCTTGAAGTCCGTGTCGACGACGAGGACGTCCAGCGGAACGTGCTCGGAACGGAAACGCCGCACGATGTTCTCGAAATCCGTGGCCGTCCGGTCGTAGTACTCGGAGTACCACACCCCGTAGGCCCACTGCGGCAGCAGCAGGGCCGGGCCGGTCAGCCGGGCGAGGTCCCGCAGCGCCTGGGCGTAGTCCTGTCCGTAGGCGAAAACGTAACCGTCCTGATAGGACTTGCCGCCGTGCGACGGGCGCGGGAACACCTTCCCGGTCTGTGAGTCGTACAGCGCCGAGGCCGTGTCGTCGAGCAGCGACCAGCCGTCCTGGTACAGGATGCCCGGCGCGGTGACGGCGGTGCCGTCCACGTTGTCGAGGCCGCGGCGGTAGCCACCGAGCGCGGCGTGCGGGGCGAGCAGCGGCGAGGGCGTCGTGACGAAAGCGACGGTGTCGAGGTTGACGTGGCAGCTCGTGGCGTCGGGGCAGCCGAGGGTCACGGTGTCGGTGCCGGCCGCCAGCCAGACCGGCACGGCGACGGTCCGCCACGAGTTCCAGCTGCTTGTCGGCGCGAGTGTCGCCGTCGACGGGGTGCCGTCGCCGACCCGTACCGAGAGGGTGCGGGGCTGGACCGGATCCGTACCGGCGATCGCGTTGGCGTAGCGCAGTTGCAGGGCGTACTGGCCGTCCTCCGGCACGCCGGTCACGGTGAGGGTATCGGATGCTCCCACCTGTTCGAGGCCCGCCAGGAAGCCCTTTCCGGAGTACCCGTCGTGGTCGTCGGCGAGGCGGGCCCCTCCGGCCGGGGCGCCTTGCTCGGCCTCGCAGAGGGAGCCGAAGGAGCAGGAAACGGCGGGGGGCGGCGTGGGCTGGGGATAGGAAGCACCCTGCGCCAGCAGGGCAAGGCTGTCGATGTTGACGTTGCCGGAGTCGGCGGCGGCCCGCTCGACGGTCACCTGGTGTTCCCCGGCGGTCATCGCGAGCGGGACCGTGGCCAGCGCCCAGGTGTCCCAGTCGGCGGTGGTGGGCAGCGAGACGGTGTGCGCGTCGCCGCCGTCCACGCGCACCGTGAGCGTGCGCAGCGTGTGCTGCCCGTCGCCTCCGGTTCCGTTGGCGTAGCGCAGATCCAGCTGGTAGTCGCCCGCGGCCATGGCGTCCGTGCGGAACGTCAGGGAGTCGCCGGTGCTCTGGAAGCCCGCCGCGAAGCCCTGCCCGGTGTAGCCGCGGTGGTCGGTGGCCACGCCCGGACCGGCCAGCTGCGTGTCCTCCGCCTCGCACAGGGTGGCGAACGGGCAGACGGGCGCCAGTTTCCCGGCCCAGGGGTGAGCGGTGACGGCCTGCGCGCCGGTGCGCAGCCGGACGGTCAGGTTGTCGTCGCCGAACGGGCCGGACCCGAGCTTGTACCGCAGTTCCACCGCGCTGGTCCGGAGGGTCAGCCAGCCGTCCTTCGTCGTCTGTGTGAAAGGACTCCAGCCGAAGTCGGCGCGACCGACGGCGTTGAACGTGCCGGTGTCGACGAAGGCGGAATCGCCCGCGTACTCGGTCCGGATGAGCGTGGGAGACAGGACCTCGAACCGCGCCTGCCCGGCGGTCACCACCCGCGCGGGAGAACGGGAAGGCGGAGCCGCGACCGCCGCCACGCCCGAGGTCGCCAGTGCGGCCACCGCGCACACCACGGCGAGCAGCATCGCCGAGGTCCGCCGCCGGAGAATCCGTGTCCGAGTCGCCACCACTGCCTCCTCGACAAATCCCAGGCGACCGTATCCCGGCAAGGATCGAGAACGAACGACTGCCGGCGATCCTGTCCGATTCCTGTCTGGTCGATTGGTCCGGACCTTCTACCGGCGGAGCGGCGCGCGATGCCGACTGCGGGGCCACCGCGCTGTTTTCCTTGCAGCGAGCGGGAAGAGTGTTGTCGATCGGGATGGCGCCGCGTGCGACCCTGGAGCTGTTGTCGCAAGCATTGGGTGCGCCGTGACATCGCCGTGCTCGCGCCAAAAGGAGGGCGAACAGTGTTGGGCCCGCACCGGCAGCTCGGGAGTGCGGGCCCAACGCGGGTCATCGTGGTTCTGCGGGCCAACCGGCGCAGGGGACGACCTCGAATCCCCGGCTGGGGAAGACGGCGTCCATGAAGAAGTCGTGCATTGCCGGATCCCCGTCGGCGCAACCGTCCCGCAGCACGGTCACCTGGTAGCCGCGGTCCGCCGCGTCGTAGCATGTCGCGGCCACCATGGCGCTGGTCGCGACTCCGGCGATCGCGAGAGTGCCGACGCCGCGCGAGCGCAGCACGAGGTCGAGATCCGTACCGGCGAAGGCGCTGGCGCGGCGTTTCAGCACCACGACGTCCTCGTCGGCGACCGGCAGATCGATCTCCGTTCCGGCCGCTCCCTCGTGGAAGGCGTCCCCGGCTTCGTAGAACGTCTTGAGTAGTTCGTTGTCCGGCGGCACATCGGCCCCGTTGGCCCGGAAGGCGAAGTGCACGAACACCACGAGGGCGCCCGCCGCGCGGGCGCGCGGGAGCAGGTCGGTGAGCGGCGGCACGACCTGCCGGGCGAACGGGTAGTTGCCCGTGATGCCCCGCTGGAGGTCACCGATGATCAGTGCGGTGGTCACGACAGCTCCCGTCCAACTGTTCCCTCCGGCGCCCCGAGGCGTCGCCGGTCGACTGTGTTGATCTTACTGGTGATGCGGGGGCCGCTGAACCGGTTTTGCCGACGGAGCCGGTGACGAACAGGGCGCCGCGGTGGCGAGCCGGAACTCGAGCAGGCAGCGTTGGCCGGTCAGATCGGTGACGGTGTCGAGGGCCAGTCCGTGTGCCGAGGCGAGCGTGCGGAACTCGTCGATCCGGCGCTCGCGGCCGCCGTGGATCACCAGCATGGACAGGTCCATCTCGGTGATGGCCCGGCGCCCGCCGACCGGTTCGATGACCAGGACGCGGCCGGCCGGGTGGGCGGCCTCGGCGCACCGGGCGAGGATGCGGTGGGCGTGCTCGTCGTCCCAGTCGTGGAGGATGTCGACCAGCAAGTACGCATCCGCCGCCGAGGGGAGTGGGTCGAAGAAGCTGCCCGCGGTCGCCTCCGCCCGGTCGCCGAGAAGGTGAGCGCGGAAGGTGTGCCGGGCGTCGGCCGCGGTGGGTGCGAGATCGATCAGATGGCCGCGTAGCCGGGGGTGGGCTGTCAGGATCGCGGCGAGCAGGGTGCCCCGGCCACCGCCGACGTCGACGATGGTGGAAAACCGCGACCAGTCGACGTTGGCGACGATCTGGGGGATCTGTTCGTCCAGCCGCAGGGTCATCTGCCGGTCGAACGAGTCACGCAGCCGGGGGTGTTCGGCGAGGTCGGCCCAGAAGTCCTGCCCGTAGCGCCGGGAGTAGGCCGCTTCACCGGTGGTGATGCTGTGGGCGAGTTCGACGAAGGCCAGTTCGGCGCGGCCGGCGGCGGAATCGAGGTGCAGGAGGAGGTTGGTGAAACCGTTTCCGGCCCCGGCGCAGAGGTTCGCGCCGAATTCGGTGGTCCGGTAGCCGGTGGAGGTCCGGTCCACGACCCCGAGGGTGGTGAGGTGGCCCAGCAGGAGGCCGAGCGCGACCGGGGAAACGTCGAGTTCGACCGCGAGTTGACCGGCGGTGGCGCCGCTGCCGAGGAGCCGGTCCGGCAGCCCCAGAGTGACCGCGACCCGCAGGGCCATCGGTGTCGCGAGCCCGGCCATGCGGCGGAGCGCCTCCGCGTCATCGTTGTTGTGTCCCACGGAGAGGCACTGTGCCAGGCCCGTCAAGCGAAATCCCGTTCCGGACCGGGGGAGACGAACTCACAGTCAGTATTCCCAGCGGTTGTATTTGCCGTCGCGGCGGCAGGTGATGCTCGCCCCGTTGGTGGCCGTGGTGGTGACGCCGAGGTTGGTTTTGCTGCAGAACTCGCCCGCGCGGTACTTCCCGGCCAGCGGGTCGGTGTTCGACGGCGGTTCCTGCTGCGCGGGCGCCGGTGCGGGCGGCTCCGGCTGGGTCGATGCGGGCGCGGGCGGGGGAGCGGCCTGTGTGGTGGTCGGCTGGTTGAGGCCGAGCGCGGTTTCCGCGGTGGTCCAGTCGGTGGCGATGGCCTGCTGGGCGGTCGCGAGGGTGATGCGGTGGTCGCAGACGGCGCGGTTGAGCGCGCTCTCGACGGCGTCCTTGTCGTTGGGGGTCTTGCCGTTGTCGTATTCGGGCCACAGGTTCTTCGGGTCGGTGGGGTTGCCGCCGAGTTCGAGGGGGATGAGGTGGTCTTCCTCGTAGTCGCGGGGGTTGGTGTCGCTGTAGCCATAGTCGGTGATCTGCTGGCGTTTGAGCTGGTCGGTGTAGGAGGCGGGTGGCCGGATCGTCTTGGTCCAACCCGGCTTGCACGCGGTCTGATCCAGGGTCGCCTGGGTCACGTCCGGATTGACTACGCCTGGGGTGCAGGACGAGTCGGGCAGCGGCTGGCCGTTCTCCGTGCGCAGGTGACAGCTGCCTGCAGCGGCCGCCTCCGTCTGCGCGGCACTGGCCGGCGCACCACCGCTTCTGGTGTCGGCACCGGGCTGCTGCTCGTCGGGGCAACCGTGCTGTATCGGGGACTCGCGCTGTGGAAGGGGCGCCGGTCCAAGGTCGCCACGCTGGACGTGGGCCACGACGGTTCCCTGCGCTGGCCCGGTTGCTGCCCGGCCTCGCCCGCCATGAGCGCTCATCGCCGGGGCGCGGCCGCGCTGCTCTCCCATGTCCTCGGCACCGACCCCGCGCCGGCGTGGCTACTCGATGCGGCACCGACGTCGGCGGCGGGTCTGGTGCTGGATCTCGTGCCGGATGCGGCGCGGTCGGCGCAGGCGCTGGAGATGGCGTTGCTCGGCTGCGCCGTCGGCACCCGCCACGACGCGGCTGTCCCGGACCGGACGGTGTGGCCGCTGCTGTCGCAGCCGCTGGTCGAGCTCGGGTTGCGGACGCCGGAATACGACTGGGCCCGCGTCCCGATCCATACCGGGTGGCGACTGGGCCGGGGCAGTGGCTGCTGCCGCGGCGCTCGATCAGCAATCCGGCCGAGATCGCCTACTACCTGGGCTACTGGCCCCGCCGCTCGACTCTGCTGGACCTGGCCTGGATAGCCGGGTCCCGATGGCGGATCGAGGAATGCTTCCAGCAAGCCAAAAACGAGGCTGGGCTCGACCACTATCAGGCCCGCCCCTGGCGGGCCTGCTATGCCCACATCACCCTTTCGATGCTGGCCCACGCCTGGCTCGCCGCGAGTAGAACCTTGGCTGTAAAAGGGTAGTCGCACCAGCGATCAAGGCATGATCGGCTACACACTCCCCGAGATCCGCCGCCTGTTGATCAACCTGGTCCACCGCTACCTTCCCGATGCCTGGCACGTCTGGCACTGGTCACCAGTACTAGACGCAACCTGGTTCGTCCGAACAACGCGAGGCTGGCCCCGAGGTCGGCGAGAACCGCGGGCGATTCCGAGGTTGGCCCCGCTGTCGCCACCACTGATGAAGACGGCGTTGTCGCCTCGGGAGGACCTCCGGCAGATAATGGGCGGTCACAGGGGGCAGCCTTCGTGGCAGTGCCGAGGTCAAAGACGGTCGGCGCTGACGTAGATCGACTTGTACTCGAGGTAGGCGTCCAGAGCCTCCGGCCCGAGCTCGCGTCCGATCCCCGAGTCCTTCATGCCCCCGAACGGTGAGCCGGCGTCGAGCGCGTAGTAGTTCACCCCGATCGTCCCGGTGCGGATTCGGCGCGCCACATCGATGCCGCGCTCCTCATCGGTGGTAAACACCGAGCCGCCGAGGCCGTAGTTGGAATCGTTGGCGATGGCGACGGCCTCATCGTCGCCGTCGAACGGAATCACCGCGAGAACCGGGCCGAATACTTCTTCGCGGGCCAACCGGTCAGAATTGTCGACGTCTGCGAACACGGTCGGCTCGACGAACCAGCCGCGGTCGAGGTTCTTGGGCCGTCCGCCGCCGGAGACAAGGCGGGCACCGGAGTCGCGAGCCGCGTCTATGTAACTGAGCACCCGGGCGAGCTGGTGCTCGCTGGCCATCGGGCCGATCTGGGTGCGCTCGTCGAGCGGATCCCCGACGACCAGGTCACGCGTGTGCTCGGCCAGGGCCTCGACGACCTCGGCATAACGGGAGCGCGCGACCAGGATCCTGGCCTGGGCGGTGCACGTCTGGCTGTTGTTCATAAACGTGGTCCCGGCCAGGCCCGTCAGGAATGTCTGCAGGTTGCCGTCATCGAGAAAGAGGGAGGCGGACTTACCTCCGAGCTCCAAGGTGACCCGGCGGACCAGCCGACCGCATTCAGCACCGATGAGCCGCCCGGTAGGGGTGGAGCCGGTGAAGGCGATCTTGTCGACTTCCGGGTGCGAAACGAGCGCCGCGCCGGCCTCCGGCCCGGCGAGCACGATGTTGAGCACGCCCGGCGGAAGCCCTGCCTCCCTCGCCGCTTCACCCAGCACATAGGAGTCGAGCGCCGTCTCCGGCGAAGGCTTCAGCACGACGGTGCATCCGGCCGCCAATGCCGGGGCGATCTTCACCATCGCCAGCAGTTGCGGGTAGTTCCATGCCGTGATGGCGCCGACGACACCGACGGGTTCCCGGCGGACGATGGTGGCACCCACCTCGCTGGGCCGGATCTCCTCCAGCGCGATCCCCGTGATCAGCCTGGCGTACATGTGCAGCAGGCCGACTGGGGCGGCGCCGTTGGCCAAGGGCGACAACGCCATCGGCATGCCGTTCTCGCGGGAGACCAGCTGGGCGGTGGCATCGGCGCGGGCGGCGAGCCGCTCGGCGAACCGGAGCATGATTTCCGCTCGTTCGGCCGGGGTGGTCCTCCCCCAAGGACCCTTGGCGAGGGCGGCGCGCGCGGCCAGTACGGCGGTATCGATGTCGGCGGCGCTCCCCATCGCGGCCGTGCCGAGTGGTTCGCCGGTAGCGGCCTCGAGGGCGCGGATTGTTTCGGTCCCCTGTGGTTTGACCCAGTCGCCGTTGATGAAGAAGCGGGTGCGGTCGAGTTCGGTCTGTCTGGCGACGGTGACACTCATGATTGCTCCTGGGGTAGATGTGTCCGTGTGGAGGGCGGATCAGTCGAAGATGACGACGCCGCGCAGGTTGCGGCCCGCGTGCATGTCCTCGAAGCCCTGGTTGACCTCGTCGAGGGTGTAGGTCCGGGTGACGAGTTCGTCGAGTTTGAGGGAACCCTCCTGATAGAGCCGGAGCCACTTGAGGATGTCGGCGCTCGGGGAGGACGAGCCGAACAAGGCTCCCTGGATCCGCTTCTGCATCATGGCCAGTTCGACCAGCGAGACAGGGATGCCGATGGTCGCCCCGGCCCCGGTCACGACGACGGTTCCGGCCTTCCGGATCGAGCCGAACGCCTGCGCGACGTGCGTCCCTTCCGTGACGCCGACGGTCACGACGGCGACGTCGGCGCCCTGACCGGCGGTGTGGTCGCGTGCCGACTCGGTGGCTTCCTCCATGGAGGCGTACGCCTCCGTCGCCCCCAGCTCCAGGGCCTTCTCTCGCTTGAACGCCACCGGATCGACCGCGATGACATGACTCGCCCCCGCGTGCGCCGCACCCTGGACCGCGTTGATCCCGACCCCGCCGATACCCATGACCACGACGGTGTCCCCGGGCTGGACGTCTCCGGCGTTCACGGCGGAGCCCCAGCCCGTACCGACCCCGCAACCCACCAGACACGCCTTGTCGAGCGGGATGTCTCGAGGGATCTTCACTGTCGACAACGTGCTCGCCGTGGTGTAGCGGGAGAAGGTCGAGACTCCGCACATCTGCGCGACGGGGCGGCCGTCCAGATGCATTCGGAAGCTGCCCGGCTCGGTGACGCGATCGCCCTCGAGGATCCTGGCACCGGCGTCGCACAGGTTTTGCTTCCCGGCGGCGCACCAGCGACAGCGGCCGCACCCGGGAAGGAAGGAGAACACCACGTGATCGCCGACCTCGAAGCCCGGCGTGTTCGGTCCGACCTGCTCGACCACACCCGCACCTTCGTGACCACCGCAGATCGGGTAGGTCCCGGACGGCAGATCGCCGGTCACCACGTGGTCGTCGGAGTGGCACAGCCCGGAGGCGGCCAGCTTGACCAGCACCTCGCCTTGACGGGGCTCTTCGAGATCGAGTTCGACGATTTCCCACTTACCGGGAGCTTGCCTGAGAATTGCTGCTTGCGTCTTCATAGGAAGTTCCTTCCAGGATTCGTTGGGTGCTGGTGACCTGCCGTGCGTGGGGTTTTTGGCGACGGATGGGGCGGCCACGACGGCCAGGACTGAACGGAGCCAATTCGGGCACGGGCACTCCAGTCATGACCTGCTCGGCAAGCAGCTTCCCTGTGACCGGGCCGAGGGTGAGGCCCCACATGCCGTGTCCTCCGGCCACGTACACGCCCTGGAGCCGGGTAGAACCGATAAGAGGGAGGCCGTCCGGGGTGAGTGGGCGGGGGCCGACCCAAGGGGCCGTGACGTCGGTCAGGTCGACGCCGTCGAGCAACGGTTCCACCGACCGGAGGATGGCTTCGAGGCGCTGCCGCGCGAAAGGAGCGTCACGGTCGGTGATCTCCATGGTGCCCGCCAGACGGGCACCGCCCCGGTACGGCGTGATGGCGACCCGTACTCCTGGCAAGTAGGCAGGGGCGGTCAGGGGCTCGCGAAGGCGGACTGTGCAGGAGTAGCCGCGGCCGGCCTGGACGGGGACACGGACACCCAGTGCCCGGGCCAGTTCCGGTAACCAAGCGCCGGTCGCGAGGACGACGGCGTCGGCCGGATAGGGTGCCTCGCTCCAGGTATCGACCTGGAGGCCGCCCGGGCCGAACCCGACCGCGCGGACCGCGGCACCGGCCACGATCCGGCCGCCTCCCGACCGGACGGAATCGGCGAGCGAGTCGAGGACCTGGCCCGGATCGACGTAGCGTTGACCGTGCAGTTCGACGACCTGCTCGATCCGGGACGAGAACGGCGGGCCCGCTTCGGCCGGCCCATAGTCCACTCCCTGGCCGGCAGCACGAACCGCGTCCAACTCGTGCCGCAGGCCCGCTGTGTCCTCGCCGTGCCGGAACCCGATCCGGATCGGCGCCTCGTGGGTGCGTATCGCGACCCCACCTTCGGCCAGTTCGTCGAACGCCGCGATGCCGGCCCGGGCCAGCGGAGTGAGCGCGGCCAGCGACCGCCTCCATCGCCCGGCGGTCGCGTTGCGGGCGAACCGGGCGAGGAACGCGGCGGTGGTGGCGGACAACCGCGGGGCAACCGCGAGCGGCGATCCCGGGTCGGCGAGTCCGCGTAAGCCTTCGCGAAGCAGCGCGGGTTCCGGCAACGGCACAGTCATGGCCGGGGACAGGTAGCCGGCATTACCCCATGAGGCTCCGGCTCCGACCCCAGACCGGTCCAGCACAGTCACGTCCGCGCCGTGCCGTTGGAGGTACCACGCACAGGAGAGGCCGACGATACCGGCGCCGACGACGACGACGCGGTGGGGTGGACGGGGGATCACGAGGATTCGCCTCCTTGTGCGGCATGTTCGGTCCCTCGATGGTCAGGGCCCCCAGCCACACAGCGCACTGTGCGATCCACCGAAACGAAGGCCACGTTGTCGGCCGATCCCACGAACACACCTGGCGGGTGACTGACCGCACAATTCCTCAACCGTCCAACCATGGGAGGAGCGCCGGAGTGAGTTCCCACAGCACGCCCGCAGCCGTTCGGCAGACGGAGCGAACGACGATCGCCCTGCTATCCGGCGTCTACATCATCGACTTCATCGACCGCGTGATGATCGCGGTGGCGTTGCCACTGATCGGTGCCGAGTTCGGGCTTCCGCGCACCACACAGGGGCTGATCGTGTCCGCTTTCGCGATCGCCTACACGATCGGCCAGCTGCCCGGCGGGCTGCTCGCCGACCGCGTCGGCGCCCGCCCGCTCCTGGTGATCTCGCTGATCGCCTGGTCAGTCTTCACTGCCGCGACCGGATTCGCGCCGGGCCTTCTCATCCTCCTCCTACTCAGGATGCTGTTCGGGATCGCGCAGGCACTGTTCCCCGCAGCGTCGTTCAAAGCCCTCGCGGAACGCACCACGCGCGAGGCGCGCAGCCGCAGTGCCGGGCTGATCCTCTCCTCGAATTACCTCGGCGCCGGGCTCGGCCCGCTCATCGTGGCGCCGCTGGTGGTGGCCGCTGGATGGCGGCACACGTTCTGGATCATCGCGGCCGGCGGGCTGATCATCGGTGTAGTGTTGTGGCGGCTGTTGCCGCCGCCACTGTCCCGGGACCTGACCGAGCAGGGCGACCACCCGGCCCCCGCGGTCGGCGGCCGAGTGCCGATGTCCCGTGTCCTGCGCAACGGTCTGGTGGTGCGGTGCGCAGTGATGTTCGGCTGCTTCAACATGCTGGTCTACGGCATGATCACCTGGGTGCCGTCCTACCTCGTCGTGGCGAAGGGGATGTCGCTGGTGAAGGCCGGGGTATCCGCTGCCGTACCTCAACTGATCTCCGCTATCGCGGTGGTGATCGGGGGCTGGCTGATGAGCCGCCGTTTCGACCAGCGCCCGCGTGTCCTCGTGGTGCCCGCGCTCGTGATCGCGGCCGCCCTGCTCGTCCCGATGCTGCTGGCCACGTCGACGACGATGTTCACCGTGCTGCAGACTTTGGCGATGTTCAGCAGCGCGCTCGCCACGATCGGCATCATCGGGCTTCCGCTGCGGGTGCTCCCACGCGACGTTGTCGGCTCGGGTTTCGGCGTGGTCAACACGGGTGGGCAACTGGCCGGCGTGCTCGCGCCGCTGGTGATGGGCTGGCTTGCGGATCAGTTCGGATTCGCCGCGGCATTCGGGTTCCTGGCCGCCACCACGCTGGCGGCCGCACTGATCTCGCTGACCACCCGTCCCCGGAACGCGGAGCAGGGCGTATCCGCGACGACGACGGCAATGGAGGGAGTGCGTTGAGGGTGCACGATCTTGTCATCAAGGGCGGTCGCGTCGTCGATCCCGCCTCGGGCACCGATGCCGTCCTCGACATCGGTATCGTCGGCGACTCGATCACGGCTGTTGGACCCGACCTGGACGGCGCGCGGGTGGTCGACGCCCGCGGCCGCGTGGTCGCCCCGGGATTCATCGACCTGCACAGTCACTGCGAGGACATCCCTGGCATGCGCCTGCAGGCACTCGACGGCGTGACCACCGCACTCGAACTCGAAGTCGGCAGGCACCCGGTTGCCATGGCATACGAGCGGGCGGCCCGCGCCGGGCGTCCGATCAACTACGGCTTCTCCGCGAGTTGGGGCGCGGCCCGGCTCCAGGTCGTGGGAGGGGTCAAGGCGACCGGCACGATGCGGGACGTGCACACCGCCATGACCGTCCCCGAGTGGCAGCGAGAGGCGGCACCGGCCTTGGTCGACCAGGTCATCGCACTCGTCGAGGAGGATCTCGCAGCCGGGGCCCTCGGCGTCGGCCTCCCGGTCGGGTACGCCCCTCGGATCGCCCCGGCCGAATATCTCGCGGCCGCGGCCGCTGCCGCACGGGCAGGCCGCCCGACGTACACCCACGCTCGTGAGCTTGTCGAGCAGGACCCGGCCACCCCGATCGACGGGGCGGAGGAGATCGTCCGCGCCGCGGCCGAGACTGGCGCTCACATGCACTACTGCCACATCAACAGCACCTCCGGCTGGCACCTCGACCGCGTGCACGCCACGGTTTCCCGGGTGCGGGCCGCCGGTTCGCTGGTTTCCACCGAGGCCTACCCCTACGGCAGCGGGATGACCGGCATCGGCGCCGCGTTCCTCGCGCCAGAACTGTTGGACCGGCGCGGACTCACCCCCTCGTCGATCCAGCACCTGGCCAGCGGCCGCCGGATGGCCGACGCCGAAGAGTTGCGCCGCATGCGCGCCGAGCACGGCGGCGAGTGGGCCTTCGTGCACTTCCTCGAAGAGTCCGACCCCGCGGCCTCTGAACTGCGGGCCAAGGCGATGCTCTTCGAAGACACCGCGGTCGCCTCGGATGCGATCGAACCGCTCTGGCGAAGCACGCCACGAGATCCGCTCGCGTGGCCGCTGCCGCCGGACGTGGTGAGCCATCCGCGCACCGCAGGCACCTACGGGCGGACCCTGCGGACGGTGGTGCGAGAGACCGGGGCGCTGAGCCTGATGGAAGCGATCCGGCGGTGCAGCTTGATCCCTGCGGAGATCGCCGCGCGCGGCGTCCCGGCGCTGACCCGCAAAGGGCGTCTACAGCCGGGCGCCGACGCCGACATCGTGGTGTTCGAACCCGGCACGGTCGCCGACAACGCCACCTACACCGACACTGTCCGTCCGACCAGTGGATTCGACTATGTGATCGTCAACGGCAAGCCTGTGGTGCGGGACGGAACGCTCGACCTCGCAGCCCTGCCGGGCCGGGCGGTCCGGGCCTGATCATCGGCGATTCCTTCGGAAGCCGTGCAACCTCAGATCGATCATCGCGGCGAGTCGGACGTCGGGATCCCGCAGATCTACCCCGGCGATGTCGCTGAGCCGCGTCAGCCGGTACCGGAAGGTGTTCGGGTGCACATGCAGGGCCGCGGCCGCCTTGCCGACATCGCCGAAATGGTCGAGGTAGGCGGCGAGCGTCCCCACCAGATTGGCGTGGTGCTCTGCGTCGTGCCCCAGTAGGACAGCGACGGGGCTGTCCTCGGGCAACTCGCGCCCACCGATGCCGTCAGCGAGGCGTAGCACCATGAGGTCGGTGCGCACCGAGCGGACCGACGCGGTGGGCCGGTCACCGGGAGACAACAACCTCAGGATGTCGTCCGCGTCGGTCCGGGACAGGACAACGTCGGCCGGCTCGCCCACCAGCCGGCCGACACCCGCCCGCAGCGGGGCCCGGGAGCCGGATCGATCCACGAACTCGTCGATCACGCGAAGCGCTGCCTTCTCATCCACAGCGGGGAGAAGGCCATAAACAATGTCGCCGAGTGTCGTCACCGCAGTTGCCCGGTGCGCCAGTCGAAGGTGAAGACCGAGCGCGTCCGACACGCGGTTGAGCTCAGCCGCGCGCTCCGCCTCGGCGGCCCCCGAGATCAACTCGACCGCCACAACGCAGACCGTCAGCCCGAGGACGCCGAGGCGCTGCGCGAATTCCGCTACCTCACCGTCGTTGGTCAGCAGGGCCTCGAATTGTTCGGCACGCAACCGGGAACCAGCCGACGCGACCGCACGTTCGCGCAACAGGTGCAGCGCGACGATCTCAGCCGCGGCGCGAAAAGCTCGCAGCCGGATGCCGGACAACGGTTCCTGTACGACCGCCCAGATATATCCAAGGATGGTGGTCCCGGCGCGCACCGCGACCACCATCCGCGGCTTGTGGCCCGGAAAGACAGCCGGCACGAACACCGGATTGCTGCTCGTCTCGAGCTCGCCGAAGACGTCCCACTCGGCCAGCCGCTCCTGGTAGCGCTCGGGCACCTCTCTGCCGAGCACCGTGCGGACTCGGCCTTCGTCGGTGTCCTCCTGTCCGCCCGAGAAGGCCAGCATGCGGGATGCCGGGTCCTCGATGGTGACCGGTGCGGCGACAAGGGCAGCGATCTCGTTCGCGAGCTGGAACAGATCCCCGGGCTCGCCGTCGGCGGATTGGGCCTTCGACGGGCCCAACAACCGGTGCAGCAGCAGGAAAAGCTGCTCCCAGGCGACGCCGCCACCCACCTCGACCAAAGTCACCCTCGCCGCATCGGCGGCGGAAGCCACGGCGGGATCCGTGGCGACCGGTTCCTTCACCAGCAGAGCGGCTGCCCGCGCGGATGCCAGGTCGGTGAGCACCGCGGCCGCGGTATCGAGGTCCGCCACACCTACGCCGAGGACGATGCCGTTCGGCGAGATCGCCCGCGGCTCCCTCGGGTCATGGATGATCACGCTTTCGACTGGTCGATCGGACCGGCCCGCGACCACTCGGAGCAATGTCGGGCCGAGATCACGGATGATCTTGGCCAGCGGTGCGGGCGTCCCGCCCACGGCAGGCCGAACCACGCCAGGTGGACCATTGTTCACCGGGGGCACGACAACTCGCGGTAGGACCGGTTCAACGGGAGGATTTCCTCGATCAAGTTTGTCACGCTATCGCCGATCTCAAAGGTGGTCACACCGGCTTCACCCTAACTGACCTCGGCTTCGTTCTTCGGCGGGTCAGCCCAAGCTGGCGGGCTACGCCATAGACAGTCAAGGGGTCATCCACCTGGATCCCTCTGACTTCAGCCCCGGCCTCTGCCAGACGCCATGGCCAGCAGCAGTTCCAGAGCCGGACGGGCCAACGATCGACCGTTGAATAGGCGGGCCCACCAGTACCCGGATTTCCGCACGGCTCTGGAGGGGGTCAGTCCCGGGTCAAGAGTCGGTAGTGCAGCCCGGTCGACGACTCCTGCCACGCTCCCACGGAGTCCGGCGAGCGCCCCGCGTCCGGCGCGTGCGTGTCACCTTCGAAGAACTTCTTGATCT
Organism: Amycolatopsis rhizosphaerae; assembly: GCF_007713715.1. Taxonomy (GTDB): domain Bacteria; phylum Actinomycetota; class Actinomycetes; order Mycobacteriales; family Pseudonocardiaceae; genus Amycolatopsis_E; species Amycolatopsis_E rhizosphaerae. The sequence goes on from NZ_VJWX01000078.1 coordinate 16,899, forward strand.
CGGTGACCACGATCCGCTCCGCGAACGGCAGCGCCGCCCGATACAGCGCGGCGCCGCCGATCACCCACAGGTCCCCGGACACCGCGGGCGATGTGTTCGTAGGTGTAGTCGAACAGGCTGTCCGCCGGCTTCAGTCGCAGCGTGAGGAACGGCCGTGCTTGGCGTGCGAGTTGCGTGCGGAACTGGTCCTCGTGATTGTTTTAGATGTGGCAGTCGCCGCCGATCCAGACGAAGTCACCGACGCCGAGGCCTACCTGCTCGGCGATCATGTGTGTCAGTAGTGCGTAGCTGGCGATGTTGAACGGCACACCGAGGAACAGGTCCGCGCTGCGCTGGTACAGCTGGCAAGAGAGTTTGCCGTCGGCGACGTAGAACTGGGAGAACGCGTGGCACGGTGGCAGCGCTATCCGTGGGATTCGGCGACGTTCCACGCGCACACGATGATCCGCCGGGAGTTGGGATTCTTGCGCAACGTGCGCAGCACCTCGCTAATCTGGTCGACGTGCCCGCCGTCCGGGGTCAGCCAGGTGTGGAACAAGCAACGCAAGGACGAGGTGCTCATCGACGTCGAGGATGTCGCGCTGGGGCATGAGGCGAAGATGCGGTGGAACCCGTGCGACAAGTGGGTCTTCTCCGAGGCGATCGTGCACGACCCGCTGATCGGCACCGACACGTTCGAACGCGCCCAAGAGGTGATGGCGGCGAAGGGTGCGGGGCGTAACATGAGGGAGCGTCACCGCACCCGCAACCGGTATGTGTTGCGCGGGCTGGTGCACTGTGGGTTGTGCGGGCGGCGGATGCAGGGGCAGCAAAGCCGTGAGCAGTTGTTCTACCGCTGCCGCTTCCCGAATGAGTACGGCCTGGCGAACAAGGTGCGGCACCCTCGCAACGTGTATCTGGCCGAACGAGACCTCGTTGGCCCGTTGGATGACTGGCTCAGCACCTGCTTCGCACCCCACCGGCTGCGCGACACCATCGACGCACTGCACCAAGCCCAGGCCGACGTCGAGGCCGACCCCGCAGTGCTGGCCGCCACCCGCACCGTTGAGGAGTGTGACCGCACCCTGGCGCGTCACCGCGCCGCGCTGGAAGCCGGGGCGGATCCACAACTGGTCGCGAGCTGGATGGCCGAGACCCAGGCACGCCGAGCCGAAGCCCTGTCACGCTCCGCACCAGGCACTGCCCGGCGGAAGATGTCCCAGGAGGAGATCCAGGCCCTGGTCGATGGGCTGGTCAGCATTCGGCAGGTCCTGGCCGCGGCGGATCCCGACGACAAGGCCGAGGTCTACCGCAGGCTCAACCTGCGGGCGACGTACCATCCCGGAAAACGAACTGTGCGGGTCGAGACGAATCTCGACCCGCACAGTTGGGGTTATGGTCTGTGTCCGAGGGGGGACTTGAACCCCCACGCCCGTTAAGGGCACTAGCACCTCAAGCTAGCGCGTCTGCCATTCCGCCACTCGGACTTGATGTGGAATAGATTAGCCGACGTTCTGGAGCCCCGACACAGGGGGGTCATAACAGTCCGTCGATGGGGTTGCGATATAAGTACCTGTTTGCCACTGACTGTGACCGGTGCGAGGTGGGCTGGGTCGGGACCTGGTCGCTGTGCGTAGGTGGGTGGGTAGTGCCATGGGGACTTTGGCGAGCAACCGACGACACGAGGGGAGCCCCGGCGGACCGGGACTCCCCTGAGCGGGCCGGATGTCAGAGACGTTCGACGATGGTGGCGTTGGCCAGGCCGCCGGCCTCGCACATGGTCTGCAGGCCGTAGCGGCCGCCGGTCTGTTCGAGTACGGACAGCAGGGTCGTCATCAGGCGGGCTCCACTGGCGCCGAGCGGGTGGCCGATGGCGGTGGCGCCGCCGTGGACGTTGACCTTCGCAGGGTCCGCGCCCGTTTCGGCGAGCCAGGCCAGCACGACGCTGGTGAAGGCCTCGTTGACCTCGAACGCGTCGACGTCGGCCAGGGACAGTCCGGCGCGGTCGAGCACCTTGCGCGTGGCCGGGATGATGCCGGTGAGCATGAACAGCGGGTCGTCCCCGACCACGGTCATGGTGTGCAGCCGGGCCTTCGGGCGCAGGCCGAGGCGGGCGGCGGTCTCGCTGCTGGTGATCAGCACGGCCGCGGCCCCGTCGTTGACGGGGGAGGAGTTGCCCGCGGTGACCTTCCAGTCGAGGTGGGGGAAGCGCTGCTCCCACAGGTCGGCCCGGAACGAGGGTTTCAGACCGGCCAGGATCTCCACCGAGGTGCCGGGGCGGATGGTCTCGTCGCGTTCCAGTCGTACCAGGGTGCCGTCCGCGCCCGGGGCCTTCGGGAACGAGACCTCGCCCGCGAAGCGGCCTTCGGTCCACGCGGTGGCCGCACGGCGGTGGCTTTCCGCGGCGAACTCGTCCAGCTGCGTGCGCGAGAGGTGCCACCGGTCCGCGATCAGTTCCGCGCTCACGCCCTGGGGCACCAGGCCCTCCGGGTATCGGGCGGCCGCCTCGCTGCCGATGAAGTCCCTGCCCGCGGTCTGGCTGCCGATCGGCACGCGGCTCATCGACTCCACCCCGGAGGCGATCACGACGTCGTATGCCCCGCTGATCACGCCCTGTGCGGCGAAGGAGATCGCCTGCTGGCTGCTGCCGCACTGCCGGTCCACGGTGACCGCGGGAACCGATTCCGGCAGGCCCGCCGCCAGTGCTGCCCACCGTGCCGTGTTGGCGCTCTGCTCGCCGATCTGCCCGACCGCCCCGCTGATCACGTCGTCCACGGACGCCGGGTCGATCCCGGTCCGTTCGACGAGCGCGCGAAGGGCGTGCGCGTGCAGATCGACCGGGTGGATACCGGACAGTGCGCCGCCGGGTTTGCCCTTGCCGATCGGTGTCCGCACCGCGTCGACGATGACCGCGTCCCTCATGGGGCTCGACCTCCTTGCAGAGATGATCTACTCGTCGGTAACGTTAAACAGCTAAGTTGGATTTCACAACTCACTGGAGACGGGGGTCACCCAGGTCGGGACGGCAGACGGGAAAGGGCCGTGAGGGGGGGCACTGACG
>NZ_VJWX01000790.1 GCF_007713715.1 Amycolatopsis rhizosphaerae
CTCCCACCGTGCCTCGGACCCTGCTGGTGACGAACGACTTCCCGCCCCGCCCCGGAGGTATCCAGAACTACCTCGACGCACTGGCGCGGCGGCTGCCGCCGGACGATCTCGTCGTGTACGCCCCGTCCTGGCACGGTTCTTCCGGTTCGCACCCCGAATTCGACGCCGCCGCGCCGTTCGAGGTCGTCCGCCATCCCACTTCACTGATGCTGCCCACCCCGGACGTGCTGCGGAGGGCCAGGGAACTGCTGCGGTCACGGGACTGCGAATCCGTGTGGTTCGGCGCCGCCGCTCCGCTGGCGTTGCTCGCGCGGCCGTTGCGCGCGGCGGGGGCGGAGCGGGTCGTCGCCTCCACCCACGGGCACGAGGTGGGCTGGTCGATGCTGCCGGGCGCGCGGCAGGCACTGCGGCGGATCGGCGACACCACCGATGTGCTGACCTTCGTCAGCAAGTACACGCGCGGCCGGTTCGCCTCGGCCTTCGGCCCGATGGCCGGCCTGGAGTACCTGCCATCGGGGGTCGACACGGACTTCTTCCGGCCGGACGAGGCGGCCCGCGCGGAGATCAGGGCCCGGCACGGGCTCGGCGACCGTCCCACCGTGGTGTGCGTTTCGCGGCTGATGCCGCGCAAGGGGCAGGACATGCTGATCCGGGCGCTGACCCAGGTGCGGCGCACGGTGCCGGACGCGGCGTTGCTGCTGGTCGGCGGCGGTCCTTACCGGGAAACGCTGTCCCGCCTTGCCAGTGAACTGGGGCTCACCCGCGACGTGGTGCTGACCGGTTCGGTGCCCTGGCAGGAGCTTCCCGCGCACTACGTGGCGGGCGACGTGTTCGCGATGCCCTCGAGGACCCGGGGAGGGGGGCTCGACGTGGAAGGGCTCGGGCTGGTCTACCTGGAGGCTTCGGCGAGCGGGCTGCCGGTGATCGCGGGAAACTCGGGCGGCGCTCCCGAAACCGTGCTCGAGGACGTGACCGGGCACGTGGTCGACGGCCGGGACGTGACGCGGCTGGCGGAAACCCTGGTGCCGCTGCTTCAGAACCCGGTGAGGGCGCGGAAGATGGGCGAGGCGGGACGGTCCTGGGTGCGCGAGCACTGGCGCTGGGACGTGCTGGCCGCGCGGCTTTCCCGGCTGCTCACCCCGTGACCCGGTCGGCGGCTCGTCCGCCGGGCACGGCCGCGACCGCCGGGTGGCGCGGATCGTCGGCCCGGACCAGCAGGTCCGCGATCTCGCCTGGCCGCACTTCCCGCTCGTAGCGTTCGAACGCGGGCAAGGCCCAGTGCTGGTCTTCGGGCAGCCTGCGGCGCAGCGCCGCGGGCGAGATCGCCAGGTGCACCGTGAGGTCGAAGGGCAGGCCGCGCCCGAGGAGCAGTTCGCCGTCGGCGATCAGCACGGCGCCGGGCGGAAGTGCGACGCGGTCGAGGCGGGTCGCGCGGTCCCGTTCGGCGTCCCACAGCGCGGGCAGGACCTCGCCGCTGCCGCCGGGGGCGAGGGGTTCGAGCACCTCGCGCCGCAACGCTCCCTCGTCCAGCCAGTCCCGGTAGCGCGCGTCCGGGTCCCGCCTGCCCCGTTCGAAGCGGAGTGAAGCCGGGCGCAAAAAGTCCTTTGTGGATACTCGGAGTGGTCGTCGGCCGTTGACCCGCAACGGGTCCACCATCGTGTCCGCCAGTGCCGCGGTGCCGAGTGCGCCGTCGACGGCGATCCGGACCCAGCCGGTGCCGGGCCGGGACAGCACGCGTTCGGCCAGTTCCCCGGCGAGCCGCTCCCACGAGATCGGCCGGAATCTCATACCGCGATCCTGCCACGGCGCGGGACGGGCGGCGGGGACGCCGGAATTGTCG
>NZ_VJWX01000791.1 GCF_007713715.1 Amycolatopsis rhizosphaerae
GGGCTGGCCAGCCGTCGGGCAGGACGAGGTCCGTCGGGTATCCGTCGGAGTCCGGCGTGTTCCGTCCACCGTGCAGGTGCACGACGGTCGGCACGGGCAGTTCGTTGCGGTGCGTCACGGTGACCGGCCTGCCGCGGCGCGCCTCGATCGTCGGGCCAGGGAAGGTGCCGTGGTAGGTCCACATCGGAGTCCTGACGCCGGGCAGGATCTCCAGGGACACCTCACGCTGGCTGATCTCGTACCGGTCGACACCGCCCGAGGTGGTGACCGGTTTCAGCACGGACGGAAGCGGCAACGGCACTCCGAACGCGGGTGGCAGCGGCAGTGCACTGGCCAACTCGGCACCGGTGAACGGTACTCGGCGCGACAGCGCGGCCGCGGCCGACAGTCCGGTGACTGCCATCAGCCCGAGCGCCCCGCCGATGCCCAGCGCCTGGCGCCTGGTCAGGTTCGGCTCACGCACGGCCGGCCTCCTGACGGTGGGCCGGCCGCCGCCAGACGGCGATGAACAGCACGACGAGCCCGGCGATGGTCGACACGCCCAGCGGAAGGTGCAGCCACAGCGTCCCGTCCAACCCGGCGAAGTACTGCACCGTCTCGGCCGCCACGACGGCCAGCGTGGCGAGCAACGGCCAGGCCTGACGCGACCGGACCCAGACCACGATCGCCGCGATCAGCTGCAGGTAGCCGAGGGAGGTGACGACGTTCGCGCCGGCCGCATGCCAGCGCAGGCCGTCGAAGTCACCGCCAAGGTACAGGCCGGCGAACACGGGCTGGCCGAAGATCGCGACCAGGTGCGCGGTGACCAGGGCCCGCATCACCCCTCCGGTGATCATGAGGCCTCCTCCTCACTCCGTTCTTGATCCACCTCCCGAAGCTATGACCGCAGAGTTATCCTGTCTAAGATCAATATTGCTATCTCGTTATGTTCTGGCGGATATGAGGGACGATGGATCTGAACTCGCTCAACCAGTTCCTGGTGGTGGCGCGACTGGAGCACCTCAGCCGCGCCGCCGACGAGCTCCGCGTCGCCCAGCCATCCTTGAGCCGCACCATCGCCCGTCTGGAGAGCGAACTCGGCACGCCGCTGTTCGACCGGGGCGGCCGTCTCCGGCTGAACGAGGCCGGGAAGCTCTTCCGCGGTTACGTCGAACGTTCCCTGGGCGAGCTCGAAGCGGGCAGGCGTGCCGTCGCCGAGGCCACCAGCGAGGGCGTGCGCACCGTGCGGCTGGCATCGGAGACCTTCCTCACCCTCACCGGACCGCTGGCGGCGTACAAGCGCGCGCATCCCTCCGTCGAGGTCGAACTCCACTGGTCGCCTGCCGAGGACATGGCCCGCCGCCTGCGAGCCCACGACGTCGATCTGTGCGTCGCCTCCCAGCCGATCGAAGCCGAGGGCCTGGAGCGGATGCAACTGCTCGACGAGGCGGTGGGGGTGGCCACGCCCCCTGACCACCCACTGGCGGCCCGTACGTCGGTGAGCGTCGAGGAGCTCGCCGGCCAGGCGTTCGTCACCGCGCGCAAGGGGCACTGGCAAAGGCGCCTGCTCGACCGGCTCTTCGCCGCGCGAGACCTGACACCGAAGATCGTCTGCGAAGTCGACGAGCTCAGCGCCATCGCCGACCTGATCGGCGCTGGACTCGGCATCGGTCTCGTCCCCGCCTTCGCCCGGCAGACGGCCACCCGGGCCCCGCTCGTCTGGACCGCCGTGGCCAGCCCCGACTGCCGTCGCAGGCTCACCCTGTTCTGGGGCGCCGACAGCCATTTGTCGACCGCGGCCCGCCTGATGCGCACCATGATCACTGATTGGGACTGGACCACA
>NZ_VJWX01000792.1 GCF_007713715.1 Amycolatopsis rhizosphaerae
GGGCAGATCCCAGGCCAGTGGTGGGGCGCCGAGCGGGTCCCAACCCGTGGCGTGGCCGGACGGAGTGCCGGCGGTGGTCTCCGTCGCGGTGTCGCCGGTCGCCATGGAGAAGGACGCGGAAAACTCCGGGGACGCGGTGGTCTTCACCGGCGCCACGGGACGGCGCTCGTGCCCCCGCGACCGGTGCAGCAGGTACAGCGCGGTGAGCAGCAGTGCGAACCCGATCATCCCACCCCCGCGGAACCACTCCTGCGAGAAGGCCCAGGTGGAGATCGGGAAGAAGGCCAGGCCGAGCGCGATCGTGAGGCCCTTCGGCATCGAACTGCTGCCCCGCCCCACCAGGGCTTCGATCGGCGAAACCTCGTCGTGCTCACCAGGGAAGAACAGCCAGCCCAGCAGGTACACCGACAGGCCGATGCCCCCGAACAGGGTCGCGGACGCGAGGGCCACCCGGACGATCACCGGGTCGATGCCGTACCGGTTGCCGATGGCGGCCGCGACCCCGGCGATCTTCCGACCGTGTTCCGGTCGTCGTGGCCTGCTGACCCAGAAGTCCTTGAGAGTTTCCTCGAACCCGCCCAAGCCGGTCGGTTTGGATGCGTCTGCTGCGCCACTCATGCCCACGATCATGCGCCGCGGGCTCCCGCGGCACATCGGGGAACGACCCTGAGATTCACGATCAGGGACATTCCCCGATGGATCCGCCTTGCGGGCGTGTGACCATGGAAGAACCATGGAGGACGTGCAGGAGAGGGCCCGCGAAGAGGCCGTGACACACCTAACGCGGGGAGTCCCCGTCACCGGGCAGGCCTCCCGGGCGCTCGCCGAGCCGGAAGAGCCGCCGAAGCTGTACCGGCGCCGGTCCGGCCGGGCCGTCGCGGGCGTGGCGGTCGGTCTCGCCGAACATCTCGGGGTCCGCGTGCTGTGGGTGCGGGCGGCCTTCGCGTTCCTCGCCGCTCTCGGCGGTCTGGGGCTGTTCGCGTACGGGATGCTGTGGGTGTTCGTGCCGCAGCGGCCGGGGGAGGACACGACAAAGCCGCCTTCGCCGAAGGAGCGCCAGCAGGCGATCGCCCTGCTCGTGCTGGGGATCGGCCTCGCGGTCGGCGGCAGCACCCTCAGCGGGGCCATCTCGGGCTGGTTGGCCGTACCGCTTGCCCTGGCGCTGGTCGGTGCCGCGGTGGTGTGGCGGGAGGCCGACGAATCCCAGCGCGGCCGCTGGCGCAGTGGCGCGCGTTCCGGCGTGGCCCGGATCGTCGGCGGCGGCGGTTGGCAGGCCGCGGTGCGGATCGTCTGCGGGGTGGCGCTGGTGATCACGGGCATCGGCGTGGTGTTGTTCCGCGACAGCAACTTCACCCAGATGCGGCTCGCGCTGATCGCGGTGTTCGCCACGCTGATCGGGGTGGCGGTGCTGACGGTCCCGTTCTGGCTGCGCATGGTGCAGGACCTCGGCGAGGAGCGCCGTGCCCGTATCCGTACCGAGGAGCGTGCCGAGATCGCGGCGCACCTGCACGACTCGGTGCTGCAGACGCTCGCGCTGATCCAGAAGCAGGCCGACTCCCCGAAGGAGGTCGCTCGCCTGGCGCGGGGCCAGGAGCGGGAGTTGCGGGGCTGGCTGTACGGGCCGTCGGGCTACGGGGCGGGGAAGGAGACGGCCGCGCCGGACAACGGCGCGGGTGGGCGCCTGTCCACCGCCGTCGCCACCGCATGCGGCGAGGTGGAGGACGCCTTCGCCATTTCGGTGTCCCAGGTCGTGGTGGGGGACATCGACCTCGACGAACCGCTCACGGCGCTCGTCCAGGCCGCCCGTGAGGCCATGGTGAAC
>NZ_VJWX01000793.1 GCF_007713715.1 Amycolatopsis rhizosphaerae
GCGGCTCCGACCGCCCAAACCGGCCCGCGATCCGCGCATGCAACTCATCCAACTGGCCCACGACAAGATCCAACACCACACACACCATGATCCACTACAGATCAAGCAAGTGCCGTTGCAGTACTAGAAGTGCCTTGATCTGGTTGTGGCTGCCGCTGGTGATGATCTCCGTGATGCGGTCGGCCACCGCCGTCAGGGTAGCGGGCTCGGGGGCTGTGGGCTCGTCGTCGAGGGCGAGGGTGAGTTCGTCGTGGCGGATGTGTAGTTGTTTGGTTTTGGTGCGTAGTTCGGCGAGCCGGTTGGCGACGAGGTCTTCGTCCATCGTGCCGCGCTCGAACGCGGCCAGGTAGCGGTCGATGGCCTGGCTGGTCTTGGTGATCTCGTTGTCGACGGTGGCGAGTTCGGCGTGCCGGTCGGCGTGTGCGGCGCGGTGCTGGGCTTGTCCTGCGGTGATGGCGTCGTGGATCAGGTCGTGGCGGGTGCGGTAGAAGGTGGCGAGCGCGTCGAGGATTGCGACGTCGACTTCATCGGCGTTGAGGCGTTTGAAGTCGCATTTGCTGGCGTCGTAGCGGGCGAGGTTCCAGCAGGTGTAGTAGCGGTAGGTCTTGTTCCGCCCGGTCGCCCGTGTGCCGATCATGGCCTTGCCGCATTTCGGGCAGCGAAGCCGCCCGGTGAGTACGTAGTCGGAGCTGGATGCGGCGCGGTGGGCGTGGGACTCGCCCCGCGCGTCCAGGATGTCTTGCGCCTGCTCCCATAGTTTCGGGTCGATGATCGCGTCGTGGGTGTCGGTGACGGTGTTCTCCCGGAAGGTCAACTCGCCGAGGTAGACGCGGTTGTTCAGTGCGCGGATGACTTGGTAGCCGGACCACGTGCCGCCGGAGCTGGTGCGGTGTCCTCGGTTGTTGAGGACTTTGGCGATGGCGCGGGAGCCGAGCCGGTTACGGGTGTAGAGGTCGAAGATCAGCCGCACGATGGCTGCCTCGTGCTCGTCGACGATCAGCGTGTGGGTGGTCTTGTCGACTTGGTAGCCGAAGGGACGTTTGCCGCCCTTCCACTTTCCCTTGGCGGCCTTGCGTTCCATTCCGGCGATGACGCGGTCGATGATGGTGTCGCGTTCGAACTGGGCGAACATGCCCAGCATCTGTACCAGCATCCGGCCCATCGGGGTGGAGGTGTCGAACGGCTCGGTCGCGGACCGGAACACGACCCCGGCGGAGTCGAGTTCGTCGAGCAGCATCACCATGTCGCGCAGGTTCCGGGAGAACCGGTCCACCCGGTACACCAGCAGCACGTCGATCAACCCGGCTCGCGCGGCGGCCATCGCCTTGCCCAGGCCGTCGCGTTTCGTGCTGGCGCCGGAGGCGTCGTCGGGGAACCGCGCGACGAGCCGCCAGCCGGGCTGGGAGCCTATGTAGGCGTCGAGTCGGGTGTCCTGGGCTTCGATCGAGTAGGGCTGGTGCTCGTCGTCGGTGGAGCGCCGTACGTAGATCCCCACTCGGACGTCGTCGCCGAGTGTGGTCATGGCAGCTTTCTTGGTGCGCTGCGCGGTCGCGGATCGCGCCATTGTGCGGCTCCCTTATATCGCCTTCCTGGCGACCCGGTGGTAGCCCGTTTCTGGGCTACCACCGGGTCGCCAGATCACCGGTTATTTGATATGAAAATGCAGCTCACGGGCGGTAGGTGTTCGGCTCCCATTATCCCTCGTCGGCGGCGGAATGGGAAGCGAAATACCCCGTTTACGCGGCTTCTTCGTGTGACTTGTTCGCGTTTTCTTGGTTGCATTGCCATTGCGTGATGAGTGTGGCC
>NZ_VJWX01000794.1 GCF_007713715.1 Amycolatopsis rhizosphaerae
GTATAAGAGACAGGTCGTATTTGCCGTGAAGGGACCCTTCACGGCCAACACTCACCATCGGAAACCGCAGCCGGGCTAAAGGGTGCGGCGGAGGGACCAGAGGTCGGGGAACAGCGGCTGGAAGAGGGTGGAGCGCAGGTAGCCCGCGCCGGACGAGCCGCCGGTGCCCGCCTTGTCGCCGATGGTCCGCTCGACCATCTTGACGTGCCGGTACCGCCATTCCTGCAGGCCCTCGTCCAGATCCACCAGGTGCTCGGAGACCAGCGCGGGGCCGGCGTCGTCGCGGTACACGCGCAGCAGTGCCTCCCGGATCCCGCCCGCCGCGTCGTAGCCCTGACCGTCCAGGTACGCCACGAACGACTCGAACAGCGACGGGCCCGCCATGGCCGCGGCGATCCGCTCCCGCGCCTCGCTGCCCGCCGGGTAGTGCTCGACGGCGCCGTCGTCCCGCCGCCCCAGCACCGCCTCCAGCTCCCGGAACTGCGCCGACTGGAAGCCGCTCGCCGCCTCCAGCCGGGCACGGAACCCGGCGAACTGGCTCGGCGTCATGGTCTCCAGCACGTCGATCTGCGCCACCGCCACCTTGAGGATGCTGAGCACGCGCCGCAGCGTCCGGATCGCGCGCGCGGTGTCGCCGTCGGCGAGGCGTTGCTGCAGGTAGCGCAGTTCGTGCAGCAGCTGTTTGAACCACAGCTCGTACACCTGGTGGATGACGATGAACAGCATCTCGTCGTGCTCGGCCGATCGGGGCCGCTGCGCGGCGAGCACCTCGTCCAGCGCGAGGTAGGAGGTGTAGGTCAGGGCGGCGTCCTGCTCCGGCATCGGCATCCCATCACGGTCGCGGCACCCCGGCCAGTGCCTCGGTCAGCGCGGCCTCGGGGAGCTCGTGGTCTTCCATCGCGCCGGAAAGGTACGCCGCATAGGCGGGCAGGTCGAGGTGCGCGTGCCCGCAGAGCGCGGTGAGTATCACCTTCTCCTCCCCGGTTTCCTTGCAGCGCAACGCTTCCCGGATGCATTCGGCGACCGCGTGCGTCGGCTCGGGGGCGGGGATGATGCCTTCGGACCGGGCGAAGGCCACTCCGGCGGCGAAACACTCCCGCTGCCCGACGGCCACCGCGTCCATCAGCCCGAGTTCATGGATATGGGAAATCAACGGCGCCATTCCGTGATAACGAAGACCGCCCGCGTGGATCGGGTCGGGCACGAAATCGTGGCCGAGGGTGTGCATTTTCAGCAGCGGGGTCAGCCCGGCGGTGTCGCCGAAATCGTAGGCGTAACGGCCGCGGGTCAGCGTCGGGCACGCCGCCGGTTCCACGGCCCGGATTTCCGGAGACATCCGCCCGGCGAGTTTTTCCCGCAGGAACGGGAAGGCGAGTCCGCCGAAATTGGAGCCGCCCCCGGTGCAGCCGATCAGCACGTCGGGCGTTTCACCGGCGAGCGCGCACTGCTTGAGCGCCTCCTCGCCGATCACGGTCTGGTGCAGCAGCACATGGTTGAGCACGCTGCCGAGCGCGTACCGGGTGTCCGGATCGGCGGCCGCCTTCTCCACCGCCTCGCTGATCGCGATGCCGAGGCTGCCCGGCGAGGCGGGGTCCGCCGCGAGCACGGCCCGGCCCGCCGCGGTCTCCTCCGACGGGCTCGGGTGCACGGTGGCCCCGAAGGTCTCCATCATGATCTTGCGGTAGGGCTTCTGGTCGTAGGAGGCGCGCACCTGCCACACCTCGCACTCCAGCCCGAAGGTGGCGCAGGCGAAGGCGAGCGCGCTGCCCCACTGCCCCGCCC
>NZ_VJWX01000795.1 GCF_007713715.1 Amycolatopsis rhizosphaerae
GCCCTGGCAGTGGGCCCTCGCCCTGCTGGCCACCCTGCCACTGGCCGCCCGCCGCCGGTACCCGCTCACGGCGTTCGGCGTCGTCCTTCTCGCCAGCGCGCTGTACCACCTGAGCCCCGGGTTCGACCCCACGTTCACCTTCGCCGCCTGCATGATCGGGGCCTACAGCGCGGCGGTGCACAGTCCGCGGCAGCCGGTCGCGACGATCAGCGCGCTGGCCGGAGCGGTGTGGCTGATGGTCACGCACACCGAGAGCGTGCCCGACCGCAAACCGAGCCTGCTGATCTTCCTGGTGCTGATCCCGCTGGGCTTGGCGGCCAACACCGTTTCCATCTGGAAGGCCAGGATGCTGGCCGCCGAGGAGGAGAAGGCGGTGGCGACGAAACTGGCGGTGGAGCAGGAGCGGTCCCGGATCGCGCAGGAACTGCACGATGTGATCACCCACAGCATCAGCGTGATGATGGTGCAGGCCGGTGCGGCCCGGAAGGTGATGGAGACCGCGCCCGACATGGCCCACGACGCCTTGCTGGCCGTCGAATCCGGCGGACGGGCCGCGATGACGGAACTGCGCCACACCATGGACCTGCTGACGATGAGCAGTGAGGACCCGGAATTCCTGGCCGAGGAGGCCCCGGCGCCCGGTCTGGACCAGCTGGACGCGCTCGTGGCGCGGGTTCGGCAAACCGGCATGCCGGTGGAGCTGACCGTGACCGGCACCGCGGGCCCGCTCTCCGCCGGACTGCAACTGGCCGTCTACCGGACGGTGCAGGAAGCGCTGACCAATGCGATGAAGCACGCGACCGGCGCCCGGGTGGCCGTCGCACTGCAGTACGGCGACGGCCGGCTGCGGGTTTCGGTGACCGACACCGGCGGCGCCACCGCGCCGGCGGCCAACGCGGGCAATGGGCGCGGGCTGATCGGTATCCAGGAACGGGCCGGCGTCTACGGCGGCACTTTCGAGGCGGGCGAGCTCCCCACCGGCGGCTACCGGGTGGCCGTCGTCTTCCCCGTGGAGGGTGCGTGAACGAGTCGCTGCGCGTGGTGGTCGCCGATGATCAGACCCTGCTCCGGACCGGCTTCACCATGATTCTCACCGCCGACGGAATCGAGGTCGTCGGCGAGGCGGGCAACGGGGCCGAGGCCGTCGAACTGGTCCGCGACACCAAGCCCGACGTGGTGCTGATGGACATCAGGATGCCGGAGGTCGACGGCCTGGAGGCCACCCGGCAGATCCTGACCGGGATCGCGGATCCGCCGCGCATCATCATTCTCACCACCTTCGATCTCGACCGGTACGTGTACGCCGCCCTCAGCTCGGGCGCCAGCGGCTTCCTGCTCAAGGACGTCACCCCCGAGCAACTGGTGGCCGGGGTGAGGACGGTGCGGGCGGGCGACGGACTGCTCGCGCCGAGCATCACCCGGCGCCTGATCGAGCGCTTCGCGCCGAGCGAAGAGGCGGTGGGCCCGGCACTGCACCGCGACCTCTCGGTGCTCAGTCCTCGCGAGCTCGAAGTGCTGCGCCTGCTCGCCAAGGGGTTCAGCAACGCCGAGCTCGCCGGGCAACTCCACGTGAGCGAGACGACGGTGAAGACGCACGTCAGCCGGATCCTGCTGAAGCTGGATCTGCGAGACCGGGCCCAGGCCATCGTGATGGCCTACGAAACCGGACTGGTCACCCCGGGGGGCGGCGGCCGATTCGGCCGGGGTGCCCGGACGAAGCCGTGAAGGGTCCCTTCACAGTCAAATCGACTGTGAAGTGACCTGTCTCT
>NZ_VJWX01000796.1 GCF_007713715.1 Amycolatopsis rhizosphaerae
GTGGTGTTCCAGGCTTGGAGCAGGGCTTGTTCGCTGCCGGTGAGCAGCGGGTTGTCGCCCACCCGCCGGGACGGAGCACCCACCAACCCCTCCAACAGGGTCAGATACCGCTCCGTGAGCCGTTCGACGGTGTCGGCGGTGAAGAGATCGGTCAGGTAGACGAACGTTCCGGTGAGCCCGGCCGGGCTCTCCGTGAACGACAACGTGAGGTCCACTTTGGACGTTCCATTGCCCGGTGCCGGCTCAAGGGGCCGCAGGCGAACGCCCGGCCATTCGATTACCGCCTCCGGCACGCGCTGGTAGTCACAGCCCACCTGCGCCAGCGGGGTGTGCCCGGGGTCGCGCACCGGGGTCAGCTGCTCCACCAACTGCTCGAATGGGATGTCCTGATGAGCGTAGGCGTCCAGGCAGGTGTCCCGGACGCGGTGCAGCAGACGGCGGAACGTCGGGTCGTCGCCGAGGTCCGTGCGCAGCGGGAGCGTCGTGGCGAAGTAGCCGATGAGGTTCTCCAGCTCCGGCCGCGGCCGGTGGGCCACCGGCGTGCCGACGACGATGTCGTGCTGACCGCTGTGCCGGGAAAGGAGCACCGTGTACGCGGCGAGCAGCGTCATGAACAGCGTGACCCCTTCCCGGCTGCTGGTGTGCCGCAGCGCGTCGACGAGCCGGTCCGGGACCGTGAACGCATGGCTCGCACCACGGAACTGCCGCGTGGCCGGGCGCGGGAAGTCGGTCGGAAGTTCGAGCAGGGCCGGCACACCGTCCAGCTGGGCACGCCAGTACTCCAGCTGCCGGTCCAGGGCCGGGCGGCGTTCGGGAGCGCCTTCCCACACCGCGTAGTCGGCGTACTGGAAGGGCAGTTCCGGCAAGGGATCCGCCGCACCGCGGTAGAAGTGGGCCAGCTCGCGCAGGAGCACCGCCATCGAGACGCCGTCGGCGATGATGTGGTGCAGGCTGATGAGCAGGACGTGTTCCTCCGGTGCGAGCCGGAGCAGCGTCGGCCGCAGGAGCGGGCCGCGCAGCAGGTCGAAACGCCGTGCCGCCTCCGCCGTGGCCAGCCGCCGGACCACGTCGTCCTGATCCGGCACCCGCGACAGGTCGACGACCGGGAGGTCGACGGATCCGGCCGTGCCGATCACCTGCCAGGGTTCCCCGTCCTCGACGGTGAATGTGGTACGCAACGCCTCGTGCCGGGCCACGACCGCGGTGAAGCTGTCGGCGAGCTTGCCCACGTCGAGCCTGCCCGACATCCGGAAACCGGCGATGATGTTGTGGAGCGGGCTGTCCGGCTCCCAGTGCTCGAAGAACCAGGCCCGCTGCTGGGTGGACGAGAGCGGCAGTCGCGCGGGCCGCGAGGCGGCGGAGGGCGGCGGCACCTCCTCGGGAACCTGCCGAAGCCGTTCCACTCGTGCCGCGAGCGCGGCGATGGTCGGTTCTTCGAACAGTGCCCGCAGGGGCACCTCGACCCGGAACACGGCACGCAGGCGGGTGAAGATCTGGGCCGCGAGGAGCGAATGCCCGCCGAGGGTGAAGAAGTTGTCGTGGACGCCGACGCGGTCGATGCCGAGGACCTGCCGCCAGATCCCGGCGATGACCTCCTCGGTGGGCGTTCGCGGGGACGTGGGCGTGCTCTCGGTATCCACGTCGCCGGGTTCTGGGAGTGCGGTGGTGTCGAGTTTTCCGTTGGCGGTCAAGGGAAAACGGTCGAGGATGATGTAGCTGGCGGGTGCCATGTGTGGGGGCAGTGTGGTGTGGATG
>NZ_VJWX01000797.1 GCF_007713715.1 Amycolatopsis rhizosphaerae
CACGCAGGGCGTCGACCTTGGCAGTGGCGAAGGCGTGTGCGTCCGAACCGAGCAACTGGCGCAACGGCCCCTCACCGCTGACGACCCGGCGAATGATCGCCTCGGCGCCCTTGACCGGGTCGCCCAACTGGCTGCCCTGCAGCTTCAGGTGGTTGTCGGTCATCTCCCGGAGAGCCGGGTAGGCGTCCGTGGTGGCCGTGGGCAGTGCGAGCGAGTCGGTGGTGAGGAAGTCGGTGCGGAAGTAACCGGGCTCGACGATGGTGACCTTGACGTCGAAGTCGGCGACCTCCGCGGCCAGCGCCTCGCTGAGGCCCTCCAGCGCGAACTTGCCCGCACAGTAGAGCGCCCAGCCCGGCATGGCGGTCAGCCCGAGGATCGACGACACGTTGACGACGTGACCGCTCTTCTGCTCACGCAGGATCGGCAGCGTGGCACGCAACACGTTCCACACGCCGATGACCTGCACGTCGAGCAGGTCGCGGATCTCGCGGACGCCGGTCTCCTCGACGGCGGCCAGGAAGCCGTAACCGGCATTGTTGACGACCACGTCGAGGGCGCCGAATCGCCCGGTGGTCCGCCGGACGGCCTGCCGCACCTCCTCCTCGTCCCGCAGGTCGACCCCGAGCGGAAGCAGCCGGGACGTGTCGACGCGGTCGCCGAGGGCCGCCAGCAGCCGCTCGGTGGAGCGTGTCGTCGCGGCGACGTGGTCACCGCGCCGGAGCAACTGCGTGACCAGTTCCAGCCCCAAGCCGCGGGAAGCACCGGTCACGAACCAGGTCGCAGGTCGATCCGTGGGGAAATTCATGGTGGTCCTTTACTCACGATTCCAGTGATGCGCCGCCGGGCCGTTTCCGTGGTGGCGTGCTTTCAGCTTGACCGGCCGAAACTCGTCGTGGGGGCGTATCTCGCGCCCTGTGCGACCGCGGACTCCGGAACCTAGGACGCACAGGTCCACCCTGGTGCGGAAAAGGTTCGGGATAATCGATCCCGTGACCAAGGCCAATCGTGAACTCGCTGATTTCCTGCGCCGGGCGCGCAGTCAGCTCGACCCGGCACGGGCGGGGCTGCCACCCGATGGACGGGTGCGCCGCGTGCCCGGCCTGCGCCGCGAGGAAGTCGCACGGCTGGCCGGAGTGTCCACCGACTACTACGCCCGGCTCGAACAGGGCCGTCGCATCACCCCCTCCGCCGCCGTGGTCGAGGCGATCGGCCGTGCGCTCGGACTCGACGCCGCGGGACGTGCCCATCTCGAAGACCTCATCGGACTGACCTCGGCACCTGCCCCCCGGCGGGCCCGCGACGTCCAGCGGGTGCGTCCCGGGCTCTACCAGTTCCTCGACGCCCTTGACGGCGAGCCCGCCCTCATTCTCGGGCGCCGCACCGACGTGCTGGCCGCCAACCGGATGGCCAAGGCACTGTTCACCGACTTCGACCGGCTTCCGGCGGCGCAACGCAACTACGCCCGCTGGATGTTCCTCGGCGAAGAAGCCCGATCACTGTTCGCCGACTGGCACGACCAGGCGCGCGCCGCGGTCGAAAGCCTCCGGTTCGAGGTCGGCCGCGACCCGGACGACCAGGCCACCGCCGCCCTCGTCACCGAACTGCGCCACAACAGCCGCGAGTTCGACCACTGGTGGGAGCAGCACCGGGTCCACCAGCGCACCCACGGTTCGAAACGGCTGTGTCACCCCCTGGTCGGCGAACTCACGGTCGAATACGAAACCCTTACCCTGCC
>NZ_VJWX01000798.1 GCF_007713715.1 Amycolatopsis rhizosphaerae
GCACGGCATCGGGTTCAAAACCCTCGAAGAGGCCATCTACCTGCGCAACCACGTGCTGTCGCGGCTCGACCAGGCCGACAGCACGATGGATCCCGAGCTGCGGCGGCGGCTGCTCACCTTCGTCTTCGTCGGCGGCGGCTACGCCGGTGTGGAGGCGATGGCCGAACTGGAGGACATGACGCGGCAGGCCCTGCCGTCGTATTCGATCGGCAAGCACGAACTGCGCTGGGTACTGGTCGAAGCGATGGACCGGATCATGCCGGAGGTCAGCCCCCAACTGGCGGCCTACACCCTCGACGTGCTCCGGTCCCGCGGGTTCGAACCCCACCTCGACACGACGCTGAAGTCGGCCGAACACGGGCACATCGTGCTCGGCGACGGCACCGAGTTCGACGCGGACACCCTGGTGTGGACGGCCGGGGTGCGGCCGAACCCGATGCTCGCCGGCACCGACCTGCCGCTGGACAACCGCGGCCGGGTGATCTGCTCGGCCACCCTGGAAGTCAGGGACAGCCCCTGGGTGTTCGCCGCGGGCGACGCCGCCGCCGTCCCCGATCTGTCCAAAAAGGATCCGGATGCGACGTGCCCGCCTTCGGCCCAGCACGCGTCCCGGCAGGCGACGCGGCTGGCGAAGAACGTGCTCGCGTCGCTGCGCGGCGAGCCCCTGGTGCGGTACCGGCACGCGAACGCGGGCTCGGTCGCCAGCCTCGGCCTCTACCAGGGGGTCGCCCAGATCTACGGCGTGAAGCTGCGGGGCTTCCCGGCGTGGGCGCTGCACCGGGGCTACCACCTGGCCACCATGCCCACGGCGCACCGCAAGGCCCGTATCGCGGCGGACTGGCTGCTGTCACTGCCCTTCCGGCGGCAGGTGGTGGCGACCGGCGAACAGCAGCATCCCCGCAGCCAGTTCGTGCACGCCACGGCGAGGTGAGGACCGGCCCGGCCGGGCTCACCGGGCGCCGGGCAGCTCCGCCTTCCAGCGCTCACGGTCCGTTTCGGACGCGAAGGAGGAGTCGAAGGAGTTGCGGGCCAGCAGGGCCAGTGCGTCTTCGTCCAGTGCGAACTCGCGCTCGACGGCGGCGAAGTTGTCGTCGGCGTAGCCGCCGAAGTAGGCCGGGTCGTCGCTGTTGACGCTCACCAGCAGCCCCTCTTCGAGCATCGCGGGCAGTGGGTGCGCGGCGAGGGAGGGCACCACGTTCAGGGCCACATTGGACAGTGGGCAGACGGTGAGCGGGATGCGCTCGTCGCGCAGTCTTCCCACCAGCACCGGGTCTTCCATCGCGCGGATGCCGTGGTCGATGCGCTCGGCACCCAGCACGTCCAGTGCCTCCCACACGTAGTCCGGGCCGCCCTCCTCACCGGCATGCGCGACCCGGTGCAGTCCCTCCGCCGCCGCCCTCCGGAACACCTCCCGGAACAACGACGGGGGAAACCCCGCCTCGGCCGAGTCCAGCCCGACCCCGGTGAACCGCTCCCGGAACGGCATCGCCGCTCGCAGCATCTCCTCCGCCGCCTGGGCGCCGAGATCACGCAGAAAGCAGAGGATCAGCTCCGCCGACACCTCCGCGGACTCCTCCACCGCCGCCGACAGCCCCGCGAACACCGCCTCCAGCGGGACCCCGTTGGCCAGGTGCGCCTGCGGATCGAAGAAGATCTCGGCGCGCCGGACCCCCGCCGCGGCCGCCCGGACCAGATACGCCCGCGCCAGATCGTGGAAGTCCGCCTCGGTC
>NZ_VJWX01000799.1 GCF_007713715.1 Amycolatopsis rhizosphaerae
GAGCGGGTTGGACGGCGCGACGCTGCCCACCACTTCCCCCACCTTGCCGGTGGCCTTCTCCGCGACCTTGCCCCCGACCTCTTCGACCTTGCCCGCGACCTGTCCGGTGACGTTCTTGAGCTGGTTGGTGACCATCCGGCTCACCTCCTGACGCGGCGAACCGTCGCCCGCGCGGCGGTCCGGGTCCGTGTCGCACGCTGGCGGGGCACGCCCTCGTCCTCACCGGACTCGTCGCGGCGCCGTGCCGCGGGCCGCTGGGCCGGTTCCCTTTCCTCTTCCGGGCCTTTTTCGGTCCGTTCGCCGCGGGGCGCCGGCGCTTCCCGGCTCTCCTTCGCGGCTTCGGCCGGTCGCTCTTCCGCTTCCTCGGTCGCGGCCTTGCCTTCGGCACCTTCCTCGGGCCCCTTGCCCTTGGTGTGCCCGTCACCGAGCGTCCGCTGCTGCAACCGGTCGTTGAGTGCGTCGATCCGGCCACTGGCCGCGGTGACGGCCGCGGTCTTCATCGCCTTGACCAGCTCGTCGCGGGCCAGGTCCGTCAGCTTGCCCAGTTCCTCCGTGGCACCGAGTTCGCTCAGCCCGCGCCGTACCAGATGCCGTGCCGAACCGCCGAGCGTGCCGGTCGCGATCATCAATGCCAACCGCATCTTCCGGGTCCGCCCGAGCAGGTAACCCGCCCCCACACCCAGTGCCAGTCCGCCTACCTTCATGATCTTCTCCTTCCCGCCGTCCGACGGCGGTGAGTTCGAGACGGGCACCCTCAAGGGCACTACCTGATCGAGCTACCCGCCCCCTGAAATGGCAAAACCGCCGTCGCGAACAAAAAAAGGTCTCCGGATACCGGCACGCAATCGTGATCTATTGACCGGAGGACGCCACTGTCCACAATGGCCACTCCTGCGGTCTTCCGGTCCACAACGGGCTCCAGGGGTGAACGGAGGGAGCGGCGGGTAACCCGCGGCGTGATGGCGACCCGTGTGCTTCCCCGCGCCCGCAGGACGGCCGTGCCCGGCCGGGCCGCGGTCGCGCTGATCTCGTTCGCCTTCACCACCGCGATGATCGGCACCACCCTGCCCACTCCGCTCTATCCGCTCTACCAGCGGGCGTTCGGGTTCGGGGAGCTGACGACCACGGTGGTGTTCGCCGTCTACGCCCTCGGCGTCATGGCCGCCCTGCTGCTGGCCGGGGGCTGGTCGGACCGGCTCGGCCGCCGCCCGATGCTGCGGGCGGGCCTCGCCCTGTCCGCGCTGGCCGCCGTGGTGTTCGTCCTGGCGGACTCGACGCCATGGCTGGCCGTGGGGCGCGTCCTCTCCGGGCTGTCGGCAGGCATCTTCACGGGCACCGCCACCGCGACCCTCGTCGACGTCGCCCCGCCCGGCAGCCGTGGGCGGGCGAGCCTGGTCGCCGCCGCGGCGAACATGGCGGGCCTCGGCCTCGGCCCCCTGCTCGCCGGTGTCCTCGCCCAGTACGCCCCCGCCCCGCTGCGGCTGTGCTATCCGGTCTACCTGGGGCTGGTCGCGCTGGCCGCCGTCGCCGTCGAAGCGGTCGCCGAACCCGTCCGGCGGCAGCCCCGGCCACGGCTGCGACCCCAGAAGATCACCGTGCCGCCCCAGGCCCGCGGCGTCTTCGTCCCCGCCGTGATCGCGGGTTTCGCCGGTTTCGCGGTGCTGGGGTTGTTCACCGCGGTCTCCCCGGCGTTTCTCGGCACCGTGCTGCACTACACGAAC
>NZ_VJWX01000079.1 GCF_007713715.1 Amycolatopsis rhizosphaerae
CACCAGGCCCACGTACAGCGACACCACGAGCAGGCCGGTTCCGCGCCGTTCGAACCCGCGCCGCGCACTGCCGAGGATCTGGCCGAGCACCAGCGTCAGCCCGAGCGCCAGGAAGGGCGCCAGCGGGGTCGCGTAGAAGTAGTACATCTGCCGGTTGATATTGGTGAACCAGGGCAGGTAACCCGCGAAGTACCCGACCAGCACCACCGCATAGCGCCAGTCGAAGCGGAACAGCCAGCGCCACAGGCCCCAGCCGAGCATCGGGAAGGCCAGCCACCAGGTGGCCGGGGTGCCGATCAGCATGGTGGCCTGCACGCAGTCGTTGGTGCCGCAGGCGCTGGAGCCGGACTCGTAGTAGTAGAGCATCGGCCGCAGCCCCATCGGCCAGGTCCACGGCTTCGACTCCCAGGGATGGGGGTCGTTCTTGGGCGTGACCAGGGTTTCGTGGAAGTGCAGCACGTTCATCGAGTAGTCGCCGAGCGAACGCAGTGCCGGCGGCACCCAGCCCCAGAAGCCGGGTGAGATGTCCTTGATCTCGGTGTAGTGCCGGTCGGTCGCCGATTCGCTGGCGAACCAGGCCCACCAGCTGGCCAGGTACATCAGGGCCGGGAGGGCGACCAGCGCCCACAGCGCCGGGGCCACGTCACGCCGGAGTGTGCCCAGCCACGGGCGCGGAACCCCGGCGGCCCGGCGGGCGGCCACGTCGAGGAAGACGATCAGCAGCCCGAAGAACGCCATGTAGTACAGGCCGGACCATTTGATCGCGAAGGTGAGCCCCACGAACACGCCGGTCGCGAACCGCCACCACCGGAAGCCCAGCCGCGGCCCCCACGGCGACTCGTCGGCCCAGCCCTCGCGCACCGCGACCGCGAGCCGCTCCCGCACCTGATCCCGGTCCTTCAGCAGGCAGGTGAACGCGGCCAGGGTGAACAGCGCGATGAAGATGTCCAGCATCCCCATGCGGGACTGGATGAACAGCACCCCGTCGCAGACCACCAGGATGCCCGCGATCCCGCCGAGCAGGGTGGAGCGGGTGAGCCTGCGGGCGGCCCGCACGGTCAGCACCACGATGATCGTGCCCGCCACCGCCGAGCTGAACCGCCAGCCCCAGCCGTTGTAGCCGAACGCCCACTCGCCGAGCGCGATCAGCTGCTTGGCCAGCGGCGGGTGGACGACCAGTTCGTAGCCGGCGTTGTCCTCGAACCAGCCGTTGCGCAGCATCTGCCACGCCTGGGGCACGTAGTGCTTCTCGTCGAAGACCGGGGTTCCCTTGTCGGTGGGGAACCCCAGGTTCTGGAACCGGGTGATGGCCCCGAGCAGGCCGAGTGCGAGCGTGACCAGCCAGCCGCGGAGCCGGTCGGTCGGCATCGGGCGGCCGAGCAGGGTGGCCTCGCGGTCCGTCGGCGGAGGAGGTGCCTTCACCGGATCGTGTGGGCGGGTCAGCAGGGCGGTCACGCTGACTGATCCTAGGGGGGAGGCGGTGAGTTCCGCGCCAACCTGGGGCGATCCGGACGGGTGGGCGCGAACGTGTCACGACGAAGCGGGCACTTTAGGGTGAGTGCATGCCGCTCGTCCTCGCCGCGACCCCGCTCGGGGACTCGCGCGACGCCTCACCGCGCCTGGTCACCGCATTGGCCGAGGCCGATGTCATCGCCGCCGAGGACACCAGGAGGCTGCGCGCGCTCGCCGCGGCCCTCGACGTCACTCCGCGTGGCCGCGTGGTCAGTTTCTACGAGGACGTCGAGACGGCCCGGCTGCCGAAGCTGCTCGAAGCCCTGCACGCGGGCGAAACCGTGCTGCTGGTGACCGACGCGGGCATGCCGAGCGTGTCGGATCCGGGGTACCGCCTCGTCGCGGCCTGCGTGACCGAGGACCTGCCCGTCACCTGTCTGCCGGGACCGTCCGCGGTCACCACCGCGCTCGCCGTTTCCGGCCTGCCCAGCGACCGGTTCTGCTTCGAGGGCTTCGCCCCCCGCAAACCGGGGGAGAAGGCGAGGTGGTTCGCGCAACTGGCCACCGAGCCGCGGACCGTGGTCTTCTTCGAATCCCCGCACCGCTTGGCCGCCACGCTCGGCGAGGCCGCACAGGCGCTGGGTGAGCGTCGTGCCGCGGTGTGCCGGGAACTCACCAAGACCTACGAGGAGGTCAAGCGGGGCACTCTGGGCGAACTGGCCGCGTGGGCCGGGGACGGGGTGCGCGGCGAAATCACCGTCGTCCTCGAGGGCGCGCAGCGGCGCGAGGTGAGCGTCGGGGACCTGGTCGCCGAGGTGGCCGCCCGGGTCGAGGCCGGGGAGCGGCTCAAGTCCGCCGCGGCCGAGGTCGCGGTAGAGGCCGGGGTGTCGAAGAAGGAGCTGTACGACGCCGTGCTCGCCGCGCGGCGGGGCTGATCATCGTCCGCGGGCCAGCAGGGCCTCCAGCGGGGCGGCCTTGTGCAGGCACTCCTGCCATTCCCGTTCCGGATCCGAGTCGGCGGTGATGCCGCCGCCGACGCCGAGGGCGACTCGGCCGTCCCGGATCTCGAGGGTGCGGATCGCGACGTTGAGTTCCAGGCCCGCGACGGGCGAGACGAGGCCGACGGCGCCGGTGTACACGCCGCGGGCGGCGGGTTCGAGTTCGGCGATGAGGTCGAGCGCGCGGATCTTCGGCGCACCGGTGACCGAGCCGGGCGGGAAGGCGGCCCGCAGCAGGTCCTCGTCGGTCCGGCCCGCGGCCAGCTCACCCTCCACCGTGGATTCCAGATGCCAGACCCCGGGCGCGGGGCGGACGGTGAGCAGGTCCGGTACCCGCACGCTGCCCACGGTGCAGACCCGGCCGAGGTCGTTGCGGACCAGGTCGGTGATCATCACGTTCTCCGCGACGTCCTTCGCGGACCTGCGAAGGCGCTGCCGCAGCTCGTCGTCTTCCGGGCCGCGCCGGGGCAGGGTGCCCTTGATCGGGACCGACCGCACCCGGTTGCCGTGGCGGGACAGGAAAAGCTCCGGGGAAAACGAGACGACCGCGCCCCAGTCCCCGGAGAGGCAGGCGGCCCGGCTGGGAGCGAGCGTCCGGACACCCTCGGCGAACAGCGCGGCAGGAGAGCCGCGGAACTCGCCGGTGAACCGGGTGCAGATGTTGGCCTGGAACAGTTCCCCGGCCTCGATCGCGTGGACGCAGGCCTTGACCGCGTCGTGGTGCGGCAACGGCCTGTCGAGCGTGACCGGCGTCCAGCCGGACGTCGGCGCCGGGCGGGTCAGCAGGTCTTCGAACTCCGCGCGCAGAGCGTCGGGATCGGGTTCCTCGTCGGGTACCAGCGCTTCGAACCACCACTGGTCGTCATGGTCCTGGCGCAGTACGTGACCGGCCCAGCCCCACACCGCGTGTGGAATCCCGGTGGAGCGCCCGGACGGATCGGCCAGGTCGTAGGAAAGGCAGCCGAACCAGCCGCCGCCGACCGCCCCCGGCATCGCGCCGCGCACCTCGCCCATGGGGCGCAGTGGGGCGAAGGGGTCCGCGGCGGGGACCGCGCGGACGGCGGGGGCCAGCACGGCCCGTGAACCGAACCAGTCCCCGCAGAGCGCGGCGGCCGTGCCCACCCCCAGTGCGTGGGCGCGTTCGTCGAGCAGTTCGAGCACCTCGCCGGCCGCCCGCTCACCCTTGAGTCGTCTCGTC
Source organism: Amycolatopsis rhizosphaerae (assembly GCF_007713715.1). Taxonomy (GTDB): domain Bacteria; phylum Actinomycetota; class Actinomycetes; order Mycobacteriales; family Pseudonocardiaceae; genus Amycolatopsis_E; species Amycolatopsis_E rhizosphaerae. The sequence goes on from NZ_VJWX01000079.1 coordinate 3,649, forward strand.
ACCAACCGCACGGTTCATTGTGGCCCGGGCCTGCTGCGGGACCCCCGGGAAGTCACCGAGGCCACACGGGGATCCCGCAGGCCCGCGGTCAGTTGCGGTTCATGGTGAAGTCGGTGCCGTCGCTGGCGATCGAACTCGGGCTCCAGGTGTAGATGCCCTGGTCGTCCGCGTCGAGGCCGGACGGGTTGGTGGAGGCCAGGTTGGTGCCGTTGAACTTCACCCCGGTGAACTGGATGCCGCCGTTGATGTCGGGGTAGGAGTCGGTGGGCGATTCGATGATCGCCTCAGCCGAGGAGTGCTGCGAGGTCAGCGACTTCGAGACGCTCTTCGACCAGCCCTTGGTGGTGTCGCTGATGGTCAGCTGGTAGGTGTTGGTGCCGGTACGGGTGACGGTCGCGGTGATGTGGTCGCCCGCGCTCACCGCGTTGCTGTAGTACACCGGGGCGGCCGGATACATCTCGTACCACGCCTGGTACACCGGGGAGCCGCTCGAACAGTCGGTGGCCACGCCGGTCTGCTCCACCGTCGAGGACCCGTCGCCGTCGATGCCGACCCAGGGGGCGAAGAGATCGTTGGTCGAGTTGCAGGTCACCGAGGGTTCGACCCAGCTCGCCGTGGCCGTGGTGAAGCTGCCGAAACTCACGTAGCCGCCCCAGTTCCCGCCCGAGAAGTTGTGGGCGCCGAAGACGGGGCCGGTGGCGGTGGCGGTTCCGGTGAGGGCGGCGGAGGCGACGGCGAGAACGGAGAACAGGCTCGCACCCTGAGCGAGGCGTTTCATGGCGGATCCAATCGGTTCGACGGTGGGGACCAGTGCGTGATCGGAAGTGCACCGCCGGTAAGTATCAAGATGAAAATTCCTCACGAGTAGCTACTTTTGGCGCAAAAAACACCCCCAACCCCAGGTCAAGTCCAGGTAAAGCGGTGCGCCTCGATGTGAGCCGTGAAGGGTCCCTTCACAGTCGAATCGACTGTGAAGGGACCCTTCACGGCGATACGCGGTCCCCTGCGGCGGGGTCAGCCCTGCTTCGGCACCGCGTCGACGAACTGGGTGGTGTAGGTCTTCGACAGATCGATCGAGTCCTTGCGCGGCTGCACGTTCTTCGAGAATCCGGCGAGCACGTTCAGCACGTTCTTGGCGCCGTCGGCGTCCATCCGGCCGTCGGCGTTGAACATCCCGATACTGTCCTTTATGGACTGGACGTACAGCGCCTGGTTCCCGCCGCTGTAGGAGGCGGGCATCTTCGCCGCGATCTCCTCGGGAGAGTGCGTGGCGATCCAGTGCAGCGTGGCCACGAACGCGTTGGCGAGCTTCTGCACCACGTCGCGGTTCTTCTGCACGAAGTCGCAGTTGAGGTACAGGGAGCTCGCCGGGTACAGCCCGCCGAGGGCGGACCGGGTGCCCTCGGCGGTGCGCAGGTCGTAGAGCACCTTGGCCTTGCCCGAATTGACCAGCGTCGCGATGGTCGGGTCGGTGGTCATGCCCGCGTCGATCCCGCCGTTGTCGACGGCGGCGATGAAGGTCTGCCCGGCGCCCACCTTGACCGGCGTGAACTCCTCGGCACCGACTCCGGCCTTGCCCGCCAGTGCCTTGGTGAGGAAGTCGGTGGACGAACCGAGCGAGGTGATGCCCATCTTCCTGCCGCGGAAGTCCGCCGCGCCGCGGATCTTGTCGGCGTTGGCGGTGCCGACCACCACCGCTTCACCCGGGATGTTGGCCAGCTGCACCACGCTGGTGATGCACTGGTTCTTCGCCTGCAGGTCGATCGTGTGGTCGTAGAACCCGACCACGCCCTGCACCTGGCCCGCCACCAGTGCGGTTTCCGCGTTCGCCCCCGACTGTTCGCTCTGCAGGTCGACGTCGAGGCCTTCCTTTTCGAAACCGCCGAGCTGCTGGGTCAGCATCGCCGGAAGGTAGATCACCTTCTCCAGGCCCCCGACCATGATCGTGACGTGCGGCCTGCCGTTGGCGCCCTGGCTGACCCCGGGCGAACTCTGGCAGGCGGTCGTCCCGGTGACGACCATGGCGAGCGCGAGCACGCCGGTGGCGATCTTCGAAATCCTCATTGATTCTTCGATCCTTTCACAGCCCGGAAGCGGTCTGACGGGAAACGGAGGGACGCCAGCGCAGGAGCCGGTTTTCCAGATGCCCGATGCCCCATTCGGCGAGCAGGGCGACGACGGTGATCACGATCATCCCGGCGTAGATGCCCGCCGAATCGAAGGTGCCCTGCGCGTTGGCGATGAGGAAACCCATGCCTGCCTTGGCTCCGGTGTACTCCCCGACGACCGCGCCGATGAGGGCGAAGCCGAACGCGGTGTGCAGCGAGGACAGGATCCACGATGTGGCGCTGGGCAGCACGATGGACCAGAGCACCTGCAACCTGCTCGCGCCGAGGATCCGCGCGTTGTCGATCAGGTTGCGGTCGACCTCGCGGGCGCCGGTGAAGGCGTTGAAGAACACCGCGAAGAACACCAGCACGAACACGGTGGCCACTTTGGACGGCAGGCCGAGCCCGAACCAGAGCAGGAACAGCGCGGCGAGCACGATGCGCGGCACCGCGTTGGCCGCCTTGATGAACGGGGCGAGCACGTCGGCCAGGTACTGGCTGCGGCCGAGGATCACGCCGAGCACCACCCCGGCCACCGCGCCGAGCGCGAAGCCGAGCACGGCCTCTTCGACGGTCACCCAGATCTGGTACCAGATCGAGCCGAAGTCGGTGCCGGTGGTGAACCAGCCGACCAGCCGGTGCCAGATGTTCGACGGTTTGGAGTACAGGAACGGGTCGATCCACAGGGTCGCGGCGAGTTCCCAGCTGCCGAGCCAGGCCACCACGATCGCCAGGCGCAGCAGCCAGGTGTTGATCCGGCGGCGCCGGTGCGCGGCGCGCTGCGCGTCGAGAATCCGCTGTTCGGTTTCCTCGGTGCCGACGGCAGGGGAAACCTCGGTGTCAAGCGACATCGGTGCGACCTCCCGCACGGGACTTCTCCACCTCGGTGCGCAATGATTCCCACACCTCGCGGTAGATCGCGAGGAACTCTTCGGTGAGCCGGAGTTCTTCGACCCTTCGCGGCCGGGGCAGACCGACGTCGAAGACGTCCTTGACGGTGGCGGGACTCGCGGTCAGCACCACGACCCGGTCGGCCAGCGCGACGGCCTCCTCCAGGTCGTGGGTCACGAAGATCACCGCGGCGCCGGTCCCCGACCACAGCCGCAGCAGCTCGTCCTGCATCAGGGCGCGGGTCTGCACGTCGAGCGCGGAGAACGGTTCATCCATCAACAGGATCCGCGGGCTGGTGACGAGGGTCTGCGCGAGCGCGACGCGTTTGCGCATGCCTCCGGAAAGCTGGTGCGGATAGTACTTTTCGAACCCGGCGAGGCCGACCCTGGAGATCCAGTCGGCGGCCTGCTCCCGAGCCTCGGCCTTGGGCACGCCACGGAACCTCGGTCCGGAGGCGACGTTGTCGAGCACCGAGCGCCACGGCATCACGGCGTCGGTCTGGAACATGTAGCCCACACCGTCCGGAATGGACTCGACGGGCCTGCCGTGCACGCGGACCTGGCCCGCCGAAGGCGGTTGCAGTCCGGAGACCAGGGACAGGGTGGTCGACTTGCCGCAGCCGGTGGGACCGACGACCGCGACGAACTCGCCCGGGCGCACCGCCAGGGTGAGGTCGGAAACCGCGGTGTGCACCGAACCGGTTCCGCTCGGGAACCTCTTGGTGGCACCGATCAGTTCGATCAGTGGTGGGGACATCGGGTGACTCCTTCGTCACTCGTGCGCTGATCAGGGGGTGCGAGGGACATTAAGAGCCGCCCCGGCGGCCGGGAAGCTTGTCCGCGTTCTGCTTGGGTGCTGTTCGTTCTTCACGTTTAGCTCGTTTTGCTCGGGTCCTTGCGGGCCGGGATCCGGGGGGTACCGTTCCCCGCATGGCAGACACGGGTGTCTTCCGCCGCATGCGGTTTTCGCGCCAGATCCTGATCCTGCAGACCGGGGTCGTGGTGCTGGTGCTCGTCATCGGGCTCGCGCTGGTGAGCTGGCTGCTGTGGGGGACGCTGCGGGACCAGTACGGGCAGCGGGCACTCGCGATCGCCCGGGCCGTTTCCAGCGATCCCGTCGTGGTGGCGAACGCGGCGGACCGGCACCCGGGCGATGATCTGGAGCAGCGGGTCCGGGCCGTCACCGACCAGACCGGCGCGCTGTTCGTGGTGATCACCGACGACCACGGCATCCGGCTCGCGCACCCCGATCCCGCCGCCGTCGGCAAACGGGTCAGCACCGATGCCTCGGCGGCGCTGGGCGGCCGGGAGGTGGTCAGCTCGGTGCAGAAGGGCACCCTCGGCCTGTCCGTGCGCAGCAAGACGCCCATCCGTGCGGTCGGCGGGCAGGTCGTTGGCGAGGTGAGCGTCGGCTACGAGATCGGTGCGCCGGTCGGGGAACTGGTGCGGCTGATCACGATCAGCCTGGTGTTCGCGGCGGGCGCGCTGGCACTGGGCGTGGGGGCCTCGGCCCTGCTGACACGCCGGTTGAACCGGCTCACCCATGGTCTCGAACCGCACGAGCTGACCGAACTGCTGTACGAGCGGGAGGCCGTGTTGCACGGCATCGGTGAGGGCATGCTCGCGGTGGACGCGGCGGGCCGGGTTTCGGCGCGGAACGACGAAGCCGAGCGCCTGCTGGGAAAGCCGCTCCCGGTGGGGGCGCCAGTGTCCGGATTGGACCTTTCCCCCAGGCTCGGCAAGGCGGTCGAGGAGCGGCAACCCGTGGACAATCTCCTCGCCGTGGCGGGGAACCGGGTGCTCGTGGTGAACTCGCGAGCGGTGCGCCGGGACGACCGTGATCTCGGCACCGTGCTGACCCTGCGGGACCGCACGGATCTCGACGCACTGACCCGGGAGCTCGACGCGGTCCGGTCCCTTTCGGACGGTCTGCGGGCCCAGCGGCACGAGTTCAGCAACCGCCTCCACACGCTGTCGGGGTTGTTGCAGCTGGGGCACCACGGCGAGGCGGTCGAGTACCTGCAGACGCTGACGGAGACCGCGATCGCGCTTCCCGCCACGATCGGCGAATCGGTGGCGGACCCCTACCTTCAGGCGCTGCTCGCGGCGAAGATCGAACAGGCCGGGGAGAAGGGCGTGACCCTGTGTCTGTCCGACGATTCGTACGTGGCCAGCCCGGTGAGCGACCCGATCACGGTGAGCACCGTCGTCGGCAACCTGCTGGACAACGCCCTGCACGCGGCCAGGATGGGGCCTCGACGGCCCGCCTCGGCCGAGATCGCCCTGCTGGAGGAGGGAACCAGCCTGCATGTGTCCGTTGTGGACAGCGGGTCCGGGGTGAGCGGGGAACTGCGCGAGACGCTGTTCGACGAGGGCGTGTCGACCAAGCTCGCGCCGGGCCACGGGCTCGGGCTGGCGCTGGCCAGGCAGGCGGCCCGCGTCCGCGGCGGTGACGTGTGGCTCGCCGATCCCGGCGGTGCGGAGTGGGGCGCGCTGTTCGTCGCGGCCTTGCCGGGACTGTTGGACCAGGGAGGAAACTCGTGATTCGCACACTCATCGTGGACGACGACTTCCGGGTCGCCGGGGTGCACGCCGGTTTCGTCGAGGAGGTGCCGGGATTCGCCGTGGCGGGGATCGCGCACACCGCGGCCGAGGCCAGGGCGCGGGTGCGTGAGCTGGCACCGGATCTGGTCCTGCTGGACGTGTACCTGCCGGACGAGTCCGGGCTGAGCCTGCTCACCGAACTGCCGGTGGACACGATCATCCTGTCCGCGGCGGCGGACACCCGGTCGATCCGGGCCGCGCTCCGTGCCGGGGCACTGAACTACCTGATCAAGCCGTTTTCCACCCGGCAGTTCGCCGAACGGCTGAACGGGTATGCGCGATACCGCAGGCTGGTGGCCGAGGAACGCAACCTCGCCCAGTCCGACGTCGACCGTCTCTTTCGGACCCTCCACGAGCAGGACCGGGCCGTGGCCGCGAAGGGGCAGTCGAGTGCGACCGCGCGGCTGGTGTCCGAACACCTGCGCCGGGCGGCGCGGCCGTTGTCGGCGGCCGAGATCGCGGGGGAACTCGGCGTCGCGCGCGCGACCGCCCAGCGCTACCTGACCGCGCTCGCCGAGGCAGGCGCGGTGGAGATGCGCCTGCGCTACGGCGCCACCGGCCGCCCCGAACACGAGTACACCTGGCGTTCCCCCGCCCGTCAGCCGAAGGCAGTGTCGTGAGGGGCCGTGAGAGATCCCCTTACGGCCTTCGTCGGGGCAGGCGTACGCGCACGAAGGCGAGCGTGGCGACCAGGGCGAGGCACCAGAGGATGCCGGTGCCGAGCCAGCCGTCGTCCTCGCCCAAACTCGGATCCTGCACCATGCCGATGGTGGACAGGAGTGCGAGGAGGACCAGCGCGACGGCCAGTGTGCCGGACAGCATCCGCTTGACCTTGCCGGGTGCGGTCGCGGTGTTCACCGTCACCGGCGCGGCCACGACGGGGCGCCGCGGAATGGCTTCGGGCGCCCGGGCGGGCAAGGACGGCGTCCTGTTGCTCCGGCAGCGCGTCGGCGAGAGCCGTGAGCGTCGCGGAATCCCGGCCCCACACCGAATAGGAGGCGGTCGCCGTGTAGGAGTAACCGCCTTCTTGACGCAGGCTGCGGAACAGTTCCCGCTCCAGCAGCAGGGCCAGCAGGCGGCCGGCCATGCCGCGCCGGATCACCGACTCGACGAACACCCGGCCCGTACCGGACTCGATGTACCCGGCGGAGGCCACCACCGGCCGCGGTTCCGGCGCGGGGCGCCGCGCCCCCTCGGGCAGCGGCAGGTCCAGCTCGGCCGGCACCCGCTCGCCGGCGATCCACAGAACCGCGTTCTGCCTGGTGAACCACGACTCCGCCCAGGAGCGGACGTCCTCGGCCGAGATGCGGCCCACGCCGTACTCCGGGTACCCGGTCAGGCCGTATCCCTGCGCGCCGTAACGGATCCGGGCGAGCCTGTCGAGCGCACCGGAGGCCCGCGCGGCACCTTCCGTGCGCAGGATCGCCCGTTCCGTCTCCAACCGGTCCAGCGGGAGATCGGCCAGCCCGGTGCACACGCCGTGGAGGAAGGTGCTGATCTCGCTGTCCGAACCCGTCGCGAAGAACTGCGTGGCCACGGCGCTGGTCAGTCCGTTCGAGTGGTATTCGGTGAGCCCGAACCGGTGCAGCGCCAGATGCTCGACCATATGCGTGATGCCGCTGGTGGACAGCCGCTCGTCGGCGCGGCCGACCCGGAACTGCAGGCCGGCCCGGGTGGGACCGGACCGTTTGACGAAGACGGCCTGGACCCCGTCGATCTCGATCTGCTCGATCATGTTCCTCAGCCCTTCGCCAGTGCGGCCGCGCGATGCCGTTCGAATGCGGCCGCCGGGTCGCCGAAGTAGGCCCACGGCCACCGGGACGCCAGGTTGCCCACCGCCCGGAAGTGCTCGGCGGCCCGGGGAAGGTCGCCGATCAGGCTGAACGCGGCGGCGAACGTGTTGTGCAGCGAGACCCAGCCGAGCCGCCGTTCGAAGGCGGGATTGAGGACCGACCACGCGGCCGCGTCCACGATCTCCTGGTGCACCTCGGGTTGCCGGAGGTAGGCCGGCCCCTGCCGCTCGCCGTCACCCCCGTCCCGGAATTCGAGCCAGCGTTCCAGGTGCCATTCGGCGATCAGCACCCCGGTCGGGCTGCCCGGCGGTGCGGCACCGACGGATTGCCGGGTGAACGACTGGACGTCCTCCCACGAACCTCCCCATTTCGGGCACAACTGCTGGAGCAGGGAACGCTGGGCGGCGAGCAGGTTCGGCTGGTGCTCGGCGAGCCGCGCGTAGCGGCGGCGCGCCTCGCTCTGCCCCAGCTCCAGGCCCATGGCCGTGGGGAGCCGCGCGGCCCAGGCCAGGTAGTTCTCCGGCTCGCGGGCGGTCACGTCGATCAGCAGTTGCTCGGCCTGGCGGAGGTGGTCGTGGAAGACCGCGAACTGCGCGGTGCTCACGTGGCGGGCACGGGCCGCGGTTCGGGCCGCCGAGCCGATATTGATGTGGCGCCACGCGAGCAAAACCCGGGAAAGGGTGTCGGCGGGGTGCCGGAAGGCGATTTCCCGGAACAGATTCTCCGAATTCGGAAAATCTCCCACGGTGGCGACCGCGAAAGCGCGGTCGTTCGCGTCGGCAAGGCCGTGCAGCGCTTCGGCGAGCGCGGCCCAATCACCGGCCTCGACCAGCCCGCGCCAGTGCGAGACCTCGGGATAGGCCACGTCCACGGTGAAAACCGGCGCGGGCAGGGGTTCGGTTGCCAAGGTGCGGCGTGCCATGCACCCTCGTCCTTCTCTCGAATGAAGCCAGGAATCGGCGGCCCGCGGAAAGGGAAGCCGGAAAAATGTTCGGCGCCGACTCGAAAGAAGCGCGAGTGATCCGGCCGACGGCGGTACAGTACCCCGCGCCCCCAGCGGATCGATGATCGACGGTTTGGTCCGCGCCTTTTGTTCCTTATGTTCCATTTTCCGCCGGTTGTCTCCACCTCCGCGATCGCGAGCGTGGGACGCGGGTTCTAGAGGAGGAGGTCGGCGAGGGTGAAGGGGTAGACGAGGGCGTCCAGGCCGATCGGGCCGTGCAGTCCCGAGGCTTCGCCGGGGCCGTGCTGGTGCACCCCGAGCCGGGGATGGAACCAGCCGGGCCTGCCCGGAATCCCGTTGTGCCTGCACACCCACAGCACCACGTCCTGGTCGGCCCATTTCGCGGGCCGGAGGGTGTTCAGCCACTGCTCGTGGGGGGCGTAGACCAGCACCCGGCGGATTCCGGCGGCGTGCCGCAACGTCCTGATCCAGGTCCTGATGAACCGGTCGCCCCCGGGCTGGGTCCCGACCGCCTCGACGTCCAGCGCGGGCGCGAGTGAGCCGGGCCCGAACACGCCGAGCTGCTTGCCCAGCCGGACACAGTGCTCGGCCTGGTCGGCGGCGGCCCCCGGCCGCGCGTAGTGCCGGATGCCGGTGCGGAGACCCGCTCCCTGTGCCGCCTCGATCTGTCGCCAGGCTCCGGTGTCGCTCCAGTTGACGTTTTCGGTGACGGTGATCGAGGCGAAGCTGACGTCGGCGGCCCGGACCGCGGCCCAGTCGGCCACGGTCGCGTGCAGCGACAGGTTGATGCCGCGCTCGGTACCGTCCTCGGTCATTCCACCCCCCGCACTCTCCGTGACGTCGTCGCGTCACTCTAGGTGGGAATGGCCCCGGACGCAGGATTGACGCGCGACCGCGCGCCGTTCACCACCTGGGGGGACGGCGGGGCGGCGGGCAACGCCCGACACCTGCACCGCTCAAGAACGTGCCTGACAGCCCCCGTAGGCTAATAAAGCATGAGCACCCCAGTGTTGACGGCGGTGGCCTGGCCCTATGCCAACGGCCCCCGCCACATCGGCCATGTTTCCGGCTTCGGCGTCCCGTCCGACGTCTTCTCGCGCTACCAGCGAATGGCCGGCAACCAGGTGCTCATGGTGTCCGGTACGGACGAGCACGGCACCCCCATCACCGTCCAGGCGGACAAGGAAGGGCTGACCCCGCAGCAGACGGCGGACAAGTACACCCGCCAGATCGCGCAGGACCTGCAGGGGCTGGGCCTGTCCTACGACCTGTTCACCCGCACCACCACCGGCAACCACGCCGAGGTGACGCAGCAGATCTTCCTCGCGCTGTACCGCAACGGCTACGTCGTGTCGAAGACCGGGACGGGCGCCATCAGCCCGTCCACCGGCCGCACCCTGCCCGACCGCTACATCGAGGGCACCTGCCCCATCTGCGGTTACGACGGTGCCCGCGGCGACCAGTGCGACAACTGCGGCAACCAGCTCGACCCGGCCGATCTGATCAACCCGCACTCGCGGATCAACGGCGAGACGCCGAAGTTCGTCGAGACCGAGCACCTGTTCCTGGACCTGCCCGCGTTCACCGAAACCCTCGGCAAGTGGCTGACCACCCGCACCGACTGGCGGCCCAACGTCCTCAAGTTCACCCAGAACCTGGTGGAGGACATGCGGCCCCGGCCGATCACCCGCGACCTCGACTGGGGTGTGAAGATCCCGCTCGACGGCTGGCGTGACCAGCCGCTCAAGCGGTTCTACGTCTGGTTCGACGCGGTGATCGGCTACTTCTCGGCGAGCGTGGAGTGGGCGCGCCGCAACGGCAGGCCCGATGCCTGGCAGCAGTGGTGGACCAACCCCGACGCCCGTGGCTACTACTTCATGGGCAAGGACAACATCACCTTCCACGCCCAGATCTGGCCGGCGCTGCTGCTGGGGCACAACGGTGCCGGTGACCGGGGTGGCGAGGCCGGCCCGTACGGCACGCTGAACCTGCCGGACGAGATCGTCTCCAGCGAGTTCCTCACCATGAGCGGCTCCAAGTTCTCCACCTCGCGCGGCACCGTCATCTACGTGCACGACTTCCTGCGCGAGTTCGGTCCGGACACCCTGCGCTACTTCATCTCGGTGGCCGGTCCCGAGACCCAGGACACCGACTTCACCTGGGACGAGTTCGTCCGCCGCACCAACTTCGAGCTCGCCAACGAGTGGGGCAACCTGGTCAACCGGTCCATCGCGATGGCGCACAAGAACAACGGTGCGATCCCGGCCCCGACCCGGGCCGCCGCCGCCGACGAGGAGCTCAAGGCGCTGTCGCGCAAGGCGTTCGAGACGGCGGGCGGGCACCTGCAGCGCTCCCGGTTCAAGCTGGCCGCGTCCGAGGCGATGCGGGTGGTGACCGCGGCGAACCGGTACCTGTCGGACCAGGAGCCCTGGAAGCTGAAGGACGACCCGGACCGCAGGGACGCGGTCCTGCACACCGCGCTGCAGGTCGTCTCGGACGCGAACACGCTGCTCACCCCGTTCCTGCCGCATTCGGCGCAGAAGGTGCACGAGGCGCTGGGCGGCACCGGGGTGTGGGCGGCGCAACCGCAACTGTCCGACGTCGAGGACCTCGACATCCCCGGCCGGATCAACCCGATCCTGACCGGCGACTACGCGGCCGAGCAGGCCCGGTGGGAGTCGGTGCCGATCGAGGTGGGCCGTCCGCTGGCCAAGCCGACGCCGCTGTTCGCCAAGCTCGACCCGAAGCTCGGCGAGACCGGCCCGGAATGGGCGCCCATTGAGCAGTAAGGCCGAGCGGCCACCGGTGCCGGAGCGCCTTCCGGCGCCGGTGGTCGACGCCCACACGCATCTGGACGCCTGCGGTGCGGTCACCGCCGCCGACGTCTCCGCGATGGTCGACCGCGCGCAGGCGGCCGGGGTGGACCGCGTGGTGACCGTCGCGGACGATCTCGCCGCCGCGAGGTGGGCCGCCGAAGCCTCCACATGGGACGCTCGGGTCTTCGCGGCGGTGGCGATCCATCCCACGCGCACCAAGGATTTCGGCGAGCCGGAACGGTCTGAAATAGAACGTCTGGCGCGGCGGGACCGGGTGGTGGCCATCGGTGAGACCGGACTCGACTACTACTGGGACTACGCCCCGCCCGCGGCGCAGCAGGAGGCGTTCCGCTGGCACATCGATCTCGCCAAGCGGGTGGGCAAGCCGCTGATGATCCACGACCGGGACGCGCACGAGGACGTGCTCCGGATCCTGGCCGAGGAGGGCGCGCCCGAGCGCGTGGTGTTCCACTGCTTCTCGGGAGACGCGGAAATCGCGCGACAGTGCGTGGACGCCGGGTATGTCCTGTCCTTCGCGGGCACCGTGACCTTCCGTAACGCCCATGCGTTGCAGGAGGCGGCCCGGTTGGTCCCTTCGGAGCAATTTCTCGTGGAAACGGATGCCCCCTTCCTCACTCCGCATCCGTTCCGTGGCAGGCCCAACGAGCCCTACTGCACGGCCTATACCGTGCGCTACCTTGCTGACCTGCGAGAACAGTCCGTGGAAGAGGTCGCTTCGGCGGCTTGCCGAAACGCCGAGCGCGTGTTTCGACTCCCTTCCGTCACATTGGGTTGAACGCATTGCGACATTCGAGGGGGCCGGGAGGCCGGCTGGGGGAGTGACGAACACCACGAGATTCCGGGGGGTGTTTGCGCAACCCGGTGACGTCCGTTACTGTCCCGTGATCGTACCGCCCGATTAATCGATCGGTACACATCCGCAGTCGAGTCAGTGCAGGTCGGGTTCGGGGATGACGCAGGCTGCGGGGCCGCTAGTGCGAAAGGGAACGACCTGCTGTGACTGCTGGTAGTAGACAGGCTCAGGCGCGCTTCGACGAGACGGTGGACTGGAACGGGTCCTCCCACGGCGGAGTGGGCACCCTGGACTGGCCGGGTCCGGACAACGACTGGGACTTCTCCGACGACCTCGCCATCACCGAGCACGACGTGCGCACGGTGCTGGGTCCCGACGCCGACGATCTGATGGCCGAAGCCGAGATCGATGTCGACGAGTTGATCCGGCTCATCAACGCCGAAACGACGATGCTGCCCACGCTCGCGCTCCCGGACGAGGTGTCCGAGGACCGCACGGCGAGCAGCGAGGCCGGCGAAGGCGAGGAGGAGCCTGAGCCGGCTCTGGTCTCGGCCGTGAAGACCTGGAAGCGGCGGTTCCTCCGCGGCTCGGTCCTGGCGCTGCTGATCAGCTTGACCGGTGGTGGTGCGGCCGCGCTGGCGATGAACAAGAGCGTGACCGTCGATGTCGATGGCCACACGCAGACGGTGCACAGCTTTGGCAAGACGGTCGGTGAGGTGCTGGCGGATGCCGGTCTCACCGTCGGTGAGCATGATGCGCTGTCCCCGTCGCCTCAGGCGCCGGTGGGTGACGGTGGTGTCATCAAGCTGGAGCGGGGTCGTCATCTGACGCTGGTGGTGGACGGTGTCGCGAGCGACTCCTGGGTCCGCGCGAACAACCTCGCCCAGGCGCTCGACCAGCTCGGGCTGGCCAACCACTTCGGTCCCGGCACCTGGTTCTCGATGCCGCAGGACGGTGAGCTGTCGCTTTCCGGCGCCACCGTCGAGGTCAAGACCCTCAAGCACGTCACCGTCTTCGACGGCGACTCCGCGCCCCGCCAGGTCACCTCGACCGCGGTCACGGCGGAGGAGTTCCTCAAGGAGCAGAGCCTCGCCCTGGGGCCGGACGACGCGGTCGATGGTGGTGTGCAGTTCAAGTTGGCCGATGGTGCCGAGGTGCACATCAGCCGTACCGGTGTTTCGGTGATCAACCAGGAAGAGGACATCGACCCGCCGGTTCAGCAGGTCAAGGATCCTTCGCTGGATGCGGGCAAGCAGGTCGTGGACGACCAGGGTGCGCCCGGCAAGCAGCTGGTGACCTACCGGATCACGAAGAAGAACGGTAAGGAAACCGCGCGGGAGCAGCTTTCGGTCAAGGTGCTGACCGACGCCAAGCCGAAGATCATCCGGATCGGCACCAAGCAGCCCGTCGTCAGCGACGGATCGGCCTGGGACCGCATCGCGTCGTGCGAGTCCGGCGGCAACTGGGCGATCAACACCGGCAACGGCTACTACGGCGGTCTCCAGTTCGACCAGCAGACCTGGCTCGCCTACGGCGGCGGGGCGTACGCCCAGTACCCGAACCAGGCCACCCGCGAGCAGCAGATCGCGATCGCCACCAAGGTGCGCGACGCGCGCGGCGGCTACAGCGCCTGGCCGGTCTGCGGCGCCCGGGCCTGATCCCGCGCCCTGAAGGTGACCTTCAGGGTCATGAACGCCCTCAAGGTCACCTTGAGGGCACCGGCCTGGTCGGCTCGGATCGAACTGACAGTAGAGTTCCGGGCGTGACTACGCTGCTCGGGCCCGCCGAGATCCGTGGGCTGGCCGCCGAGCTGGAGGTGCGGCCGACCAAGAAGCTCGGCCAGAACTTCGTGCACGACCCGAACACCGTCCGGCGGATCGTGGAACTGGCCGGGGTCGGCCCCGGCGACTCCGTACTGGAGGTCGGTCCCGGGCTCGGCTCGCTGACCCTGGGCCTGCTGGCCGCGGGGGCGCGGGTGTCGGCCGTGGAGATCGATCCGGTCCTGGCCGGGCGGCTGCCCGCCACCGCCGCCGAACACGCGCCCGAAGCGGCGTCGCGCCTGACCGTGCTGACCCGCGACGCGCTGAAGCTGCGGGCGGACGAACTGCCGGTACCGCCGTCCACCCTGGTCGCCAATCTGCCCTACAACGTGGCCGTGCCGGTGGTGCTGCACCTGCTGGCCGAGCTGCCCTCGTTGGCCAGTGCACTGGTCATGGTCCAGACCGAGGTCGCGGACCGGATGGCGGCCGGGCCGGGCAGCCGGATCTACGGGGTGCCGAGCGTGAAGCTCGCCTGGTACGGCCACGCGCGCAAGGTCGCCCCGGTGCCCCGCTCGGTGTTCTGGCCCGTGCCGAACGTCGATTCCGCGCTGGTGGCCTTCGAACGGGCCGCCGAACCCGTCTCGGCGGCCGATCGGGCGGCCGTGTTCGCGGTGATCGACGCGGCGTTCGCGCAGCGGCGCAAGACGCTGCGGGCCGCGCTCGCCTCGTGGGCCGGTTCGGCCGAGCGCGCGGGTGCGCTACTCCAAGCGGCGGGCGTCGATCCGGGCACGCGGGGGGAACAGTTGACGGTCGGTGATTTCGCCCGGATCGCGGAACGTGAGGCCTTACCTCCGTCCGTGTGACCTTCGTCTGTGATCTGTCCCGTGGGGCTTGCGCTTGCCTGGTCGCGTCCGTTCTACTCTTTACGTATCCATCCCGAGCGACTGAGAGACCTGGCTCGCCGAAGTCGCAGCAACCACCCGCCGGGCAGGTGCTACCGCCAGGATCGATGGAGGATTCTGTGTATCGCACGCGAATGCTCACCAGGCGCCGAGTCGTCGATGAGTGCCGCCGCAGCGTCTGCGCATGTCGTCGCTGACCGTTTTCACTAGCTGAAATTCGCTCACCCTTCGCCGACCGTCCACAATGGACGGTTCCTTGTGCTGACGACTGTTCGCGCCCGGATCTTGCCGGCGCTCGTCCTGTGGAGCCTGTTGTGATCACTCTCGAAAAGCTGACCAAGTCCTTTCCCGGCAATCCCTCTCCGGTGCTCGCTCTGCGGGAAGTGAGCCTCGAGATCGATGCCGGTTCGCTGTACGGCGTGTTCGGTCCCGCCGAGGCGGGGAAGTCGACGCTGGCCCGCTGCATCGCGTTGCAGGAAAAGCCGGACCGCGGGACGGTGCGGCTGGACGGGCTCAACACGGCCGCACTGGACGGCCGCAGGCTGCGCGAGGTGCGGCGCCAGGTGGCGGTGCTCAACCCGGTGCTGCACGAGGAGCGCACCGCGGCCGGGAACGTGGCCGCTCCGCTCGAACAGCTCGGGGTGGACGGCCCGCAGCGGCGCAGCCGTGTCGGACGGCTGCTCGACGTGGCCGGGCTGACGCAGCGTGCCGCGCAGCGGCCGGGTGAGCTGACCCCCGGGCAGCGGCGCCGGGTCGCGCTGGCGCGTGCCCTGGTCTCCGGGCCCGCCGTGCTGCTCGCCGACGACCCGACCGCCGGAGTGGCGCCGGAGGAGGCGGGCGGCGTGCTCGCCGTGCTCGACCGTGCCCGTGCCGAACTCGGGGTGACGGTGCTGCTGACGACGCAGGACGCCGGTGTGGTGCGCCGGGTCTGCGACGAGGTCGCGGTGCTGGACGCGGGCCAGGTCGTGGAGTCGGGCGCCCTGCTGAACCTGCTTGCCACCCCGCACAGCCGGATCGCCGACACCCTGCTGCCCGCCGTCGAGACGCCGCGCGCCCAGACCGCGGGCTACGAGCGGACGGCCGACGTGGTGCTGATCGGTTTCGCCGCCGTCGGTGCACTGCTGCCGGAGGCCTCCACCCGGTTCGACGTCGAGCTCGCCACCATCGGCGGCGGCCTGACCCGGGTCGGCGACACCCCGGTGGCGCGCTTCCGGGTCGGTGTGCGCGGCGGTCAGGCCGACGCGGCCCTGGCGTGGATCGGCGACCGCGGCGCCCACGTCACCCGGCTCGCCGACGGCCCGAAGCGCCTCGTCGCCGCCTGAGCCCCCTGCTCCTCCGGCACGGCCGTGAGGGTCCCCTCACGGCAAATACGACCAGGGCCCCGGCAAAGTCGGTCCTTGCATGGGCGAGTCCCACTCTCCGGCGCTTGTGTCCCACCTTCCGGCGGTTGTGTCCCACGTTCGGCCCGTACCGAAGGCGCCTTTCTCCGCGGTGACCCGCCTGCAAGCAGGGCTGCGCGGTGCCGTGAGGGGGGCCTTCACGGCACCCACCCCCACCTGAACGGGCAACTCACCGGCACGAAGGTGGGACACACCTGCCTGAGGTGGGACACGTGCGCACG
>NZ_VJWX01000007.1 GCF_007713715.1 Amycolatopsis rhizosphaerae
GGGCAATAAAACGGACAAGAAGCCCATAACAGTCCGAGCTGTCCGCTACGACGGACACCTCATCATCACCGACCGCGACGCCTTCACCGCCGCCCTGCAAACCGGTATCGGACCAGCGAAGGCCTACGGCTGCGGCCTACTCACCCTCGCCCCACCCCGAACCACATGACAGCAGCCGACTCCCACCCACTGCGCATGCGACGATCGTGGGTACTGACAGAAACCGATTGAAAAACCCGGATGCTCGCGGAAAACGCCCAGGTCAACAAGTATCTTCCCCGCGCACGCGGGGGTGCTCCCTGGACAGCCCGGTCGTGCTGGCAGTGGGATGCATCTTCCCCGCGCACGCGGGGGTGCTCCCACCCGCAGACGAAGCAGCCTCTTTAGCACCGGATCTTCCCCGCGCACGCGGGGGTGCTCCGGCCCACGACCAGGTCGCGAACGCCGCGTACGCGATCTTCCCCGCGCACGCGGGGGTGCTCCGAACTTCTGGTCGTGCGAGACACACTCGGACAGATCTTCCCCGCGCACGCGGGGGTGCTCCCCGGCCCGGGGGGTCGCTTCGCGTTTGGGTCGCATCTTCCCCGCGCACGCGGGGGTGCTCCTTGAACCCTGTGCGACCTTGCGTGCGATCGCTGATCTTCCCCGCGCACGCGAGGGTGCTCCGGTGTCGTCATCGAGCAAGTCGAAAGCCGCGGCATCTTCCCCGCGCACGCGAGGGTGCTCCGCGCTGGCCGCCGCCTTCAACGTCAGCACTCGGATCTTCCCCGCGCACGCGGGGGTGCTCCGCCCGCCCCGCGGGGAGAACCCAACCTCCATGGGATCTTCCCCGCGCACGCGGGGGTGCTCCCGCGGAAGCCGCGCTCTTGGCTCAGGCCACTCCGATCTTCCCCGCGCACGCGGGGGTGCTCCGCAGGCGAGGCAGGCCAGCGACCCGGCGGCGTGCATCTTCCCCGCGCACGCGGGGGTGGTCCAAGCAGCTCGGAGCGGCGCAAAGGGACATCCCCGCCGCATCCTTGGCCCCCAGCATGCGGACTCGTCCTCCTCGCCCTCCCGAAGCGGCCATCTCCGCCGAAATGCCCCATGTTCGTACACAGCTCAGGCGCACGCTTGCTACAAGCAGGTCATCGCGCTGGAACAAAGTCTCGCAGGTAGATTGGGAGATCAACTGCCCTCAGGCGGTGACCCTCAAGCTGCGACGCCACAGCGGGCGGATTGTCCCAGCGGTTCGCTGCAAGGCCAGCGGCGAATGCGATGACTGCATCCTTGATCCGTTGCAGGCCACTTTCATCGAGTACCTTCATTCCGGGAGTTGCCGCAGCATCGTCGTGCATTCTGTGTGCCTTGTGAACCATCACGGGTGCGGCCGCAACGAGGTCGCCGTATCGCTCGCGGAACCAGTTCATGTGCCCAGACAACTGGTCGGCACAGTCCTTATGGATCCGTTGTGTGTTCGAGCCGCTTTTAGCCTCGATCACCCAGTAGTCCGATGGGCTCAGCGCCCATAGGATGTCTGAGCCGCGCCTCTTCTCGAAGTCTGGCCTGTGCGCCGCGAAGCCCAGGTGTAGTGCGAGCTGTAGCATCGCATCTTCAAATTCCGGCACGTGATCCTTGTCGAAAACCAGGTCGTCCACGATGCCCTGGAAGGCGAGTCGTAGCTCCTCTGCCTTGGAGTAATTCCTTGTGAGCAAGTCGGCTGCGCGCTTGGCTTGATTGCTCTGGAAGTCCAGCTTCCGGTACTCGATGCCGCTGAGGGGACGCAGAACCTCCGAGTTTAATGTCCGAGCACTCGCTAGTATGCGTTGAGCCTCAGCCGGATCGAGGTGGTCTATATACGCGGCGCGTTGCGCTTGGAGCCAGCCCTTCTCCCGCGGCTCCTCAACTTGCTCCTCCACCTTTTCAAGAATGTCTGCTGCGGCTTTGACCCGGCCGTTCGCGGCCGCATTAAAGGCCTCACGCCGGGCGACGGCGACGGGCGAAACGTGTCCGGGAGCTGGTTTGACCGCCGTCAGGGCACGCTTGGCAAGAATCGTCCATTTTGGATCCCTATTCAGCGCCTGGCCAGCTGTCTGCATTACCGCGTCCAACGTCTTGCCGGGCATTGCCGCGGCGACTCTATGCGAGAGCTTCAGTTGTGCCTGTGTTGCCGGGCTGAATCTGGCAAGGGAACGCGGATCAACCACCAGTTGACTCAGCCGAGTGCCGAGTAGGAACACGACGCAGTGGTCCTCGCTGCTACGAACACCGCGTCCCATACCTTGCTCGATTCGTTGAACCTGCCGGTCGTCCGAGCCAGCCTGGCGCAGCAGCTTGGTTTCTAGGCGATCTTCTGCCGATCTCGCCTCTGGTAGCCCGTCCAACACCAGAACGCGGCATGCCTTGCCAGGCAGGTCGATTCCGTCGTAACGGTTCGAGAACACCACGAGGCCAACATGCTCGTCTTCCTTGCGGAGCCTCTGGACGACTTCCTCGACCTGACTGCTGCCGTCCGTAACCACGATCGCACCGAATTTCGACCACTCGCCGGCTGCTCGGTTGCTAGGCGCGAGAACGACAACGTTGTAGCGCTTCGCTAGCTGAGCGATCTGGCGCCTAACGTCTTCGACAACGATACCCGGGTTAATGCCTTGGGGTGCGAGGATCATCCGCTCGCCAATATCCCCCGCCGTCGAAGGCGCAATTGGCTTCTGCACGCTCGTCCGATCCGCGCCGAACGTCTCCACCAGGACGCTGTCGTCTGCCAAGGTTGCGGTCAGATAGACACGCCGCTTGGCATCGGCGAACTCAGTAATGTGTCCAATTGGCGGGCATGGAGGGGTGATCGTTACCTCTTTTCCGGTGAAGACAATCCGACAGAACCCCAGGACGTCACGAACCGCAGGCCAGACATAGCGGAGCTCATCGGACTCCCGATGCGTGTGCAGCTCTCCGCGCACCTGCTCCAGCTTGGCGCGCAGGGCCCAGAATGGCACTTCTGCTAAAGAGCCGTAGCTCTGGTCGTCGATGTCGAGCAGCTCTGTCGGTGAAGACTTCTCAAGGTCGCTCCGGAACAACTTAAGCAGTTTCGGGTAGGCGTTGTGCTCTCGCTCGAGCTTGATGGACAGGTTTTCGCGGACGGTCGCCAGAGCAGCGTGCGCGTCGTCGATGACCACGCTCCCAATGGGGGCCGGCGGGCGGCTCGGACGCCTCGTGGAAAACACGGTCCTACCGTTCACCAATTTGAAGGCGTTGATTACCGCGACGGCCTGACATCCTGTGTAGGCAGGGCTGTCGGGGTCATCGACCGCCGGGATGCCGATGCGCTTGGCCTCGTCCAGCACCTGATTGACTAGCTGCTTGCCAGGCGCGACATAGAGAGCTGGTCCGAGCCCCTCGTTCAACAGGCTCTGAAGGATAATTAAGCCGTCGATGGTCTTGCCGCCGCCTGTGTTGACTTTGACTACCAGGTCACGCTCACCGCGTCGCGCATGCCACGCTTCCAGAACCTCGCCCTGCACGAGCCGCAAGTAGCCGTAGCCCTCCTTCTTATCCGGAAGCGCCTCATACAGTTCACGGGGCTCGATCGGGGCTTCCGCATCCTGTCCATCGAGCAACTTTCCAAAGTCCATTTAGCTGGAGCCCCCGTATCAAGATCGCGACTATTGGCATCGTGGCAAAGGCGATCTGGACAGAGCATGAGGCTGCTGCCTGCACTCCGATCACAGCTGACTTGGCGCACACCGTAAGCATCGTCTCGCGCCTGTAAGTCGTTTCCATGCGCTGGAGACCGCGCGACCTCCTGGCGGGCTGGTCGATTGGTGCCGACGGTCGCCTTCCCTGATGCAGCGCGGACCGCACTATCGTGGCGCTCGTAGTCGACGTCTGGCAGGTACAAGTGGCAGCTCCGCCGCAGGCAGCCGCGATTAAGCTGGCCGAAGGAGCTGTCGAGGTGAAGCCGACAGTCGGCGAGCAGGTCGCAGGGCTCTCGACCGTTCTGACACCAGGCGCTTCACCCAGATCTCACGGCCCGCGCGTCAGACGGATACCGCTAGCGGCCGGCCTGCTCGGCAGCGGCGCCCTCGTGGCCGGCATCTAACGCCTCTGGCGCGAAACGTGAGCAAGCTCCGCTAACGCTTCCGCCACCGTCCCTGGTTGCCCGATTCAGTGCCGATCGTCCTTGACCGTTGCCGCATGCCGTTCGACAACGGTAAACCGATCCTCGCGCGGCGGCGCCCCCTCGTCGCGGTGGCCGTCGTCGAGGCAGTCGGCGTGCACCCAGTCGCGTGTGAGGCGTTCGGCGAAGCCGGGACGCCATTGGTGTAGCCAGTACTGGGCCTCACGGGCACTGGCCGACGATCCCATGTTGGCCGACCGCCAGCTGTAGGCCAGCGTGGCGACCTCCATCGCCAGGCCCGGGTGCTGTCGCCAGCACGCCGGGATCGGTTTGGCGCGGCCGCCGTCGATCCCTACGAACGTGTTGTTGTACCAGGTCACGAAGTTCTTGACGGTGAGACGCGGGTCCTGATCGGTCTGCGGTTCGTCCTCCGTGGCCGCGGGCGGGTTGAACCACAGCCATGCGGCCGGTTCGGCAGAGTCCTGTTCGTCACGGGCTTCGGCCACGATCTTGGCAACCCAGTTGACCTGGCCTTCGACGCGGCGCAGGTTCTGTGCGAGCGTGCCGACGATCTGGGTGAGAGCGGCGATCTGGAGGTCCCGCTCACCCTGGTCCTTGCGGCGTTCGTGTTCAGGCAGCTCCGCCATCGGCTACGACCTCTCTTCAGCTGGCGTGGTTAGTGCGAAGCCCGTGCGATCGACCGGGACCTGCCCGGCCCGCACCTTCGCGACGTGGTCACGGATGGTCGGCCAGTCACGGCGTTTCCCCACGTCAAGCGTGTGGGCGAGGACCGGGTCGAGGTGGCGGTGGATCACCAGCACCCGGCCGCGCCGGATGCGACGCACGTCGCCGGGGCGGTAGGTCGGGACGGTCTCGGTGCCGACTGCGGTGCGCCCGGCACTGAGGAGCCCGTCGGTGTGCTGTTGGTAGCGGCGTCGGTCGTGGTGGCCAGTCAGCATCGACACCCACTCCAGGGTGCGCTGGTCCTTGATCCCGCCCCACACCGACAGCGTCGTGGTGTTGTCCATCAACTGGCGGGTGCGCTGCGGGGTGAAGGCATCTTCGAGGGCGGCCAGCGACTGCGCACCCCAGTGGATCAGCACGCCGCGACCGGCGGAGTCGGAGATGATCTCCGGGATCTGCGGCACCGGAGTGGCGTTGGTCAGCTCGTCCAGGATCGCGGTGGCAGGCGGATCCAGCCTCCGGTGTGGGGTGTGTGGAGCCATGTCCTGTGCAGCGCTCAGCCAGTGCTCGACCAGCGCGGTCAGGATTGGTGCGGCCTGCGCGGCCTGGTACTGACCGGCGACGATGTAGAGCGATCCGTGCTGCGCGATGAAGGCGCGCGCGTCGAAACCCTCACCGGGACGCGGGGTGCACAGCCGACGCAATCGCTGGTCCATGAGAGGTTCGAGGACCCGCCGCACCGACATCCACACGGCGTCCGAGGTCTCGGCCACCATCCCGATCTCCGAACGGAGATTGCGGGCGTGCTCGGCATATCCAGCTTGTTGTAGCAGCTTCGCCGGTTCCTGGTCGGCAGGCTTGGACATCGCCCAGCGCACCAGGTCCCCGACGTCGCGGTCATGGATGGCCGCGGCGAGGAAGTACGCCTGGATCACCATCTTCGCTCTGTCTCGGAAGACCTTGTCGTTCCCGGTAACGTGCGCCAGCCCGACCGAGGCAGCTTCGACCATGGTGTGCGCGCGCCGGTAGGCGACGTCGGTGTCCTGGCAGCCGTCGATCGGCGACCAGTACAACTGCGCCGGCCAGGGCACCGTGCCGGTCGCGTCATAGACCAGCACGGGTCCGGCCTGGGGTCGCATCGTTCGCAGCAACGCCGAGAACTCCAGGAGGTCTGGCTTCGTCGTGCTGCACAGCAGGGCGCCTGGTGCCGCGATTGCCTTGTGCACCAAGTCCTTGCGGCTCTTACCCGACTGGGTCGGCGCGAGGGTGCCGGTCGGATTCTCCAAGGGGGTGCACATCGGTTGCCGTTGCGGAGACAGGTGCAAGGGCGCGGCAACCTCCTCCAGCGGAGCCCGACGCGCTTGCGCTGGTGGCAGGCTTGGCCGCGTCCACTCGGCCGTCGTCCGCGCGGCTGCGAGCGACAGTTCCCGGCGAATGTCCTCTCGAGTGGCGTGGCCAGCTGCTACCGGCCCAAATCGTCGCCATAGGAAGATTTCGACGAGGGAGCCGCCGACGAGGGCGAGCGCACCGAGAACGGTGGTGATCGTCCAGTACAGGGCGGTGTGCCCAGCCAGTTTCGTTGCCCAGGGAGGACCGAGCGCCACGCCGGGCTGACCGGGGTGGCCGAGAACGCTGATGGCACCTCCAATCCAGTGCGCCGGGTCGGGCAAGAGCCATCCGGCACCCAGCAGCGCACAGGTTGCGGCGGCGCCGACCATCAGCACAGCCGCGATGAACGCGAGGTTGAGCAGCGCGACTACGACCAGGCTCAGCAAGGCAAAGTCACGGTCGGTGGCAGGCGAGATGGTCTTCCTCATGTCTTCCCGTCGCCTCCTGAAGGAAGCGGTCGGCGGATGGCAACGACCTTGAGCGCCCAGGAAGCGAGCGATTCTGTGATCACGCCGTGCTTCTCGTCGTAGGCGTTGATCACGGTCCCGTACCCGACGTACATCCCGACGTGTCCGGGATTGACCGGAGTGCCGTCGGCTCCAGGAATGAACAGCAGGTCACCGGGTTTGACGGAGCTCAGCGAGCCGACGGCAACACCGTCATGTACCTGGCTGCTGGTGGTGCGGGAGATGCCGACACCGGCATGTGCCCAGGCGGCTTGCATCAGACCGGAGCAGTCGAAGGCGTCCGGACCGGTGGCGCCCCAGACGTAGGGCTTACCCAACTGGGCGATCACATAGGTCACGGCCGCGCTCAGCCTCGAATCGGCCGGCGGCCGGAAGTCAGGCGGGAGCTGCTTGTTGTCACGATCGGAAGCCAGTGGCAGATTCGACTGACCGTTGTCCGGACAGCCGCCGTAGGAGAGGCTGACTTGCTGTGCGGGATTCGGTCCTGGCGCCGACGACGTTGGGTTATCCGGCCCCTGCCAGTACTTCGCCACCAACTCGGCCGCTGTAGCTTCTCGCGGCGCGTAGCGTCCGGGGAACGCCGAGCGCTGCACCTGCTGCTCGGCGATGCCCGGTGACATCGTCTGCCAGCCGGATACCGCCAGAAGACGGTCGTAGAACGCGTTGGCCGCGTAGGTCGGGTTCAGAACCTCGTCAGCGGCGCCCCAGCCCTGGCTGGGGCGCTGCTGGAAGAGCCCGAGGGAGTCGTGGTCCCCGGTGGGCAGGTTGCGCAACCCTGATTCCACCATCGCGGTCGCGAGTGCGAGCACTGCGGCTCGTCGGGGGAGCTTACGTTGGACCGCGACGGTGACGACGGTCTGAGCGTTGGTCAACTGCTCAGAAGTCCAAAGCTGGTCGCCGACCTGCTGGGTAGCGTGGCCGCAGCTGGGAGCCATGGCCGCGAGGTCATTCTGGGTCGTCATGACGACGGTGCCGACCACCAGCGCTGGGAGCACCACGACGGGGCAGACCGCGATGGCCACCGCGGCGAGGTTCGCTCCCCCAGCCGCCCCCATCAGCGAGCCCGCCAGTCCGTCCGGCGCTCACGAGAGACGCTGCGAAGCTGAGCGTTCGTGTCGAAGATTTCCTTCTCGGTGCGCGAGAGCACGGTCTGCACCTTGTAGCCCGGGCGGCCCTCGATTTTCCACAGCGCTCGCCCGATCCGCTCCATCGCCCAGCCGGTGGTGACGTCCTGTTCCCGCTCGCTCAGCGCCAAGTCCTCGGCGAGCTCGTCGGCAACCCTGGTGGACTGTCCAAAAAGGATGCGAGTCGAGCACAGAGCGAGCAGGTCCTTGGCGATGGCCACTTCCTGCGAGCCGACCGCGCCCACAGACAGTGGATCGGAGGGCTTGTGCATGACCAGGATCTGGATCTTCTTCTCCGCTCGGCTCAGCCGCAGGTCGGAGTCCACCGCCTGCACCGCGCGCAGGCCGAGCCGCATCTGCCGCCACACCTCGTCCCGGACCACGATGCGGATCTCGCCGTCGTCCTGCAGGTCGGTGACCATCGACGACCAGGAACCCAGGCAGGTCAGCGCGACCGCCACGGCCTGGTCGCCGCGCGAGCGCAGCAGCGACAGGTCCATCGATTGCACCGGGGCGTCCCAGTCCAGCTCGAAGTTCGTCTGCACGTCGAACAACCCGGACAGCGGGCCGCTGATCAAGTTGCCGAGTGCGTCGGTGATCGGCCGGAGCACGTCCAGGAACTGACGGCGGTCGGCGAAGCGCATCCCCTCCCACAACTGCGGGTCGGGGTCGGCGAGCTGGCGCTGCACATCCGGGATGGTCACCGGAGTCAGCTCGGTGTATCCGTCGTGCGCCCCGACCAATCGCCGCAGCACTGCCGAGAGCGTGGCCTCGTCGGTCACGGTCGGCCGGTAACCCTGCGCCTCGGCGAGCGCCACCAGCAGTTTCACCCACCGGCCGAGCACGCCCTCAAGTTCTTCGACCTGTCGCTCGACCGAACAAGCGGCCCAGCGCGAGCGCAGTGGCCCGAGGTCGAGGGCGTTGAGCCTGGCCCAGCTACCGCGGCCGAGCGCGATCGGCGTGATCCCCAGGGCCCGCAGCAGGGGCGAGTACTCCCCTTTGACGTCGCCAGAGATCAACGTCCTGATGCCGAACAACATCATCCTCAGCAGGAAGGCGACGACCGTCGACGACTTGCCCCTGCCCGGCTCGCCAAAAACGACCACATTCGGGTTGGTCGCCAGGCCCCGCAGGACCCACTCGATCGGATGGGCGTAGAAAGCCCCGCCAGACAGGCTGTCGTAACCGATGCGGGCGCCCACCGCGGGGATACCGTTGGCGGCCAGCAGGGGAAACAATCCGCCGATCTCACTGGTCGCGGCTTGATAGACGGCCATCGGCGCTTCCACTGGAGACCAGCCTTCTCCCGGCCGGGCGCGGCCACGGCGCGGCGCGATCGGCCGGTTCACCCGTTCCCGGCTGCGTTGTTTCTTCTCCCCCGGTGGTTTGACGGTTGGCGGGGCGCCGAAAGACCCGAGCAACTGCGCGGCGCTGCGCTCGCATCCGATATCCCGGCTCACAGCAGACCTCCCCGGTGACGAGGAAGTCCGATTCCGACCGGTAGGACCGCCACCACGAAGGTGCTGTCCTGCGCCAAGTCCAGCCTGAGGAGGCGGAATCTTCCGCTGGCGTCGTTCTCCAGCCGGGCGGCGTGATCCTCGATGTTCCATGTCCGCGGCACGGTGACCGAGGCAGCGACCGCGAAGCGCACCACCGAGTGCCCGGCCGCAACCGCCCGCTCCTGCGCGCGGGCACCGCTGGCCTCCCGCTCGTCCCTCGCGGTGGTGTTGAAGCCCTTCGACCGCTTCCAGTCGGTCGTGACGTTGACTCGGAATCGGTTGCCTTGGACCGCGCGGTGCGCCCTACGGGCGTCCAGCACCTCGTAGTGGATCGCCAGCGTGCGGCGCTCTCCAGCGGTGCGCACCGCCAGTAGTGGGCCCAGGCTGCCGAAAACCGTCCCGGCTTCGGGCATGAGCACGGTGTAGGAGACGGTGGCGAACCCGTCGTGGGTGTAGGCGCGCGGCGCAGGCGACGGCGCCTCGGTGGGGCCGGCCGCTGCCTTCTCCAGTCCGTGGCCGGCGACGCCGCGTTCGTGCGCGGACGCCAGAACCGCGCGGGCGGCCGGGTTGAACCCGGTGCGCAGCGCCTCGGCCATGCCCGCACCGTCCAACCACTCCACGGTCTGCGCGCCGAGCGCCTTGAGCGGGTCCTCCAGACCGTCGAGCACCCGGTACAGGGCGTGCGCCCGACCAGCGACACCCCCACCGGCGGCCACCGCAGGCTTGCGGAGGCTGTCTTCCGGGCCGCTGACCGTCACGAACAACTCGTGCCGCACGGAGACATTGCCGATGGTGCGGTCGAGTTCGTTGGTGGCCTGTCGGGCCAGTCGAGGTGCTTCCGGAACCTCATGGCTGCCGCGCCACACCTCGTACTCGGTGCCGTCGTCGGGCACTGTGCGCACCAGCAGGCTCATCCGGTCGATGACCTCGCGGTGTCCCAACGACAACAGCAGGTTTCCAAGCCGGGAAGCGAGCCGTTCGCACTGCTCGTAGGACAGCATCCCGACTCCGGAGTGCGTCAGCCGTGCGGTGGCACCCCATCGGTCGTCGCCGGTGTCATGAATAAGGCAAACCCGCCCCTGGTCCCTGAACTGCGGACCGTCGGGAAAGCTCACCCGCTGGAGGACTCCGGGAAGATCGGGCTCGCCCGGGTCGACCGGGACGCCCGCGGCGGCTTTGGACTGCCAGCGGGACCAGCCGGTAAGGACGCCGATCTGGTAGAGGACGAGGTGCCAGAACCATCGGAATGCCGGACGGCCGCGCACCGGAACCACGACCAAGGCGGCGATGAAGCCACAGATCAACAGCAGAATCGCCGCCTCGCCGAACCGGCCGTCCGAGACCGTCCAGAGCACCGGCAATGCCAGCGCGATACAGAGCATTACCTGCAACGGGGTCAGGCCCATGATCCAGCCGACGTGCTCACGCCGGTTGAGCCCGCGGTAAATGCGGGGTGCGCTTGACGTCATGCGATCACCGCCGCTTCCCCTGCTTCACCGGCGGCGGCACCACCGCTGCCGCCGTCCGGCGGTTTCGGCGGAGGTGGGTCGTCTCCCTCGTCACCTGGACCGCCTTCGTCGTGGTCGCTCGGACCGAGATCGCGCCCGGAGGACGCGGCTCGTCCATGGTGGGCCGGAGGCGGTGCTGCGGCCTGCAATGCGGTCGAACTGTGGCCGACATCGGTGTCGTCCACCGATTCGTTGGCCTGGTTGGCCACCGTCTCGTCGAACCGGCCGGTGTTCGCGTCTTCCATCGCGCCACCGCCTCCGCTGCCACCAGCCGCGCCGGCGGCGAACATCGCGGGGTTGTTCGCACCGTAGGAGTCGACTCCGACGTCGGAAAGGGCGTCACGGAGGGCGGCTCCGGCATCGGAGTTCGGGTCGACGAAGGCAAACAGCCGGAACAGCACGAAGGGCGCCAGCAACGAGATGATCAGCACGCCGACCCCGGCCAGCAGCCCCGACAGGCCCCGGGCGCCACCGGCGATGGCGACTCCGAGCACCAGGGTCATCGCCAGAACCGGTTTCATCGTGATGCAGGCCAGCAGCCACCGGCAAGCTCGCCAGAACCAGTTGGCTGTGACATTGGCGAGCAGGCCCGCCACGACGATCGGGATGGTGGCCACCAGCACGTAGGTCGCCGCCTCGCGGAAAAGCATCTCGAGGAGGTAGCCGATGGCCGCGGGGATCACACCGACGAACGCACAGACGCCCAGTACGACAGCTTTGACGCCGTCAACCACGCCGTCACCGAAGCTGGTGTGGTTGAGCGCATCGCTGAAGTTTTTGGACTGCAAGCCGTACTGGAGGATGCCGTTGGTCAGGCCGTCGACGGCCGCCAGGAATCCGGCGACCAGGCCGACGGTCACCGCAAGCGCGATCCCGTACTGCACTGGGCCGCTGACCAGCCGCATGAATCCGCGGCCGCCGCGCAGATTGGTCAGGGTGAGCTGCCAGAAGAAGAGCCCCAGCGCAAGCACCCCGCTGATCCACAGCATCATCGGCCACAAGATCGAGATGGGTCCGGTGCGAGTGTCCACAGTGAACACCGAAAACTGGTCGGCCAGGCCGAACGCGCCCCGCAGCACAGCGAGGCTCGCATCCCAGATCGCCTTCATAGACGCATCGAAGGCCGAAGAGATCATGCCCTTGATCGCGCTGCCGAGAGCAGCGCCGATGTCATCGAACGGCCACATGGCTACCTCACCTCCCGGTAACCGGCCTTGACCGCGTCGGCGCTTCCCGGCCAGGCGCTGGGTGCCGGAGCGGCCAGCGCACCGGGTGCCATTCGCCAAGTCGACCCTGTCCACCGCATCGCCTGGCAGTCCCCTACTCCAGCGGCTACTACCTGGCCCTGGACTGTCACGGAAAACTGGCCAAGCACGCACACCACGACGTACCTGCCATCGGCGGCCGTGCCCTTGATCTGCCCGTAGTTGATCTCATAGGTGGCCGACATCCCGGCGACCGAGCCCGTCGCGGGCAGTCCGGCGCGTGACCGGAGACTGGTCAGCAAGGAGTAGAGCCCCGTCAAGCCGGGATCGGGCGCGCCAGGAAGCGATAACTCCCGGTAGGCGCGGGCATATACCTGTGGGTCGGCGGCCGTCAGTGCTGTCTCGTTGAGCGCCTTGAGCTGGCCGAGCGCACCCTCCGGGGTCTCGGGGAAGCCGCCGGGAATCCACTGCCCGATGGTGATGGCTGGGTCCGGCACGTCGATGTCGGGCCCGGCGGTCATGGTGGTCATGACCTGCGGCTGAGCTGCCTGCGCCGGTAACTGCACCATCGGCCGCGCGGCGAGCGCATTCTCCTCTGCAGCCGCGCTGTCCGGCCCGGCCGGCGCTGAAGGCGCTGGCGTACCCGCTGGCCTCGACTTGTCCGGGCGTGTGAGGTAGTGCGCGATCAGCACTGCGGCGGCCACGGCCACCACGAGGACGATCAGAGTGAAGATGGCAGTCAAGGTCATGCCCGCCTGACGGCGGGCCCGGCCCTCAGTGCGCGCCCCGGTCACGGGATCAGCCCCCTGTACCGGCGAAGTGCGAGATGAGCTGGTAGCCGATGCCGTAGAGCAGGCCACCCCCGATGGCGCAAAGCATCATGATCACGCCGATGCGGCCTGCGCGGTGATGGTCGACCCACCGGCCGCCGGCCCAGACGACCAGCCCGACAAAAAAGCCAACCAGGAGGGCGATTCCGGCCCCCCACTTGGCATTGCCGACTGCTTCGAGGATCTTGTCGCTGCCCGGCGGCGCGACAGGTCCTGGATTCGGGATCTGCTGGGCGAGAAACTGGATCGCCTCAAAACGCTCAATCACGAACGCCCCCTTCGGTGCAAGCGCTTGCCAGTGCTCATGGGCTCGGGAAGAAGACCCCAGCGGCGCAGTACCGGCGTGATCGCCTGGCGCAGCCGAGCAGGGGTGACAGACGCGGTGATGCCGGACGCGGCAAGTTCCGAGTCGTAGGGCACGAACACCGCGTCCTTCAGCAGCGCCTCGACCCGGCGGCCTGCCGCGCCCGCGACCCCTTCTGGCCAACGTTTGGCGCCCATCACGAGCAACTGCGTCGGCTGGTTCAGTTCAGCGCAGGCCGCCCACGGGTCCAGCCGGGCCAGCACCTGCTCGGCGTGCAGCAGCGAAGGACGGGACGGCCGCACGACCAGGACCGGCCGCGGCTGCGGAGTGCCCCGGCGCAGCCATGCTCCTGGCCCGGACAACGGGTGCGCCGCGACCCGCCACGGGTCGTGGCCCAGATCGACCACGGTGGCGTGCAGCTGCCGGACCGGCGGCCGCCAGAACCGCGGCTGGGGCACCGCGCCGGGCGCGACCACTGGCAACGTGGTCTCCAGGCGCGCCAGCAGGGCCTGGGCGCGCCACGAGTAACGGATGTGGACCTGCGAGTGTGGCCGAGCCACCCACGGCCCTTCGGAACGGGCCGCCATCGTTAGTCCCGACCTCGACGGGTCGGCCGGGTCGATCATCAGCGCGCAGCGCCCGGAGAGTTGGAGCACATCGGCAAGCAGCGTGGCCACAACCGACGCTCCAGCGCCGGGCGAGCCAGCCAGGACCGGGATTACCGTGCCGAAGCCCGACCAGTCCACAGCGGCGGCCACCGACGGAGACAATCCCCGCCCCTGCAACGTTGCCGCCGCGGCGCTTGCCGCGGTGAGCATTCCCGCTTCCACTGCGGCAGCAATGTCGGCTGGGGGCAGATCTGGCCACATCCGTTGGGCAGCGCGCGCAAGCTCGGCTTCGAAGGCGCGAACACCTTCCCCCGGCTCAGCCGGTGCATGCCCCGGCCTGGAGGATGACACCGTGGTGCTCGAGAAACCGTTGCTTCCCTGAGGATTCCTCGCTACGGCCATGTCCTCTCCTTCCCCCTCGGCCACCCTCGACGTGTAAGCACCCAGTTCCCGGCGCGGCGGCGAACACGTGCTGCCAAACACGGCAGCGTGCGAGTGCCAGCGAATGGCGGACCGCTGACACCGTCCACACGTGCTTGCCTGGGGCCGCGGCCTCGCGCGCCCCGCGTCGCCAGACGTCCACATCAGTTGCCGTTCTCGCTAGACAGAGCTTAAGTCGAAGTGGGAACATGTCAACTGATGTGGACGTTTTGACGAACGATCACCTATGATTGGGTGACCGGTGGTCACCCGTGGCGTGGAGAAACCGATTAAGGAGGCGTAGGCCGTGGCGGAGGCACCGACGCTGGCAGCCGTCATCGACAAGCTGTTCAAAACGATCAAGCGACCCAACGGGCAAGAACACTCTCTGGAGGAGGTCGCCCGGTGGTGTGCGGCATGGCTACGGCAGCGCGGTGAAGGAACCTTCTCAAAGGAGTACCTGCGGCAACTCCGGTTAGGGATCAAGAGCAACCCGACCAAGCGTCATCTGGAGGCCATGGCCGCGTTCTTCCAGGTCGACCCGGCGATCTTCCTCGACTCGGAGAGGTCAGCCGAGATTCAAGCCGACCTCGAGTTGGCGGTGGCTATTCGCGACGCTGGTGTTTCGGCCCTGGCGATGCGGGCGGTCAGCCTCACCCCCGACGCACGCAAGCAGGTCATCGAATTCATCAAAAGCCTGCAAAACGAAGGAAAAACCCAAGGGTGAGGTTGGTGTCGTCTGGTTTCAGCCGGATGGCGTTCCGCGCCCGACACCGCCGAGAGCGCGGGACAAGGCGAGCAGTTCCCTCGTATCAGCTTCCATTCCCGCAGCTCTCGGCGCAGCCAGGACCATGGTCGTGCCGATCTCCTTACCCTGGGCGCTGCGAACCAGCGCGTCCCCGATCAGCTTGGATTGCCGCTCGGGAGGCTGGGACACGTCGATCGGCTCTTCCACGAAGGGACTGAGGCACACCAGTCCGTCGCGACATTCGATCACACGTCGATAGAGCCGGAGCCGCATCTGGCGAACGCGGAAAGCCTCCCGCAGCGCACTGTCGGGCGGGAACAGCGCGATGTTGGGGAACTGCGTGGTCACCGCAAGCCAGAGGGGCCGCAACTGGCGATGCTGCCGCCGGGCCTCCAGCCACAGCCGCGCTTTCATCGCCCCGGTCCGGGCGCCGGGGTATCCGATACCGAGGCAGAACACGCTGATGCCGATCGCGAGCAGCGGGGTGGTCCACACCGCAACACCGAGCAACCCTGGCACGTTGAGGGTGAGTCCTCCCGCCACCGCCACCACCCGCGGCACATGGGTACCCAGGCAGCACACCATGAGGCCGACCGCGGCGACGCGGAGACTCAGGCGGGCCTGAGAATGGGAGCGTTCGGCGGCCGCCCATGCGAGGTAGGCCCCACGGCTCGTCGCGTAGGCCATGTACAGGTTGCCGATCAGGTAGAAGACGAGCGCCCCGGTGAATCCACCCGCGTCCTGGTAACTGGCACCACGGGCACCGGGAGTTGTGGCTACGAACGCAGCGGTCAGTGCGACGCTGGTCAGCAGCGCCAGGCCGACCTCGGTGTATCCGCGCATGCCTGCCCTTGCCGGGGCGATCGCAGCCTGCAACAGCACGATCAGCAGCGCGAAGAAGAACGTCAGAATGACGTTTTGGATGAGTTTCGGCAGGCCGTGGGAGACACGACCGGCCACACCGGGCACGCTGACCACGAGTTGCGCCGACAGTGCGATGAGCACCAGTACCGTGCAGGCCGTGACTGCCCGGAGCCCTTTGTCGTGCGGCGCGCGAGCCAACTGGGAGATCTTCCACAGCGCCGCGATTGTCGCCGCCAGCCACATAAGTACGTTGGGTAGCAGTATCAGAACCACCCCTGGTGGTCGTCGAACGCGCCCTGAAGTCGTCGGCCCGCATCGGTCATGCGGTCGCGGGAGACGCCGAGCCGGTCGAGAAGCGTGGCCCAGTCCTTGACCACGGTCGCCACCATCTCGGCCTCCCGTTCGAAGGCGGGGCCGTACCCTTCCCGCCGCAACGCCCGGTGGACCATGTCCGGAGGGATGTCGGGAAAGAACTGGCTCCAAAGGTCGCCGTCTTCCTCGTAGCCCGAGTGGCCACTGATGATGTGGCCGATTTCGTGCAGGATGATGTGTTCTTGGTGCGCGGGCGTGGTGTTCTTCTGATAGACGATGTAATCGGCGTCGATGGTGCCGATCCAAAGTCCGAACACTCCAGGGGCCGGCAGCGGGTAGGGGATCAACTTGATCGGGCGGCCGCGGCGTTGGGCCAGACGTTCGCAGAGCACGCGAACGTTGAGCGGGGCATCAATCTGAAGCTCGCGCAGGAGCTGCTTGACCTCGCGCCTCAGGGCGAGATCGCTGCGCCAGGTTCCACAGTCACGTTTCACGGACCTCAGCTCCGGCGAACAGGGACTTCAGCCGATCTGCCACGGCCCGGGGATGGCTGACAAGCGCACCATGACCACCGGGCAGTTCGACGAACGGGCGGCCGATTTTGCCGGCCAGCTGCTCAGCGCAGCGGTACTCCCACTGGCCTCGCGATTCCTGGCCGCCGGTCAAGACGATCGTCGTCGAACGCGCGGCTGTCGCGATCTGGCCGGAGTCCAGCTCGGACGTGCGCACCGCGGGAAAGTCGTGGGTGAAGAACCAGCCGAGGTTCGCGTCCAGGTCACCCACCGCCGACGCCGGGCGCGCGCCTTCCTCAGCTGAACCCTGTCCTGCTCTGGTCAGCGATGCCATACGACCGATCGCGGCCCGAACATCCTCGCGTGCAAGCGCGGCGATCTCGTCCAGCGCAGCTTCTCTCTCTGCGTCCAGTACCACGGTAGCCATGGGTGGTTCGTGTGCGACCAAGGTAGCTACGCGGTCAGGGTGACGGACGGCGAAGTGCAGTGCGATCAGGGCACCGATGCTGGCCCCAACCACGTATGCCGGTTCGACGGTCACCGACGAAAGCAGTGTTGCCACGTCGTCGGCATGGGTCGCGATCGTGACCGGCGCGGTGTCCTCGGCAACCGCACTTCGGGACAGGCCGCGCCGGTCGTAGGTGATCACCTGGTGATCACAGGCCAGCGCTTCGGCGAGCTGTTGCGTGGCACCTGCCTCGCTCAGCCCACCTTGGATGATCAGGACCGGGCGGCCTTCACCGCGCGTCTCGTAGTAGAGCTGCGCTCCCTCAGCCCGCACCTTCCCGTGTTTGACCTGCACTGCCGCCCCCCATCTCCGGCCGATGTCACACGCTTGTGCTGCCAGGATCGCCTGTCGCGATCTTCTGCGCGTGAGTTTGAGTGCGTCATCGGCAGATACGCCGCATTAACGGCAAAAATTCACTCGGACGAGTTTTCGTCAGGACCTTGGCCCTGGCCTGCCTGGAAGTCCAGATACGCCAGGACATCGCGCAGCTTGTCCGGAGGCAACCGGCTCGCCCGGGTCGCGATCTGGCGGACGTTCTGCTCTCCCAGGCGCGCGAGCAGTTCGTACTGACGGTTGAGATCCCGTCCTCGCACGGTGTTTCGGAAGTATTCCGGCTGCGCCGCGAAAAACTCGGCGATCTTCACGGGCAGATGATCGCCGCCGGGCTGCAAGGTTCCCGCCAGCAGGTCTTGCACCTCAGCTGCCGACACCCCGATGCTCTCAGCCAGCTCGACCGGCGTGTAGTCGGAGCCGTCCTCCCGCTTCACGCTCGCGAAGAGCCGGCGAAGTTTGATCGCGAATGGCTCGTCGGACTCGTCCGGCGCAGCCGACTCGTCTGTCGGTTGGGTGGCACCGCTGGGCTGGTGCACGGCGTTGAAAGCTTCTTCGCTGGAAAAGTAGTCGGGGTCTACCCGGAGAGCTTGGGCGATCTTGCGGAGGTTGGAGTTGCGCGGTTCACCGCGGCGACCAGTCCTCAGCTGCCAGATGTACATCTTGGTGAGCCCGGTCATCTCGGCCAGCTCTTTGTCACTGTATGGGGTGCCATCCGGCTTGCGGGCCACATCGACCAGGAGCTGGAACTTCTCGGCGAACGACAGCTCGTCGGTCATCGATCATCTCCAGGTCGGACTCGTCCTCGTTGCGGCAAGGAGCCAGTAGACCATCCATAAACAGGTGTTGACAAGACCTATAAGCAGGTGTTTATCGTAGTAGCGCGGATCACAGCGATGGGGAGCGGCGGTGTCTCAGCTGCACAGAAAGGTTCGGCCGAAACCCCCGGCATCGCCGGGGCAGGTGATCGTGCGAAGTCGTGAGAGGTCCATCGGGGGGTGGCCTCTCACGTCAGCAGGAACACGCCACGCCAAAGCCGTGGCGCGGGCATTTCTGCTGACGCTCCAGGCTGGGCAGGCGAGCACCTGCCCAGCCTGGGGTCCCGACAATGCCGGAGAGCCACTCCAGCGGAGAGAGCATCAGTTCTCCAGTGACCAGGCCAGACGCGAGCACCTGGCGCTGGTCGCGGGGTCGGAGCCAAGCGAGGGGGAATTCGACGTTGACCACGACGCTGGATGAAGTGAGCGCACGGTGCGAGAGCTTGATCAGCACACTGCCCATTCCCCGCCCCTTCGACCTGGATCGCTTCCTGGAAGCATTGGCCGAGGAGCGCGGCAAACGCATCAAGCTCGTTCTTTCGCGGCTTGGCCCGGATCAGCCCTGCGGGATGCTGATCAGCACCACCGAGGCGGATTACATCTACTGCGCCGTCAATGTGCCCCCGCTGCAATCTCAGCACGTCGTGATGCACGAGGTCGGCCACTTGTTGTTCAACCACGGCACCGCCCGTTCCGGCTTCGGCGAGACGCCGCGCGTGGCCGGCGCCGACGCGCTCGCCGTGCTGCTGCCAAACCTCTCGCCAGAGCTGGTGCAGCGCATCCTCGGCCGCACCATCTACGCATCGGACCAAGAACGCGAGGCTGAACTGTTCGCCTCGCTCGTCCTCACTCGGATCAGCGGCGCAAAGGAGGTGTACAGCGGCCCCCCACCGGACAGCCCGGTGGATCTGGCGCTCTTGGAATCCGCGTTCGGCCACCCGGTGCGTCCCGGTAGCCGACATGGTTAGCGTACTGGGGTACCTGTGTTGCCTGGGCTCCGTGCTTGCCGCCGCAGCGAAGGTGTTCAGCACCCGCGGCACGCGGATGACCGCGAGCCGCCGGTTTCTGGTCGTCGCGATGGTGGCCTTCGGCCTGGCGCTCGCCGTGTCCGCGCCGGCCAGCGTTGAACTGGCCTCCGCCCTTGATCCGTTTCCCAACGCTACCCAGCTGCTGGCCAACGCCTTGGCGATGTTCGGCGCGTTCTGCGTACTGGGCGTGCTCGACCACTCAATCAGTGGCCGAGGGCCGTGCCGGTCGCTGCGCCACGCTGTCGCGCTCGTGATCAGCGTGGGCACGATGGCCGTCTTGCTGACCGCAGCGGATACCGAGTATCGCCACGAATGCACCGGCATCTACGGCGACCGTCCACTGATCACCACCTACATGGGCATCTACCTGGGGTACATGTCCTGGAGCCTGAGCCGCTTCATCTGGCTCATAGCCCGCTACTCGACGCGGACGGCAGACCGGCTCATGCGCCGTGGCTTCCAGATCACGCTGCTCAGCGCCGTCACCGGCCTGGGCTGGGCGGTTTGGAAGGTCGCCGGTCTAGTGGCCGTAGCCACCAGCCATACCGGCCCTGCCGTCCAGGCCTCCACGTCGGAAATCCTGGCAGGAATCGCGGTCGACATCGGCGCCGCTGGGGCGACCTACACGAGTTGGGCACCAGCGGTCCACAGCCTGATGCGGCAGTTGCGGGTACGGGTCGCCCACCGCCGCCTGTCGTGGTTGTGGCATCTCCTGATCACGGCGGTGCCGCAGGTGGAATTCACGACGCCGCGCACGAACCTGAGCGGGGCCGAGCGTGCGGAGTACCGCCTCTACCGTCGCGTTCTCGAAATCCGTGATGCTCAGCTAGCGCTGCGTCCGTACATCCCTCCCGGCGTTCCCGAGCTGACGCTGATGATCGGACGTCACCACGGCCTGGACCCGGTTTCCGCCGATGTCCTGTTGGAGGCCGGCGAGCTCGTCGCTGCCCTCGACGCCCGCCACACAGGTTGCCGCTACACGTCCGAATCAGAGCGGGCGATCCCGCAGCACGGCCCGGCGTCGCCGGACCTGCTCGACGAGGCGGCATGGCTGATTCGAGTCAGCAACGCGATGCGGAACAGCACCCTTGTTGCCGGGCTGCGCTCCGCGCCGCACATACCCAAACCAGCGACATGACGGCCATATGAGTTGACATTGATGCTTCGGTCTCTAATATTAGCGATCATCATAGGCAACTGATATGGACAACAGAGTCTTTTTACCGGCTCCTACGACGGAGGGGATGGGTTCGACATGCCCAAGGACACTCGCCGAGCCGTCTTCGCAGGGGCGTCGATGTCCGCACCCGAGCCGAACTTGTTTCCTGACCGGCAGCGCGATCACGACCGACTCTACGGAACCGGCCGCACAGTCCACTACGAAGTTACGGCCGCGGACTCGGCGCGACGTATGGCCAACCGGAAAGTGACTCTTGCGCGCGGGCCCGAGATTGCCACCTTCACGCGCCTACTCGAGCTGTGCAAGTGGCCTTGCGTGGACGCGGTACGCGAAACCATTGAGCCGAATGAGTGCAGCCTTGACGCTTCGCACCGACTCGAATATCGGGTCCCCGTCCCGATCGGCACCCGGCTTGTCATTACCGCGCGCTGCACCGTGTCCAACCACCCCTACAGCGAGTGGGAGGTCAGCGTCCACAACGGATATGAGGATGTCTGCCACGCCACCTTGGCCTTCATCGCGGTCGACCGCGCCGAATTCGAGCAGGAACAAGTGAAATCGAAACGCCGTCGACGTCATCGCACCGCGAGTTTCCAAAAATGGAGAGGGAGAAGAAATGATCACAATGCGGACTAAACCCCGACACAACAGGTCGAAGCGCATGACCGCGCGCGCCGCTGTCGCCGGTATGCTGATACTCGGCGCGCTTGCCTTTGACACAACTGCCGCTTCCGCGGCACCGCCAGACCGCGGACTGCCGTCCGCCCCTGCAGGAGCGACCACAACAGCCTCGAGAGCGGACTGCGCCAGCTACGCCTACGTTACCGGCGACTGGGTGCGTATTCGCATCAATCCGGATGGTGACCGGATCGGCTGGGCGTTCCGAAGTGACTCGATCTCCTGGCCGGATCTCTACTCCGGGAACTGGGCCCACATCACCGACCACACCCAGAACGTCACCGGGTGGATCTCTCGGGACTGGATTGACTACTACCAGCCAACTTGCTGGTAGATCCATCCCTTTCAGCAGCACGCCACTGGGCTTCGTTTTGCCTGGAGGGAGAAGCAAGATGAGCAACTCCACGCAGACGCGCTTGTGGGCCAGTGGCGGGCTGCGGCCGGTGGCCGCGGCGCTTCTGCTCGCCGCGGCCACCGCCAGTGTCGGGACCACTTTCGCCACGCCCGGATGGCGGCGATGAGCGACGAAGCGGCCTCCGGCATGATTCGCAAGATTCTCACTGCGCCCGGTCCCGTGCTGGCCGCCTCGACCAACCCTGACGTGTGGGCGATGACCGCGCCCAGGCGGGCCGAGATCGGACCGATCTTCCTCTTCGACTTGCAGTGCGTCGGCGGGCTCCCTCGATTACCCCAGTCCTGGTGGTTGGACCCGCTGGCCACTGTGGGCAGCGTCGTAGCGGCGGCAAGGTTCACGTCGCATTTCACGCACGGTGTGAACCATCCTGGCCTGGCTGACCCAGCCGTCGCCCAGACGGCAGCGACGACGCTGCGGCACAACCTATTGGCAGCCGCGTGCGGGAGTAGGACTTTACGCGACGTGCTGGTATGGGTTGCCTCTCGAAGTGAGGAGCCAGTCGCTTTCTTGGAGGAGTCTGGATACACCGCCCAGGCTTCCGGTCTACGCTCGACGTTGGATCTCGCTGCCAGGTCGTCGGAGACGGTCTTTTCGATCGTTTCCAGCATGATCGGCTGTCTGCAGAACGAATCCCTCCTTCGACGAGTCACGCCGCCATCCACATGGGTCGATCCTCCAAAATCAGTGGACGCGGTCGTTGAGCTCGACCTGTGGAGTCTCATCACCGCGCGGACGGACGCCCATCCGACGGTGTATCTCCTCTACCGCGAGGGTGCCGACTCGATGCGCCCAGTCGTCTCCGCCATTGTCGGTGAACTGGTCCACGTTGCCGTTCAAGCCGCACGGGTTCGAGGAGGGCGACTCGACCCTCCTGTGACCATTGCTTTGGATGCGAGGCGTCGGGGCCGCTGCTGACTGGGTGTGATCACCTGACCTGGCCCCGGTTGGCGGCCTGATCGTCACGAATTTCGGCCTCACCTGGGTGGTGATCTCGCTGCCGGGTGGCTGCTGCGTGTCGTCACGGATGTTGGCCCCACCCTGAGTTCAGATCTTCCCGTCGATGTCGGCGGCGGGGAGGTTCGGGATGGCGCGGTCCAGGGTGGAGTTGTTCGAGAAGATCAGGCGGGACAAGCGAGACGAGGATCTGGAGACCGGCACCGAGTCCTACAGACTCCGCACCAGCAAGACCAGCGGCCGACGCAGCGCGCGACCGCTACGTGAGCGGGCTCGCGGCACCTCCGTCGGAGAGCGCCGTCCGGACCGCTTGCGTCCAGTCGGCCCACCTCGCCGGATCGCTGTTCAAGTACTGCAAGAACAACACGAGCCCGACGTCGGGGTTTGCCTCAAGCGCCACGTACTGCTCCGCCAAGTAGTACGCCGCTCGAAAGGCCTCATCCAAGGAGAGAGACTCGGGCAAGGAGACCTCGCGTTCTTCACCGTTCACCAGCCGACGATGTCACACGCGCAAACGGTGGGGCCGAAATTGGCGAAGACAACTGGGGCCAGATGACTTGACGAAACCCACCTGACCCTGCGCGCTTCGCCGTCAGGGGTCGCGCTGGAGGATAGCCCCGGTAGCGGCGTGGGCGAGTGCGTGTTGCGTGGTGGCATCCAAGCCGAGCCGGTTCCAGTGAAAGATCACATGGTGGGCCAGGATCGCTCGGAGGCCGCGATGGAGGTTGGACTGGGCCGCCGCCACGGCAAGCGCTTGACCGGCATCGTGGAATGCCTCGGCCCACGGGCGGACCATGGCCAGCGGACCGCCCGGCCCGAACAGGGGGCCGCTGAGGCGGATGTCGTAGCTGAGCAGGGTGCGGAGCTGGGTGGTGAGAGTGGCGTGGTGCCTCGTGTCGGTGCTGGCGTGGTCGGGGTCGGGGCGCAACCGGCCGACGCGGTGCCAAATGTCGCCGGCCTCGAACCCTTCTTGCCGGGCGGCACGAAACAGGGCGGTACACAGAAGCAGGGATAGCTCACGCCGCCCCATGGGGGTTTCGCCAGCGCGGAGGTAGGCAAGCAGGTTCCTCGTGTCGGCGCTGAACAGGTCGTGAGCGATGGTGATCCCGATCGGTCCGCCGAAGGCGAGGGTTTCCGGTTCGTAGTGAGTCGGCTGCCACCGAGCGAGGTGCCCGTCGACGACCAGGCGGTCGAAGAATGCCGCAGCGGTCGTGACCAGCGCTTCGCGACTGCTGGCGGGGTGCGGGCGCAGACGCACGCGCCAGCACGGTGCCTTGCGGATGAACCACCAGCGGTCGAGCAACCCGTTGATGCTCCAGTCATGCAGCTGCGGTTGGAGGTGGACGGCAGCGAAGTGTTCCGCCTGGTCCCAAGCGGTGAATTCCAGGTGTGCTTGCCACCAGCCAGCGTCGGCGACGTGGTCTTGGAGGGCGGTCTCGCCGGCGTGGCAGTAGATCTCCACTGCTGCGGCCAGCTCCTCCACCGTCAGTCCACAGCGTAGGGCGGCCTCGGTCAGCGGAGTGCCGGACAGAACGCCGCACACCGCGTCCGTGAGAACCTCCGCCGATGACGGGGCCGGGATGGTGGGTGCGGTTACGCGATCAGCAGGCATCGGTCCCATCCGGAACGAGGTACGGCAACAGCGCCGTTGTCGGTGATCGCGCTCAGGGCGAGCGCGATACCGGCGGTGCCGTCGAGCAATCCGTGGTCAGGTGGTCGGGTAGCGGCGGCGTGCTGGATGAGCCGTTGCGCCAGGTGTGGCAACTGAGCAGCCAGGGCGGGGTTGTCTGCGTCGGCGGCGGCGCGGCCGACGGTGCAGTAGAGACCTGCCCAGCCGTGGCATAGCCCGAGGTCGGTGATCAGGTCGAGTTGCACCTCATCGGCGAGGCAGGCGGCCAGCGCTGCTTCCGCTGTCCGTTGTCGTGATGTGTCGCGGGTGGCGAGCGCGGCGAGCTGGCAGGCGCGGGTGATGCCGGGGGTGCCGTAACACCATGAAGGCCGTCCCGGTCCGGTCTGCTCGATACCGCCACGGGCGTAATCGCCGCGGTTGATCCAGTACGGCCACCAGCAGCCGGTCTCAGTGTGGCAGCGCCAACGGTCGAGGTGTGCGCAGATGATGTCGATGGCCTCGCGATGCCCGTCGACGGTGATCCCGGCCCGCAGCGCCATTGCCAGCAGCGCCAGCGGTCCGGAGATGCCGTGGGCAAGTCCGAGGTTGGTGTGCCCGCCGGGGGTCGGTAGCAGCGGGTCGGGATCGTGTGCGACCCACCACCCGGGCAGGAGATCACCGTCGATTCGCAGTGGCTCGGTCAGGCGCACGAGGTACGTCAGCACACGGGCCAGCGCATCGGTGCCCGGCAGGAAGTGCAGCAGCAGTTGCCCAATGCCGGTCAGGCCGTGCAGCAGGTCGTACTCCGCGAACCCGGGTAGCTCACCTCGATCAATGCGAGCCATCGCGGCGGTGACACGCCGGTGGGTCAGCCGGATCAGGTGGGCATGACATTTCTCGACAGCCGACCGGTAGTCGGGGATGACGGTCTCGGCGACGTCCAGAAGGAAGGCGATCGCGGGCAGGCCGGCGAACAGC
This sequence comes from Amycolatopsis rhizosphaerae, assembly GCF_007713715.1. Taxonomy (GTDB): domain Bacteria; phylum Actinomycetota; class Actinomycetes; order Mycobacteriales; family Pseudonocardiaceae; genus Amycolatopsis_E; species Amycolatopsis_E rhizosphaerae. The sequence continues at coordinate 25,066 of NZ_VJWX01000007.1, forward strand.
CCGGCGATGGCGGAAGTGCTGACCGGCTCGGCGAGCGCCGTCCGTACCCAGGTATGCACCCGCTGTCGCGCACCGACATCCGCGTGGGCGCACTCGATGTGCCATAAGGCGATGCCAGCCGACCCGCGGGCCAGCGACTGTCCGACAACTCCGCTCCCGGCTGGCGGCTGCTGCAGGGGGCGCGCCAGCGTCTCCAGCAGCGCCGCCCGCTTGGCAGCGTGGGGTACGGCCGGAGGGCTGATGAGCGGGGATGTCATGAGGACTCCTGAAGAGCGAGTGCCTCGGCGCGCAAGGCGATCGTGCGGGCGAGCCGCTGGGTGGCAGCTTCGCGCTCCGGATGCACCGCGACTGTGCGGTTGAAATGGTCGTGCAGCAGCGCGCGGAGCACGCGGGACGGATCGCGGTCAAGGCGTACCCGGTAGGCGGCGAGCGCCTCGCGGCGCTGTGCCCAAGCAGTAAGCACCGCCGCTTCACGCAGGCTGTGGTGCGGTTCGGGTTTGCGTGTGGGGTGGCCGAGGTGACGGGCGAGCTGCAGGGCGTGCTCGCGCACGCTTTGGTCGAGCAGCCCGTGGTGTTGGCCGATCACGGTGATCAGCCACTGCCAGCCTTCCTCCCGTGTGGTGGCAAGGCCCGTCGCCAGGTCAACCAGCGAGACCGCGGCCACCGCTTGCACAGGAAGTCGGCTCTGACGGGCGAGGGCGATTTCGGTCAGGGCGGCAGCGGAGTCGGCGGCGGCCACCTGTTCGTTGCTGGCGATGTCGGCGCCGTACTTTCCGGTTTGGACCCAAGCGGTCTCGAAGCTGAGCTGGGCGATCAGGCCCACATCGCGCAACTCACACACCCATGCCGCGATGTGGGCGGCGACCGTGCCGTACTGCTCGGCGTCCGCCAGCCGCGCGAAGAGCTGGAGGTAGTGGTCAGAATCGGGGCGGGTGGTGTCGTGGTGGCGACGAAACCAGAACCGGACCATACCGTCGCCTACACGCTCCCGCAGCCGTGGCAAATAGTCGGTGAGGACGTCGTCGAATCGCTGCGGGTGGCCCTCGAGCTGCGCCAGCAGCAAGTCGGACTTACCGGGCATTGCGGGACGGGGAACGTCGATGCTGGTGTAGTCGGGCGCAGCGAGGTCGCCGCGCGCTGCCGCGCGTTCCTTGCGTGGGAATTTCCTGGACTTGTCGCGAGGGGTAGCCGTAAGCGGGACAACGAACTCGCACGCTCGCCCAGCCCATCCAAGGTCCGCAGGATCACCGGCTTCCCGGAGCTCCACCGTCTTTGTGCCGTACAGCCGAGTGCGTACCAAGCTCCGTTGAGTCGGGTCGTCCAGATCGAGCGGCAAGCGTTGCTCACCTTCACAGAGCACGACATGGGCGGGCACGCGCCAGCGGCACCGCCACGCGACCAGCGCCTCGTGCCAGTCTCGTGAGCTGGCCCGCGGGCCGGGAAGATCGGCGCCGTCCAGCAACCACCGCGCCGCAGCCAGCACGCTCCGCCCGGAGCGAACCCTCGGCAGAAACGGCAGTGTCCGGGTGGACCCGAAGTCGAACGGCCCCCACACGGCGCTGCGGGCCGTGCCCAGTTCGGCGAGGAACCGCACCAGCGGCGGCGTGAACACCGTTGTTTCCAGCGCATGCAGAACATGGGCATGGACACGCTTTCCCGTAGGGCGATGGATCAGAAAGAACCGCGTGGCCGTCGCGGTGACCGCCAGATCGTCAAGAGCAAGGCAGCCGGAGGTTTCAGCGTGGTGTTCGGCGACAGGCAGCAGCCACGGCAACAGTCGCGGGGTTCGGATGACGGCGTCGTTGTGCATACGGCGAGGCGGAAACGACAACTGCGCCACCATTGCCTCGGCATCTGGGGTGTAGGTGTCCGCGAGCCGACGGCAGTCGTGTTCGTCGAGCAGCGATGCGAAACGCCCGATCATGCTGCTGGAAGCGGGCGGAGCACCGCTGACCCACAACTGAAACCGACCTTGGGTCAACGCATTGGCGGAGCGCGCGTGCAGGGTGAAGGCGAGTTCCACACGCTCGGGCGGTATGAGGTCGGTGCGGTCGCCCACGGTGAGCTGACCGATCAGTGCCTCGGACAGGACGACCTCGGTGCGTCGGTCGAGCACGGCTTCCTGAACCAGCCGTTGCAGAACCGCGTCACGATCGGTCAGGGCGCGAGAGGGTTGTTCGCGAGCGGCGCCGAGGAACCCGACCGGATAGCCCAGTCCGGCGTCCGATACCAGCTCACGCACCGGCACCGCCGCGCCCGCGCCGTACCGATCGCGAAAACGCAGGTGGTAATCCCGCCATGCCGCGGTGCCGAAGGGGCTCCGGGTCACTCGCAACAACGTGGACGCCGCGGCCTCGGCCTCCCGCAGCACCGCGTCGGGCAGGGCAAGCTGACCATCAACCACGACATCCACCGCCGGTCGCGGTTCGACCAGCGGGCTGCCCGGGCGCCCGTCCTTTCGCACCTGCGGGGATACGGTGTGGAGATCCTGCGCGGCCATCTGACGATGCAGGACGCGCAACGATTCGCGGATCTCCGCGATCGGCGCCGGTCCAGAATCCTGCCCGTCTGGCCTCGTGAGCTGGGTGAGCAGGTGGCCCACCGGATCGGTGCTGGTTGCTGGGGCGCGCAGGTTGGTGATCAGGACGTGGTTGGCGACCAGCCCGGTCAGCATCGTCGTGATCTGCTCGCGTGACGCTCCGGGGAATTCGCGTTCAAGCTGGCTGACCAGCTCCCACCCACGAACGGGTTGTTGGGCAGCGGCAAGTGCCGCTGCTACCGGATGGGTGCGGCGCAACGCCAGCTCCACCATGCCGAGATCCTCGACGAGCTTTTCGGTGGTCTCGGTTCCCGGTATGCGTTCGCTGGGCAGCATTTTCGGGACGACGAACTGGTCCGCGCGGGTGAACCCCCCGTTGTTGACGATGAGCGACACATCGGCGAGGACAGTCGGGTCGTGTTCGAGGCGACATATCACCTCGTCCAGCCACTCGGGGTCGATCCGGTGGTGAATGGTGTGGTCCTCACCGAATTTGATCCGCACAGCCGGGCTCAGGGTGGCGGTGGTGATGCCCGCGAACAGGCCGAACGGGGTGGCTCTGCCGCGCCACCGCAGGACGTAGGAGCACACCGACACCAGCAGCCGTCGCCACTGCCGGCGCTCCAGCGGAGCATCAGACAGCGCCGAGGTGATCTGCTCGCTGAGAGCCGGACTGGCTGTGCTCAGCGCGGCACGTACAACCTCGCGATCCCACAGCCGCACCAACCAGACTCGTCCCAGGGAATCGGCATTGTCGCCGGTGTGCAGGTCCACAGCGGGTAGATCCAGTCCACCCGGATCGGTGCTGGCCCGCACTGCCACCGGTCCGCGGTGTCGGAAGTGTCGTCGTGCCACCATGCGCGCAGACCTCCTCGCGGCGTCTCTGGATCAGTGAGTGGTGTGAGGTCGGACCCGGTGCGCCGACACGGAGGGGGTGGCGCGACGCACCGGGTCCGGATGGTGCTCAGGAGGGGTTGTTGGCCTGGCTGTTGCAGGCACTGGTCGAGCAGGTTTGACCGCAGCCGTCGCTGGTGTCGCAGCTCAGCTTCGCCAAGGGGTACGCGGCCTCGATCACCGAAAAATCGAGGCTGAACTCCCGGTCGTCGATACTGCCGCTACGGGGCACTGTGCTGGCAATAGACATGATCCACCGTGTCCTTTCTTCTGTGTGGGTGTGCGTTGGAGGACCTGGCCGACCCCAACTCAGGCGGTGGCGGTTGGCCAGGAAATCGCGACGCGGGTGTGGCGCTTGTCGATCACTGTCACCGCCGACGATGCGGTGGCGGAGTCTCCGGGAACCGGTATCTCGCGGAGCAGATGATCAGCGGTGTCGTGAGGCCAGATGCTGATCACAGGGTCGGGTCCGTGTCGGTAATGGCGATCCCAGAAGCGGATTTGCTCGACCAGTGCCTCGGCAGTGGGGCGGGCGTGCGGGCCGAAGGCGTGTGCACCCATCTCGAAGACACCCGGTCTGACTCGACGACTCGCCAGGTAGGCAAAGGAATCGCCGACGACATAGGCGCTCGGGAACCACCGACCGCCCTCATCCGCCATCACCGGGCCGCCTGCGGCAGCAGGCTGGTAGTCGCTGTCGACGGCCAGCAGGCAGGATCCGGGCAGCACGGTGGCCAGCCACAACGGAAGCGAGTCAAACGACTCCATGCCACCGACGGTCACGCCGGACCACGCATCAACGCGCTCGCGGGCCAGCACCCCGTCGAGCTCGAGGGGGTCGGAGGGATGGGTGTCGTCGTCGAAGCGCAGTGCGATCTGATCGCCGTACAGCAGCAGCATCCGCTCTCGATGCGCCCCCTCGCCTTGGATCTTCACGAACCCACAGACCTCGGCCGAGCGGCTGACCAAATGGTCACCGACGCGCTCCAGTGCCAGCGACCTGGTGATCCCGCGCATCCGCAACGGAACAACCAACCGTCCGCCGTCAACCAGTTGCCGAGTCCAGGCGGGCGGGATATCCCAGCAGCCAACGGTCACGATGATCACGTCGAACAGCCCGGCCTCGGGCAGGCCGCGCTCGGCGTCGCCGCACTCGACACGCACCCGGGAATACCCGGCCGCATCCAGGAGCTTCCGAGCGCGGTCGGTGATCTCCGGGTCGATGTCCATCGTCGTGACGGCGCCGGACTCGCCGACCAGCTCGGCCAGCATTGCCGCGTTGACCCCGCCCGAACCGATCTCAAGCACCCGCATGCCCGGTGCAACGTTCGCCTGCTCGAGCATGAAGGCCTGAACCTGCGGAGCGGAGATCGAGCTGATGGGAGCACCGCGCTCGTCCCACTTCGTCCTGACAGCCGTCGTGGCCGCGTACACCTCAGGCAACGGCACACCGGGCGCAAAGACATGCCGGTCGACCCGGGCGAAGACCGCCGCCACGCGATCCGAACGGACCGCGTTCAACCGCCACAACTCTTCGATCATCGCCGCACGCAGAGCCTCCACATCCATCGACTCCGGGGGGCCCGGCGGGACGCCCCTGCCATCTTCCGCGGCTGTGTTCACGTGGCTGTTCATCCAATCTCTCGTCGCTCCTGCGAGACGCTATGGCAGCTACTCGAGGCGAAGCCAGAAGTTTGCTTCAGTTTGCTCGAAGTTGCGCTCCTTGTGCGATAGGTTGTTGACGGATTGCCGCAGGTGAGGCCACTCTCGACGAGGCCAAGCAAACTGACGCACGTTCCTGGTGGAAGGGGTAGTCATGCAGCTAACGTTCCTCGGCAAAGAGACCCAGGGCGGGGGTTCGCCGACCCTGTACGCGACCGACCGCGGCACCTACGTGGTGCAGGGGTGGAAGGTCAGTGGATACCCGGCGCGGGTAGAGATTCCGCACCGTCTTCTCGGACACGTCGAGAAGGGCAAGTGCCTGGGTGTGCACCTCGACGACACTGGCCGTGGCAGTTTCGTCCTCGCTGGCGAGCCCATGACCGATGCCGACGCGTTGGCACAGATGGACATCCCGGGACACGAGACGTGTGTCGAGGTCCCGACCAAGAAGGAGGTTTGGGTCAGTGGAACTGCTACAGGGTGACGCGTTCGACGCGCTCTTTCGCGATTTCGAGCGCGATGCGTTCCACCTTGAAGTCAAGGACACTTACCGCACACCGGACGAGTCGGGGCCGTTCCGTCTGTTCCTGACAGGCCAGCACGACGACTTCGCCTGGTTCCAGCCCTGGCTCGACCTTGTCCGCGGTGCCACCAAGGCCGGGCGGAACGTCCGGCGAGCACGCGTGGTGACGGTGCCACACGGCGACTACACCCGATGGGGACTCACCGTGGCCGAACACAACATCGCCGCCGGCGAGAGCGTGCGCTGGCTTCCTCGCCATCTGATCAACCCCGACGAGTTGTCCGCCGATGACTACTGGCTCTTCGACGACGAGCTCGTGGTGTTCACGGTGTTCGAACCCGATGGCCGGTTCGTCGGCGGCGCCGCTACGACGGATCCCGTCATCGTCAACTACTGCATCGCGGTGCGCGATCGAGTCTGGCAGGCCGCGATCCCGCACCATCGCTACCTGGAGACCGAGTACGTCACGGCCTGACGGTGATCACGTGACGCACTCCCTCCACCAGGCACGCCAGGCCCTCGGCCAGCAGTTGCGCGACCTCCGCAAGGAAGCGGGGCTGACTGGCCGGGGCCTGGCGCTTCTCGCCGGATGGCACAGCTCGAAAGTCTCGAAGATCGAGTACGGCAAGCAGACACCCTCCGAGGACGATATCCGGGTTTGGTGTCGACACACCTGCGCTGAGCGCGAGATTCCTGACCTGATTGCCGCTGTACGCACCATCGAATCGATGTACGTGGAGTGGCGGCGCATGCTCAGCACCGGCACCCGACGCCGCCAGAGCGCATCGCGACGGCTGGAGTCCACCACCACGCTGATGCGATGGTACGAACCCGTTCTCGTGCCAGGACTGCTGCACACAGCGGAATACGCACGCGAAGTCATGCGCCGAGTGATCGACTTCTACGACATTCCGGACGATCTCGACGCTGGCGTCGCCGAGCGCATGGAACGCCAGGCCGTCCTGTACCGAGGTGACCACCGTTTCCACTTCGTCCTCGCCCAACAGGCACTGAACACCATGGTCGGCGGAGTGGACACCATGATCGGTCAACTCGACCGGCTCCTCGCCGTCATGTCCCTGCCGCAGGTCACGCTCGGCATCATTCCGAGCCGGGCCGTATACGAGGCGCCAACTAATCAGTTCATCATCTTCGACAACCGCCTCGTCCACGTCGAGACGGTCTCGGCCGAGCTGAGCATCAGCCAGTCCCGAGAAGTCGCGCTCTACGCCAAGGCCTTCCAGCGGCTTGCCCAACAAGCAGTCACCGGCTCAGCAGCGCGAACCCTCATCACCACGACCCTTGACCAGCTCCGCACAGGGCAGAACGATGACGAGGAACCACCTGCGTGACGAAGCCGGCTTCCAAGTCCACGACCACGACTGGGGTCCCCACCGATTTCGAAGGCATCAACCTCATGCTCCGCCGCGACAACACCAGCAAGGCACCCGAAGCGACCAGCCACGGCAACCGCTAACCTCGCACCAAAGTGAATCTAAAACGCCCGCACCCGCCGCAAAGTCGCTGGTCAACAAGTGTCTTCCCCGCGCCCGCGGGGGTGGTCCGCTGATCGGATGCACGCTGACGGGAGTTCGATTGTCTTCCCCGCGCCCGCGGGGGTGGTCCCTGGGGCGACAGCGGATACGGCAGCGTCGAGGAGTCTTCCCCGCGCCCGCGGGGGTGGTCCGGCCATATACGCCAGCTCCTCCGGCGTCCTGGTGTCTTCCCCGCGCCCGCGGGGGTGGTCCGCTCCGGACGTTGGCCCGTCTCGTGCGGCCCGGAGTCTTCCCCGCGCCCGCGGGGGTGGTCCGTACGACGCCGGCAAGGCGGCTGTGGCCTACCAGGTCTTCCCCGCGCCCGCGGGGGTGGTCCCCACTCCGGTGACTCGGACTCGACCGGTTCGATGTCTTCCCCGCGCCCGCGGGGGTGGTCCGTCGCCCTCGTCGCCCTCGGCAGGCCCGCTTTCGTCTTCCCCGCGCCCGCGGGGGTGGTCCTGCTGCGATAGCCCCTGGGACGAATACGGTGGTGTCTTCCCCGCGCCCGCGGGGGTGGTCCGGACCCGACTGTGTTTGTGGTCGGGGGCGCCGTGTCTTCCCCGCGCCCGCGGGGGTGGTCCCGCGATGCCGCCGGAGCGGGTGCGGACCACTTCGTCTTCCCCGCGCCCGCGGGGGTGGTCCCCTTTCGTACTTTTTCGCGTTGTACCGCATAAGCGTCTTCCCCGCGCCCGCGGGGGTGGTCCCGACTACGACCGGCGCTTCAAGCGCGGCACGATGGTCTTCCCCGCGCCCGCGGGGGTGGTCCGGAATTCCGCGCCGGTGGCGGGAAAATTCGTGAGTCTTCCCCGCGCCCGCGGGGGTGGTCCGGAATTCCGCGCCGGTGGCGGGAAAATTCGTGAGTCTTCCCCGCGCCCGCGGGGGTGGTCCCATCGAGAAAGCCCACGAGTTGGGCATCCCGCTGTCTTCCCCGCGCCCGCGGGGGTGGTCCCTCCACGACCATCTTGTGGATCTCGCGGCGCTCGTCTTCCCCGCGCCCGCGGGGGTGGTCCCACGCTCCCCGGCCCGCTTCGGTGAAGTGCTTCGTCTTCCCCGCGCCCGACCGTCCCGGCGTGCCGGCTGTGATCACCGAGGGGCGGAACTCGGCTAACCAGTACCCACCCGGCGACGTGGTGCGCGTGCTTGCCCCACCGTCGAGATCGGCTGCGGCCCGGCCCGAGGTACCCGGCAGGTTCGGCTGAGCATAGGCAAGAAGTCACGGCTTTCCACGAGCGCATCGTCGTGAAATGCGCTGCTGATCTCGGCAAGCGCGGCAGCGCTACGGCCGCGCGAACTCTCCGTCCATGACGCCACCCGCGAAGGCGTCCCACTCTCCCGCCGTGAAGACGAGCACTGGCCCTTCGCCCTGCTGCTTGCTGTCGCGCAGGGCCACACGGCCGTCCTTCAAGAAGGCCACCTCGACACAGTTCGCCTGCCCGTTGCTGCGGCTGCTCTTGCGCCACTGCACTCCGGTCAGATCGGCACTCATCATGACCCGAACTCCCTTGCTGCTTCGATGAAGAGGTCTTTGCTGGCTGCCTCATCGAGGGCAGCATCCCAAATCCGGTGGAAGGCGTCGTCGTAGCGTGCAACCTCGTTCGCCTTGTCGAGGTAGAGCGCTCCCGTGAAGCCGTCCATATAGACGGTGGGCGGCTCAGTCTCCTTGCCGTCACCGTTCGTCGGGAACCGGAGGAGCACGAACGGCCCGGACATGACGCCGTGGTGCAGGCCGGCCGCGAAGCCCGCCACACGAAGCCTGACGTTCGGCAGTTCGCTCACCTGGGCCAGGCGCTCCAACTGGCCTGCCATGACCGGTCGGCCACCGACCGGGCGGCGCAGGATCGCCTCGTTGAGCACGACGTAGAGCCGAGGCGCAGCGACCGGACGAGTAAGGAGCACCTGCCGCTCCATGCGCAGGCGCACCCGAAGTTCGACCTCATCGGGATCGTCCTCTGGGTTGTCGTAGGAGATGACCGCGCGAGCGTAGTCGGGTGTTTGGAGCAGGCCGGGTACCAGCTCGGATTCGTACCAGTGAAGACTCGCGGCCGCGCCCTCCAGCCCGATATACACGTCGAAGCCGTTAGGGATGACGTCGCCATAGGCGTGCCACCAGCCGCGCGTCTTGGTCTCCTTGGCGAGTCCCTTGAGGGCCTCGGTCGTTTCCGCATCGACACCGTAGATCCGGCACATGGCCTCTGCGTCGAGACTACGCAGACTGGTCTGGCCGGTCTCGATACGCCAGATCTTCGCCTCAGACCACTCCAGCGCCTCAGCCGCGGCCTTGACCGTCAGCCGGGCACGGCCGCGGGCCTCTCGAAGGTGTCGGCCGAGTTGCCGCCGCGGCACCGTCGAGCCTGAGTCCTTGTCCGCCACTGTCCTCCCTCTCATTTCGAGTCAAGCTTTCACCCGTATTGAAAGTATCCGACAGCGCGACTTGAAATGCTATTCCACTTTTCGGGTACTTCGTTCCGAGTCTTCAATCTGAAGTCTTGCATTTTTGCAGGTTGCAGTGGTTCAGTCGTGATCGGTAGCGGACCAATCGCCTACCTCACCGAACGTCCGCCCAGCGGTGCCGCAACCCCGATGGCGCCGTTGGGCGGACACCCCAGCGGAAGGCTTCAGATCGTGCCTGCACTCATCGACGACGAGCTGAGTCTGGACACGCTCCGGTCGCCACTGGCCAACGGCCTGTCTTTGCCGCGAGACGCGCCAGACGAGTTCCCTCGCCTTGAGGACCGGCCGTGAGCGCGCTCGCGTGGTTCGGGATCTGGACTGTTGGTCTTCCCGCCGCATACCTCATTGGTCTCGCCGCGTGGGGGCGGCGACGACGGGTGGCGCAGACGCAGAACAAGCGATCCGTTGCTGCCATCGCCGCACGGGTGAAACAGGAACGCAAGCAGTCAGAACGGTTGGTCCGCTGGCCGCAGGCCGACCCCGACCGAGGCGCTATTCGCATCAACCGGCAGACCAGGCTGGCGCCGCAGGTTGGACGACATGCGCGGCCGGGCGACGACGTCCGACATCCAGATAACTGAACCGACATTCCTCATTCCAACCATTTACGAGAAAGGCACACCCATGACCGAACCACGAAACGGCCAAAACCCGCTCCTGCAACAGGCCGGAGAAGAACAGGTCGTGCGCTACCACCTGCAACCCTGTGTCATGACCTACCTGTACGACCAGATGGCCGACCACATGACGGAGCGAATTGCCTCCGGCGACCTCGCCGTGAACACCATGTTGCCCGCGGAAGGGCCGCTGGCCCGCCAGTATGGCGTCTCCCTCGGCACAGCGCGCCGGGCGACCAACATCCTCCGGGAACGGGGGTTGGTGATGAAGTTGCGCAGCAAAGGCACGTATGTGGTGGCGCGGCCCGAGGCCGACACCGGCGGCGACGACGCCACAGGGGAGCCGGAACCCGGTCACCTGGCGCTGGTTCAGGACGATGGCTCGTGATCCACGGAAGGGCAGTCCCGACCGTCGCCGACACAATCAAGAGAGAACTGAATCGCGCTGCCCCGCAGTATCAACGTCGCCCGACAGTGCACGGATGATCGACGCGGTGACGACGGTGTAGCGGTTTCCGATGCGGTTCACAGTGGCCGGGAATTCGCCGCGTTTCGCCATGTTATAGGACTGGTTGCGCGACATACCCCAGGCCGTGCCAGCCTTGGGAACGGAGACGGTTGCCGGCCACGCTCTGATCTCGGCCAGGGTTGGCCGTTCCCTGCCGTCCGCCTGCACCGGTGTCATGATGCGACCCCGTCAACGAATGGCTCGGAGGCGAAGAGGTCCCCGACTTTCGCACCGAGCCGTCGCGACATCTCAACCTTCATGTCTGGCCTCAGCGTGCGCGTACCGCACTCGACCCTACTCGGGTCGCTTCCCTTCGTCATGGTCCCCCCTCTTTCATCTGCTTCACCGACAAGCCGATGAAGCGATTTTGACCAAGGGTGATCTGCTTGTCAACAGAGCAGACGATATGGCAGACTGCGATGGTGGCATCACCGCAGACAGTGGCCGCCGTAATCGGCGGCAATCTGCGACGTTTGCGGGAGCAACGTCGACTCACTCAGCATGGAGCTGTTCACCTACTGCGTCGGTACGACCTGCGCTGGAGTCGCAGCAAGCTCGACGCGATCGAAGGCGGCAGACGCCAAGAGGTGACCGTGACGGAGCTGCTCGCGCTGGCCATGGTGTTCAACGTCCAAGTAGCCGAGTTCTTCGTCGGCGATGGAGTGGTCCAGCTAACCAATGCCGAACTGGGGCGCAACCTCATACGGGAAGTTCTCCGCGGAAACCATGTCCGCGAGGATCTGCAGGACCTGGACCCGGAAGCCAGGATGAAGGAACTCCTCCGAGCCGAGGATCTCATCACCGCCACGGAAGCGGCGCTGCATCCAGACCCCACGGAAGCCGATGAGGAATTGGCACGCAAGCTTGGGCTTCCGTTGAAGACGGTCACAGAAGCCGCTTACGCGATCTGGGACCGGACGATGACCGAGGAGCGAGACGTCCAGACCGCTGGCCTCGGCGACATGACGACCGGAGAACGAACGGCACACCGCGGCCACATCACGCGCGAACTGGCGCGGCGCCTCGAAATGGAACTCACGAGTCGCGGAGTGATGTCCGACTCTCGCCGAGGAAAGCCACCGAACGCAGAGGAGGCAACTTGAAGAGACTGGAAAACAGGCGATGACCGCGGAAGGAGGTGTTCGCCGACGATGCCGCTGCAAGGACACGAACGGGCGGTTCCTCGAATCGAAGTGTCCGAAGCTGCGCAACCGCAAGCACGGGTCCTGGCAGCTGATCATGGAGCTGCACCCCGGCCGGGATGGGCGTCGGCGGCGGTTCCGACGGTTGGGCTACGCGACCAAGGATGACGCCCTGAGGGCACGCGACCGCATCCGGGAACTCCTCAACCTGGCCGGAAGCGACGAGGAAGACCAGGACAAGGTGTCGGAGATGCTGCACGGCTTGCAACGACGTGAGCCGATTCCCGACCCCGAGGTCATAAGAACCCAGTTGCGGTCAGGCCTTTCGCTCAACGACAAGGGCACCGTCGCGGAGTGGATGGAGGTGTGGCTCGCTCAGGAACGCGGGAAACACGCCGCGAAGACTGAGATCGGGTACGAGTCGCACGTCAGGCTCTACATCAACCCAAAGATCGGACATATCCGACGTACGCGCTTGAATCACGCCGACCTGATCGAGATGTTCAACTCGATCGAGGATGACAACGAGGTCATCGAGGCCAACAACGCCGACCGGGCAGCCAACGCCGAGCGCCGACGCGAGCTTTGGCGCAACAGGAGCCAGGGCCCGGTCATGACGGAGTTGCGGCGACTCAAGGCCGAGCACGACGCCATGCCCCCGTACCGTCGGCCGGTGAGTCCTGTATCACAGAAGGCGATCCTGCGCACCCTTCGAGCGGCGCTGAACGACGCGATCGCCCAGCAGCGACTGACCTTCAATCCCGCCGCCCACTTCGACATGGCCGTGACCTTGGAACGACCGATGGTGTGGACCGACGAACGAGTCGACCACTGGCACACGCTCGGGCTGAGGCCGGGGAAGGTGATGGTGTGGCAGCCCAAGCACGTCGGAACCTTCTTCGACTATGTCGCCGAGCACGACGTGGACTACGAGGCGATGTGGCACCTGTTCCTCAAGTACGGGCCCCGCCGTGGTGAAGTCGCCGGCCTACCCTGGGCCGAGACCCAGCTCGCGCATTCTCAGATCAACATCATCGTTCAGCGGACCGAGGCCAACGGCTACGAGGAGAAGGCGCCCAAGGCGGATTCGAAGCGGCCCGTGAAACTCGACCGCGAGGACACCGCGCTACTGCTTCGACACTACGAACGGCAGCAGCGCCGCAAGGCGGAGCTCGGCAGGGCCTGGATCGATTCCGGGAAGGTGTTCCCCCGGCCAGACGGCTCACCGCTGCGGCCGTCCTGGATCGGCGAGCGCTTCGCGCAGCACATCGCGGCCGCAAGCCTGCCGCCGATCCGCCTGCACGACTGCCGACACACCGCGGCGACGATGCTGCTGGCCATCGGCACGGACATCAAAGTGGTGCAACGGATGTTCGGCCACAGCACGCGGAGCACCACCTCGGACATCTACACGTCGGTGCTGAACGAGCTACTCGCTGAAGCCGCAGGCTCACTCGCCGCGCTGATTCCCCGCAAGCCCGGATCGAGACCAGCCGGGCAACTTTCGGACAACTCCAGGCCCACCGAGCTGGTTTCCAGCGGAGGAGGTGAATGTCTGCAACCCTGATGAAGGGCGCTCACGCTCCAGTTTCCGCTGGTCACCAGCTCGGTAAAGCTGGTGTGGCGGGTGAGGGATTCGAACCCCCGAAGGCAGTGCCGTCTGATTTACAGTCAGATCCCTTTGGCCGCTCGGGCAACCCGCCATGGCCGGGTGGACCGGCCGAGGACAAGAGTACCCAATGCCCCGACGGCCCCGGCAACCGGGTTGGCCATCGGCGGCTAGGGTGTGTGGCCGACCCGACAAGCGAGAGTACGAGGTGGGGATCCGTGGCCGATCCGTCTTTCGACGTAGTGAGCAAGGTCGACCGCCAGGAGGTGGACAACGCGCTGAACCAGGCCGCGAAGGAGCTGTCCACCCGGTTCGACTTCCGCGGCGTCAACGCGAAGGTGTCCTGGGCCGGCGAAGAGGCGATCACCATCGAGGCCGAGACCGAGGAGCGTGCGCTCGCGGCGGTCGAGGTGTTCAAGGAGAAGCTGATCAAGCGGGGCATCTCGCTGAAGGCGTTCGAGGCCGATGAGCCCGCCGTGTCCGGCAAGATCTACAAGGTCAACGGCAAGATCATCCAGGGGATCGCCTCGGACAAGGCCAAGCAGATCGCCAAGATCATCCGCGACGAGGGTCCGAAGGGGGTCCAGGCCCAGATCCAGGGCGACCAGTTGCGTGTGTCCGGCAAGAAGAAGGACCACCTGCAGGACGTCATCGCCCTGCTCAAGGGCAAGGACCTGGACATCGCGCTCCAGTTCACCAACTACCGGTGACGCAGGCCGCCTGACCTCAGCTTTCCTGGTTCAGGCGGCCCCGGGTATATCTCCGGTACCACACGGCGTCCGGCCAGTGCCCGACGTAGGTGTCAGCTGTCACGACTTGAACGCGTATCGAACGTCGGTCAGGCCTTCGGACAGATCCCACAAGCGGCGCCCGATCTCCTCGTCAGCCGCTCCCGGAGCCAGTTCGACCTGGGTGGGGAAGCCATTCAACTCGCCCCTGCCACCGGGGCCGATGAACTGCCCTCCCGCGACTTGGGCCGCGGTGGCCGCGAAGAGCGACGGCAGGGCGCCCCGCTCAGGCGTCTGTGCCAGCGGCTTGAGGACGCGTCCGAACAGGAACCGCACCATCCCCACCGGAGCGCTGGTTTGAAGGTTGGTGGCGGTGTATCCGGGATGGGCGAGCAGGCTCCGCACCGGACTTCCGGCAGCCGTCAACCGCGAGTGGAGCTGCCACCCGAAGACGGCGTTGGCCAACTTGGACTGGTTGTAGTAGGCCATCGGCGAGTACTTCCGGGCGCCGGTGAGATCGTCGAAGAAGATCGTCGCCTTCCGATGGTTGGGCGAACTGACCGTCACCACCCTCGGGTCGCTACCGGCTTCCAGGAGGTCGAGCAGCAAGCCAGTGAGCGCGAAGTGGCCGAGGTGGTTGGCGGCGAACTGCATTTCCTGCCCCTGCGGGCTGAGCCGCCGGGGCGGGGCCATGATGCCGGCGTTGTTGACCAGCACGTCCAAGCTGGCGTGATCACCGTGAAGTCGATGCGAGAAGGAACGAACCGACTCCAGGTCTGCCAGGTCGACAAGACGAACCTCCACGCCCGCGCCGGGATGCTCAGCCTCCAACTGCACCATCGCCTGCCGCCCCTTGATCTCGTCTCGCACCGCGAGGATCACATGTGCGCCCTTCGCGACGAACGCACGGGCGGTCGCCAACCCCACCCCGCTGTTGGCGCCAGTGACGACGGCGACCCGGCCGGTCTGGTCGGGCATCTGATCGGCGGTCCAGCCTCTCTTCGCACTCATATGACACATCATGATCATCATGACACCAAGTGTCAATTGAGTCATCGAACGCCATCATCGCCTCGGAGTGTACGGTGTGAGGGTGTCCACTTCGCCTCATCTGAGCCTCGCCGACCGGAAGCGCCAGCTCGTGGCCGACGAGTTGAGCCAGGCCGCGTTGACCTTGTTGGCCGCCAGGGGGTTCGAGGCGGTCACCGTGGACGAGATCGCAGCCGCCGCCGGCATGTCCAAACGAACATTCTTCCGCTACTTCGCTTCCAAGGAGGACGTGGTCATCCAGTTCCTGGCGGAAATGGGAGGCCGGATGCGCGCCGAACTCGCGGCTCGCCCAGTAGGTGAGCCACTGTCGTCAGTCCTGCACCACACCATCTGGTCCGCCATCGACGCGTGCGCCGGCCAGACCGAGCCAGCCCTGCGCGTGGTGCGACTGATCATGGAAACCCCCGCGCTGAGGGCCCGGTTTCTCGAACGACAGGCCCAATGGCAAGACGACCTTGCCCTGGAGATCGCACGGCGACTGCGTCAAGACCCAACCACGGACCTCTACCCGCAACTTGCCGCCGGACTTGCGCTCACCGCGTTCCGTACCGTGCTGCAGCGGTGGAGCACCAGCAACGGCGCCGAAGACCCAGGCGCTCTGACGGACCAAACCTTCGCGCTCATCGCACCGGCACTGGACGCATAGCCCAAACGCGGCAGCCTCGAACTCGACCACCGAGGCGCGCCAGTGCCGATCAGATCCCCATGGCGTGCCTTGTCAACGCTTCCACCACGCCCGAGGGATCAGTCTTCACACGCCTTCGCGAGGGCGGCCTCGAAGGTCTCTACCGACTGGGCACCGGACACCCCGTACCGGTTGTCGAAGACGAAGAACGGCACACCGTTCGCGCCGAGTGCTCGCGCCTCTTCGACGTCCGCCCGAACGTCGTCGGCGTAGGTGCCCTCCTTCAGGACCGTTCGCGCTTCCTCCGCGTCCAGACCCGCTTCGGCGGCCAGGGCGACCAGTGAATCCTCGTCGAACACCGACCGCTGTTCGGTGAAGTACGCACGGAAGAACCGCTCCGTCACCTCGGCCTGCACGCCGCGTTCCTTCGCCAGGTGCAACAGCCGGTGCGCGTCGAAGGTGTTGCCGATGACGCCGCCGTCGAGGCGGTACTCCAGCCCTTCCGCGGCGGCGAGTTGTTCGAGCCGGTGCTCCATCTCCCGCATTTCCGCCTCGTCCCGCCCGTACTTCGCGGCCAGCAACGGGAGTTTCGGCACGGTCTCGCCGCGCGGCATCCGGGGGTCGAGCTCGAACGAGCGGTAGACCACCTCGACCTCGTCACGGCGCTCGAAACCGGCGAGGGCGCGTTCGAGACGACGCTTGCCGAGATAGCACCACGGACAGACCACATCGGACCAGACGTCAACGCGCACGCCCAGCCGCAACGTGATCCCGCCGCAGGCTATTCCCGCGCCACCAGTGAGGCGAACCAGTGGCCGAGGACCTGCTGGACATCGGCGCGGGCGGCGGCCGGATCGTCTGCCTCGGCGATCATCCGCGCCCCCTCCATCACCGCGCTCAGCGCGAGCTGGGCCAGTGCGGGCACCGGCTGCGGCACGACCCGCCCCTCCTCGACCGCCCGCGCCAACACCCGGATGAGCAACCCGAGGCCATACTCCGCCTCGATCTCGCGCCAAACGCCCCAGCCGAGCACGGCGGGCGCGTCCGTCAGCGAGATCTGCCGGATTTCTTCGCGCAGGCAGGCATCGAGGAACACGGACAGCGCCATGCCCATTCCGGAGACCGCGTCCGGCGCGTCCTGGAACGCGGCTTCCACTTCAGCGGTGACCTCGCGTTCCAGCTCCTCCACCACCGCGCGGAACAGGCCCTGCTTGTCGGCGTAGTGGTGGTAGAGCGCGCCCCGCGTCACGCCGGCCGCGCGCACGATCTCGTCGGCGGGGACGGCCTGGTAACCGCGGCTCGCGAACAGTTCGCGGGCCGCCGCGACCAGGGCCGTCTTGGTGCTGTTGGAGCGATCTTGCTGGGTGCGTCGCACGCCCCTAATGTGCCACGACGCCCGCGAACTCGACGATGTGCCGCACCAGCACGGCGGGCTGGTCCTCGGCGATGAACGTGTAGGTGTCGGGGACCTCGACCAGCCGTCCCTTCGGCAGCAGTTCGGCGAGCCTGCGCCCGAACCTGATCGGGAACAGCTTGTCCTCCGTCCCCCACACCAGCAGGACCGGGCGCGAGAAGGTGCGCAGCTTCTCCGCCGCCGCCAGTGTGTGGCGCGGGTGCACGGCCCGCAGCAGCTTCCGCAGATCCCGGCGCACCCCGGCGGACCGGCGCACCGGCCCGAGGTAGGAGTCGATGATCTCGGGTGGGACGGGCCGCTTGACCACCCAGCCGAACAGCAGCGGGGACCGCTGCAGCGTCTTGTTCCGGGTCATCCCGGCGAGCAGCCGCATCGAACCGGGGAGCTTCGCGAGCACCGGGAGGGGCTTGAAGATCGGCGGGAAGAAGTACTCGAAGCTGTCCGAAGGCAGCAGTACCACGCGGTCGACCCGCTCCGGATGCCGCGTGAGCAGGATCTGGGTCAGCGCGCCGCCGGTGTCGTTGGCGACCAGGACCACGTCCCGCAGGTCCAGCGCCGCCAGGAAGTCCGCGATGAGGTCCGCGTGGCCGGGCGGGGTGAGGTCGGCGTCGTCGTTCATCGGCTGCTCGTGCCCGCCGAGCGGCCAGTCCGGCGCGAGGCACCGGAACCCGGCCTCGGCCACCCCCGGCACCACGGATCGCCACAGATCGGCGTTGGTGAGGATGCCGTGGAGGAAGACCACCGCCCGTCCCGATCCCCGGTCGTGGTAACGGATCCGCCCTTGCGGCAGGTCGAGGTGGCGCTCCTGCCCCAGTGATTCGCTTCTCGTCATGACCTCCAGACTTACATACATACTGCATGTATGTAAATACTCCCGCTAGGGTGGACCCGGAAGGCGTGAGGCCGACTGAGGAGGAGCCGCGGGATGAAGGGGATCGTGCTGGCGGGGGGCAGCGGGACGCGCCTACATCCGATTACCCAGGCCGTGTCCAAGCAGTTGCTGCCGGTGTACGACAAACCGATGATCTACTACCCGCTCTCGGTGCTCATGCTGGCCGGGATCCGGGAGATCCTGATCATCTCCACCCCCGAGGACCTGCCCAGCTTCCGCCGCCTGCTCGGCTCCGGCGACCAGTACGGCCTCACCTTCGACTACGCCGAGCAACCCAGCCCCAACGGCCTTGCCGAGGCGTTCCTGATCGGCGCCGACTTCATCGGCGACGGCGACGTCGCGCTCGTCCTCGGCGACAACATCTTCTACGGGCAGGGTTTCTCCGAGCGGATGCAGCGCGAGGTGTCCTCTTTGGACGGCTGCGTGCTGTTCGGCTACCCGGTCAAGGACGCCCAGCGCTATGGCGTCGGCGAGACGGACGCCGGGGGCAGGCTGGTCTCCATCGAGGAGAAGCCCGAGCGGCCGAAGTCGAACAAGGCCATCACCGGCCTGTACTTCTACGACAGCAACGTGGTCGACATCGCCCGCGAACTGCGGCCCTCCGCCCGCGGCGAACTGGAGATCACCGACGTCAACCTCACCTACCTGCGGCAGGGCCGGGCCAAACTGGTGGACCTCGGCCGCGGTTTCGCCTGGCTCGACACCGGTACGCACGATTCGCTGCTGGAGGCGGGCCAGTTCGTGCAGGTGCTCGAACACCGCACCGGGGTGCGCATCGCCTGTCTGGAAGAGGTCGCGCTGCGGATGGGCTTCATCGACCCCGACCAGTGCCTGGCCCTCGGCATGAAGCTCTCCAAGTCCGGCTACGGCGACTACGTGGTCGCCGTGGCCCGCGCGGCGGGCGCCACCGGCTGAGCCACCGGCGGGGCCGCCGAGGTCAGCGGCCCCGGCGCGCCATCTCCTCGAGCCGGGCGATGCGGTCCTCCATGGGCGGGTGGGTGGAGAACAGCTTCGACAGGGACTCGCCCGGCCGGAACGGGTTGGCGATCATCAGATGTGACTGCGCCACCAGCTGCGGCTCGGGCACCAGCGGCGCGCGCCGCGTGCCCTCGGCCAGCTTGCGCAGCGCCGAGGCCAGCGCCAGCGGGTCACCGGTGAGTTCGGCGCCGGAGGCGTCCGCCTGGTACTCCCGCGACCGGCTCACCGCCAGGCGGATCACCGCGGCGGCGATCGGGCCGACCAGGATCAGCAGCAGGGAGACGAACGGGTTGCCGCCCTCGCGGTCGTTCCCGCCGAAGCCGACGAACATCGCGAGGTTCGCGAGCACGCTGATCACGCTCGCCAGCGCCCCCGCCACACACGAGATCAGGATGTCCCGGTTGTAGACGTGGGACAGTTCGTGGCCCAGCACCGCGCGCAACTCGCGCTCGGTGAGCAGGTCGAGGATCCCGGTGGTGCAGCAGACGGCCGCGTGCCGCGGGTTCCGCCCGGTGGCGAAGGCGTTCGGCGCCACGGTCGGGCTGAGGTAGAGCGCCGGCATCGGCTGGCGGGCCGAGGTGGCCAGCTCCCGCACGATCCGGTACATCACCGGCTGCTCCGCTTCGGAGATCGGACGAGCGTGCATGGCGCGCAGGGCCAGCTTGTCGGAGTTGAAGTACGCGTAGGCGTTCATGCCGAGCGCGATCGCCAGTCCGACGAACAGGGCGGTGCGGCCGAACAGCGAGCTGATCGCGATGATGAGGGCACTCAGCAGGCCGAGCAGCAGCGCGGTCTTCAACCCGTTCTGATGCCTGTGCACTTGACCTGCGCCTCCCTCGAGCAACACACCCGATTTCTGAACGTGCCGGCAAGCCGGGAAAGTTCCACGACGATTGTGGGCCGGGCAGGGACGGGCGACCAAGACCGAACTCGTCACGTCCCGTTCCCCCTGGTGACGCCGCGCGACGAAAGCGCAGATCGGCCGGTGAGACCCGGCCGGTGAATTCGGTCACCACCCCGCGGGCGGGAGTGAGGTGCGGTCACTGTGGGTATAGCGCCGGAAACGCTCGAACAACGAAATCGGACCGCGGAAGGCGCTCATGAAACTCGGTTTGCAGATCCCGGACTTCACCTGGCCGGGCGGCCCGGCCAGGCTCGGCGCCGATCTCGCCGAGGTCTCCCTGGCCGCGGACACCGCGGGGTTCGACCTCGCCGTAATGGATCACTTCTTCCAGATCCGGGACGTTGGCCCGGACGACGACGGCCCACTCCGGCGCCTCGCGGGCCTCGGCGTGGACGCCGTGATCGGCTTGGTGCCCGGCATGCCGGGCACCAAGCCGCTCGACCTCTTCGCCACGGACATCATTCC